>NZ_JBKQTQ010000327.1:0-15346 GCF_052143115.1 Mycobacterium sp.
TGGTGGTGCTGTCCGGTCCATCCGCGGTAGGAAAGTCGACGTTGGTCCGCTGCCTGCGGGAGCGGATTCCCGAGCTGCACTTCAGCGTTTCGGCGACCACTCGAGCGCCGCGCCCGGGTGAAGTCGACGGCGTCGACTATTACTTCGTCACCCCGGCCCGCTTCCAGCAACTGATCGATGAAGGCGCCCTGCTGGAGTGGGCCGAGATCCACAGCGGCCTGCACCGGTCCGGCACCCCGGCCCGGCCGATCCGCGACGCGACCGCCGCCGGACATCCGGTGCTCGTCGAGGTCGATCTGGCCGGCGCCCGAGCCGTCAAACAGGCGATGCCGGAAGCGATCACCGTGTTCCTGGCACCGCCGAGCTGGGAGGCCTTGGAGTCCCGACTGGTCGGCCGGGGGACCGAGACAGCCGAGGTGATCGAACGCCGGCTGGCCACCGCCCGTATCGAATTAGCGGCTCAGGACGACTTCGACGAGGTGGTGGTGAACAGTCAATTGGAGTCTGCCTGCGCAGAATTGGTATCCTTGCTGGTGGGACAAGCGCCGGGTACGGCGTGATCCGCCATCAGACTCGATTCACGATTAGTCGCACACCGTTCTACGTCACCAGGAGAAGTCTTAAGTGAGTACCTCGCAGACCGACGCGTCACTAGCCGCCGTCCCCGATCAGTTCGATCCGTCATCGGGTGGGATTGGCGCCTATGACACGCCGTTGGGCATCACCAACCCGCCTATCGACGAGTTGCTCGAGCGCGTTTCCAGCAAGTACGCCCTGGTGATCTACGCGGCGAAGCGCGCTCGGCAGATCAACGACTACTACAACCAGCTCGGTGAAGGCATCCTCGAATACGTCGGCCCACTGGTCGAGCCGGGGCTTCAGGAGAAGCCGCTGTCGATCGCCATGCGCGAGATCCACGCCGACCTGCTTGAGCACACCGAAGGCGAGTAGCGGGATCAAGCGGGCCGGCGATGAGCCTCTCTGGTGACAAGCGGACGGACCGCAAGCGGATCATCGTCGGCGTCTCCGGGGGTATCGCCGCATACAAGGCCTGCACGGTCGTTCGCCAACTCACCGAGGCGGGTCACCAGGTCCGCGTGATTCCCACCGAATCCGCGTTGCGCTTCGTCGGCGCCGCCACTTTCGAAGCGCTATCCGGCGAGCCGGTACAGACCGGTGTGTTCGAAGACGTTCCGCAGGTGCCGCACGTTGCCATCGGCCAGGGCGCCGATCTCGTCGTCGTCGCTCCTGCCACCGCCGACCTGCTGGCCCGGGCGGTACACGGTCGCGCTGACGATCTGCTGACCGCGACGCTGCTCACGGCCCGATGTCCAGTGCTGTTCGCACCGGCGATGCACACCGAGATGTGGCAACACCCGGCCACCGTCGACAACGTGGCCACGCTGCGACGCCGGGGCGCTGTGGTGCTGGAACCGGCATCCGGGCGGCTGACCGGTGCGGACAGCGGCGCAGGCCGGCTGCCGGAGGCGGAAGAGATCACCACGTTCGCCCAGCTGCTGCTGGAACGGCACGACGCAATGCCCTACGACCTGGCCGGAGTCAAGCTACTGGTGACCGCCGGTGGCACCCGCGAGCCGATCGACCCGGTCCGCTTCATCGGCAACCGCAGCTCAGGCAAGCAGGGCTACGCGGTGGCCCGGGTCGCCGCTCAGCGGGGCGCCGAGGTCACGCTGATCGCGGGGCACACCGCCGGGCTCATCGACCCGGCCGGTGTCGAGGTGGTGCGGATCAGCTCGGCCCCGCAGCTCGCCGACGCGGTGTCGAAGCACGCACCGGACTCTCACGTGCTGGTGATGGCGGCCGCAGTCGCGGACTTCCGTCCGGCACACGTGGCGACCGCGAAAATCAAGAAGGGCGCACAGGAACCGCCGACTATCGAGCTGGTCCGCAACGACGATGTGCTGGCCACGGCGGTGCAGGCCCGGGCCGCCGGGCAGCTGCCCAACATGCGCGCCATCGTCGGCTTCGCCGCCGAGACCGGCGACGCCAACGGTGACGTGCTGTTCCATGCTCGGGCCAAGCTGCGTCGCAAGGGCTGCGACCTGCTGGTGGTCAACGCCGTCGGTGAGGGCAAGGCCTTCGAGGTGGACAGCAACGACGGCTGGTTGCTGGCAGCCGACGGTACCGAGTCAGCGCTGCAGCACGGCTCGAAGACGCTGATGGCCAGTCGTATTGTGGATGCAATCGTCACGTTCGTGGACGGGGGCGGCGGGGACGCCAGCCAGCGCCCGTGACACCTGGGGGCTGGCCGGTGGGACGTGTGGCCTGACGATATAATTTGTCTAACTAACGTTTTTCACGCTGACTTGGAAGGACGAGGGTGTGAGCGAAAAGGGTCGGTTGTTCACCAGCGAATCGGTGACGGAGGGGCATCCCGACAAGATCTGTGACGCGATCAGCGACTCGGTCCTCGACGCGCTGCTGGCGGAGGATCCCCGCTCACGTGTGGCGGTCGAGACGTTGGTCACCACCGGGCAGGTGCACGTGGTGGGTGAGGTGACGACGTCGGCGAAAACGGCCTTCGCCGACATCACCAACACGGTCCGCGCGCGCATCCTGGACATCGGCTACGACTCGTCGGACAAGGGCTTCGACGGCGCGTCGTGCGGGGTGAACATCGGCATCGGTGCACAGTCGCCCGACATCGCTCAGGGCGTCAACACCGCCCACGAAACACGCGTCGAGGGTGCGGCCGACCCGCTGGACTCGCAGGGGGCCGGCGACCAGGGCCTGATGTTCGGCTACGCGATCAACGACACCCCGGAACTGATGCCGCTGCCCATCGCGCTGGCGCACCGGCTCTCGCGGCGGCTGACCGAGGTCCGCAAGAACGGGGTGCTGCCGTATCTGCGCCCGGACGGCAAGACGCAGGTCACCATCGCCTATGAGGACAACGTTCCGGTGCGGCTGGACACTGTTGTCGTCTCCACCCAGCACGCCGACGGTATCGACCTGCAGAAGACGCTGGATCCCGACATCCGGCAGCACGTGCTCAAGGCTGTGCTCGACGAGCTGGCTCACGAAACGCTGGACTCCTCGTCGACCCGGGTACTGGTCAACCCCACCGGCAAGTTCGTCGTCGGCGGCCCGATGGGTGACGCGGGCCTCACCGGCCGCAAGATCATCGTCGACACCTACGGCGGCTGGGCCCGTCACGGCGGCGGCGCCTTCTCCGGCAAGGACCCGTCCAAGGTGGACCGTTCCGCGGCGTACGCGGTGCGCTGGGTGGCTAAGAACGTCGTCGCTGCCGGCCTGGCGGAGCGGGTCGAGGTGCAGGTGGCCTACGCCATCGGCAAGGCTGCCCCGGTGGGCCTGTTCGTCGAGACGTTCGGCACCGAGGCCGTGGACCCCGTCAAGATCGAAAAGGTCATCCCTGAGGTGTTCGATCTGCGGCCCGGTGCGATCATCCGCGACCTGGACCTGCTGCGGCCCATCTACGCCCAGACGGCGGCCTACGGCCACTTCGGACGCACTGACGTCGACCTGCCTTGGGAGCGCCTCGACAAAGTCGACGACCTCAAGCGCGCCATCTAATTCCGCCGAACTAACGGTGTGCGACGGTCACCAACACCCAAAGTAAACGTCCACATCTCAGCGACACCAGGCGATGACTCAACGGCACCTCGGGTGCATCGGTGACCCATCCAAGACCACCGACGCACGAATGGTGCACAGCGGACCATTCAAATCACCGGCCGACACATGGTGGACCAGTGAGCGACAGCCCGCACGGTTGTCGCTTAGAGGCGGGCAAATGCTATGTAGTCTCCGACCCAGGGCATTGCTCAGTGTTCGATGGCCGACGGCAGTGGGTGATCGGGGCCCGGAGTCGGCCGTTCGCCGACGCCGATTACGCGGGCGAACCCGTCATCGGACGCCTTCACGTGATGCGCGTCGAGCACTGTTCTGGATGAACTCTCAAAGTGGCTCGTCGATGCGCGGTCACGGTCCCCGGGCTTCAGCCCGGCCAACCGGATGTCGCCGCGATAGAAGTCAAGTACACGTGGGTCCATCACCCGACGCCACAACGGCGGGAACATCGCCAACAGCAGCATGCCGCTGTACCCGCTCGGGAGTTGGGGTGCCTCATCGACATGGCGTAGCGCCTGGTAGTTGCGCAGCGGATTGACGTGATGATCCGAATGCCGCTGCAAACGGAACAGGAGGACGCTGACGACCACCGTGCTGCTGTTCCAGCTATGCGCGGGGCGCACCCGTTCATAGCGGCCGCTGGCCAGCTTCTGCCGCCGCAGCCCGTAGTGCTCCAGGTAGTTGACGCTTTCCAGAAGGCAAAAGCCGATAATCGCCTGCCCGATCAGCCACGGCAGAACAACGGGGCCAAACCATACGGCAAGCACGATAAATAACGCGACACTGAGCAGCCAGGCATTGAGCACGTCATTGCTGAGCGTCCAGCGCGGTTTCCCGATCCCGGCCAACCGTCTAGCTTCTAGGCTCCAGGCAGAACGCAGACCGCCAAAGACCGACCGTGGAATGAAGGCGTAAAGGCTCTCGCCCAAACGCGCGCTGGCGGGATCCTCGGCGGTCGCTACCCGGACATGGTGTCCGCAGTTGTGCTCGACAAAAAAATGCCCGTAACAAGTCTGGGCGAGCGCCACCTTGCTCAAGCGTTTTCCGGTCTGTGCTCGCGTGTGTCCCAATTCGTGCGCGGCGTTGATCGCGAGGCCACCGATGAGGCCGATCGTCGCCATCAGTCCGACCTTGTCGGCGAAAGTCAGCGTGAGCCAGCCACCGCCGCTCCATAGCCAGCAGGCGAACAACAGCGATAGGTACTGGTTTGGCAGGTACAGGTACGTGGCCCAGCGGTAGAACGGGTCGCTTTCCAGCCGTGCAAGGACGCTGTCGGGAGGATTGGCCGCGTCGGCCCCGATCATGTGGTCGAGAACGGGAATGACCCCGAACGCCAGGACGGGGCCGGTCCACCAGAACACGCCGAAGCCCGTAGCCCATACACCCAGCCATGATGCATAAACAAGGACCGGGATCACCGCTGCGAGTAGGGATAGGTACCTCTTGGGTTCCTTCCAGCTCGCGGCCGGTGTCTCTGGTCGACAGACCGCTGCGCGAGCGCGGGATAAGAATGGCACTGCCGTCCAGAAACATGCAGACAGGCGAATTCGGAGTCGACACGCCGTCATGCCGACTTAGGGTAGCAGTACCAGCAACCTTATGGTTGGCGTTTAGATCACGGTTAGGGGTGCGCTGAATGGCTTTCTCGCGGAGACGTTTCCTTCGAGCCACAGTCGGGATTGCAGCGGGCGCTGCCGGTATTGGCGGGGCCATCGAACTCGGAAGAGGCCGCAACTCAACTGCTCCACGACTCCACTACAGGGCCATCGTTGTTGGTAGCGGCTATGGCGGCGGAGTTTCGGCGCTGCGGCTTGCCGAAGCCGGCATCCAGACCGTGATTCTGGAAAGGGGCAGGCTCTGGGACACCCCCGACGCAGACGGCAAGCGCTTCTCGCGAATGCTGCCCGCCGACAACCGCGCCGGCTGGTTCACGTCGGTTCCGCCGAGCCTGGTGACGTCTTATCGAGGCGTTTCGGTGGAGCAGGTGGCGAAGCACACGCCACAACCGCAGCCGGTCCAGGCCGGGATCTGCGAAAAGGTTGTGCATGGCGCGCATACGGTGTTCCGCGGAAGTGCCGTCGGCGGCGGGTCGATGATCAACGCGGGCATTGCCGCAATTCCGACCCCGGCTCAGGTCCGTGCGGCCTTCCCAGACATTGACCCGGCTGTTTTCCTGGGGACTTATATCGAACGTGCGAAGGCAATGCTGCGAATCAGCAATCGCGACATGGACTGGTTCGAGCGGACACCATGGTTCCAATACGCCAGAGTGGGTCGCAAGTACGCGGCGGCGGCCGGCTACCGCGTTGACTACAACGGCAGCGCATACTCGTTCGACTACATGAAAAAAGAAGAGGCCGGCGAGGTTCCACGTTCAGCTTTCGACTTCGAACAGCAGTACGGCAACAATTACGGCAGGTTCGGCAGTGTTGATCAGACGTATATTGCCGCCGCCTTGGCGACCGGAAAGGTCACCCTGAAGCCCCTCACTGAAGTGACGGGTATCCGGCGCGAGCGCTCGGGTGAGTACGTGGTATCCACCCGCGAAATCGACAGGTTCGGCAAAGAAGTCGGGCGCGCCGAACTCGGCTGTGACGAGCTGCATCTCAACGCCGGGGTACTCGGTACGACCGAGATCCTGCTGCGCGCCCGTGAGACCGGGGCGCTACCCAACTTGAGCGAAGAGATCGGCCGCGGATACGGAAACAACGGAGACATCATGGTCGCCCATGCACTCCAGCCCAGCGACCCCGCGGGTACTCAGCAATCCTTGATGGGACTGATCAATCTCGACGGCCGAAATGATCCGGATAACCCGGTCTATGCCAGTATGTTCTCGATCCCGCTTCCGATCGAGACGTTCGCGTTGGGCTACTACGTGATGGTGCGGACCGGCGACCGTGCCGACATTGCCTATGAGCGGGCTTCGGACTCGATCGCCATCAGCTGGCCGCAGGGCTACACGGATCACTTGCGCGAGAAAGCGCAGGTGGTTTTCGACAAAGTGACACACGCCAACGGCGTGGACTATCGCGACGACCTATTTGAAGGAAAGATTTTTGCGCCCAACACGGTTCACCCGATGGGTGGGGTTCTTCGCGGCAAAGCCACGGACGCCTACGGCAGGGTCAAAGGGTACGACAAGCTCTATGTCAACGACGCGTCACTGCTTCCCGGCTATCTGGGCTGCAACCCGTTCATGTCCATCACCGCACTCGCGGAACGGAACATCGAAGGAATCCTGCAATCACGCAAGTGAATTGGTCCGTTAGCAGGTGAATCGGTAGTCGTCGAGGTCGAAACGCCTACTGCGCCAGTACACCTCGAACGTGGTCGCAGGCCGTAGCGCCACGTCGCCGTTCTTGTCGAAGTAGTAGCTGTTGGCCGCCCGACAGCTGTCCTGCCAGAACACCTGCCGGTGCCGGCGGCGCATGACCTCGGCGAAGTAGCGGGCGTTGGCCTCCTCGGTGACCTCGACCCGACTGGCGTGGTGCCGACGGGCCCGCGTCAGGCATCGGATGATGTGGCGGGTCTGGGCCTCGATCAGTGCGAAATACGACGACCCGACGTAGCCGTACGGGCCCATCACGCTGAACAGGTTGGGGAAGCCCGGAACACTGACGCCCTCATAGGCCTGCAGCCGGTGCTCGTCCCAGAACTTGGTCAGCGACAGGCCGCCGCTGCCGGTGACCGCGAAGGTCGGCATGCTGTCGGAGTCCAACACCTGGAAGCCGGTCGCCAGTACCAGCACGTCGATTTCGTGGCCGGCGCCGTCGGTGGTGGCCACCGCCGACGAGGTGATCTTGTCGATCGGCTCGGTCACCAGTCGCACGTTGTCGCGGTTGAACGTCGACAAGTAGGTGTTGTGGAAGCCGGGCCGTTTGCAGCCGATGGCGTAGCGCGGGGTGAGTTGCTTACGCACCGCCGGATCCTGGACTTGGCGGCGCAGGTAAGCGCGCCCGACGGGCTCCATCCACCTAGCGAACGGGTACACCGTGAAGTATTGCGCCGGAATGGGAAACGTCACCTCGACGTAGGCCTGGCTGACCAGCCGGTGAACGGCCGACACGCCGGGCAGGCGCATCGCCCAGTGGGCCAATTTGGGTAGCCGCACGTCGAACTTCGGGAAACACCAGATCGGTGTGCGCTGAAACACCGTGAGCTCTTTGACAATCGGCGCGATCTCTGGGATCAACTGCACGGCAGTGGCGCCGGTGCCGATCACCGCGACTCGCTTGCCGGTCAGGTCCTGGTGGTGATCCCAACGTGCGGTGTGCATGGTGACGCCGCCGAAGGAGTCGACCCCGTCGATATCGGGCGGCTTGGGCACGGTCAGCACACCGCTGGCGTTCACCACGAATCGGGCGGTGACCTCGCCGCCGGGATCGATCTGCACCCGCCACAGCGCGCGCTCGTCGTCGAACTCGACTGCCAGCACCTTGGTGTTGAAGCGGATCTTCGGCCGGATGCCGTACTTGTCGGCGCAGTGCTCCGCATACGCCTTCAGCTCTCTGCCCGGCGCATAGGTTCGCGACCAGTCCGGCCGCTGCTCAAACGAGAACTGGTAGGAAAACGACGGAATGTCCACGGCGATACCGGGATAGGTGTTCCAGTGCCAGGTGCCGCCGACGCCGTCGCCGGCCTCGACGATGAGGTAGTCGTCGAACCCTTCCTGATCGAGCTTGATGGCGGTGCCGATGCCCGAGAACCCGGCGCCGACGATCAGGCAGTGGTAGTCGGGCCGATAGCCGCTCACCGTTACCTCCATCGCGGGTTGATACGCCGGTTAGTTGTTACCGACGGTACCGCGCCCAGCGTGTACCCCGATTACTGCAGCGCCGCTTTCAACGCGGCGAGGCCGCGGTTGGTCGCCTCGGCGGCGGCCGGTATGAGCAGCGCGAAGCTGACATAGCCGTGTACCAGCGTGGGCTCGTTACTCAACGATGACGGCACCCCCGCGGCGTTGAGCAGCGCAGCGTAGAGGGCCGCGTCGTCGCGCAGCGGATCGTGTTCGGCGCTGCCGATGTAGGCGGGCGGCAGGCCGGAAAAATCGGCGGCATTGGCCGGAGCCAAGGTGACCGGCAGCGTGGTCGGGTCGCTCATGTCGGTGTCCGGTAGGTACCAGGCGAGGAAGGCGTCGATGACGTCGCGGTCCAGAATCGGCGCGTCGGCGTTCTCGATGAACGACGGCAGCGACTGGTCAGCGGTGACTGCCGGATACCACAGCAGCTGGAATGCCAGCTTGGGTCCGCCCTGATCAGTATGGTCGCGGGCCAGATGAGCCATCACCGCGGCGAGGTTGCCGCCAGCCGAATCACCGGCGACGGCAATCCGGTTCGGGTCGCCGCCTAGCTCGGCGGCATGCTCGCCGACCCATTGCAGCGCGGCCCAGCAGTCGTCGACACCGGCTGGGAACGGGTGTTCGGGGGCGAGCCGATAGTCGACAGACACCACGATGGCCTCCGCGCCGACCGCGTGCGCGCGGGCGACCGGATCGTGGGTTTCCAGGTCGCCGATCGCCCAGCCGCCGCCGTGATAGAAGACGACGACCGGTAAGTCGCTGTGCTCCGCGACCGGGGGCCAGTAGATGCGGACGGGGATGTCGGTGAGCTCACCATGCCCGACGGTGCGATTCTCGATCCGCAGATCCGGCAGCATTTCCGGGGGCGCCTGCAACTGGCGTAGTCTCGCCCGCGCTACCTCGACGCCGTCGGCGGCGGTGAACGTCAGCGGAAACGCGTCGACCAGTGCCTTGAGCGTCGGGTCGATCTCTGGTCGAGCGATGGTCGGCTCCGTCATGGAACTACCGTACTAATGCAGGGCGGCGCGCAGTGCGGCCAGGCCGCGGTCAAGCGCGGCGGTGGCGGCAGGCACCACCCCGGCGTAGCCGACATAACCGTGCACGAGCGTCTCGGCGTTGTCCACCTCAACGGGAACACCGGCGGCAGCCAGCAGCTCGCCATAGCGGATGCCGTCGTCGCGCAGCGGGTCGTGCCCGGCGACGGCGATGTAGGCAGCCGGTAGGCCGGCCAGGTTCTCGGCCCGCCCTGGCGCCATCCCGGGCGGGGGATCGGACAGGTCGACTTCGCCTGCGTACCAACGCGAGAACGCGGCGATGGCGGCGCGGTCGAGGACGGCTGCGTCGGCGTTCTCGGTGAACGACGGCAGCGACCGATCCCACATGGTGGAGGGATACCACAACAGCTGGAACAGGAGCTTGGGGCCGCCCTTATCGGCATTGTCCCGGGCCCGTTGCGCGATCACCGCGGAGATGGTGCCACCCGCCGAGTCACCGGCCACCGCAAGCCTGTCGGCGTCAGCACCGATCTCGCTACCGTGTTCGGCGACCCATTGCGTTGCGGCCCAGGCATCGTCGACGGCAGCGGGGTAGGGGTGCTCGGGCGCCAACCGGTACTCGACGGACACCACCACCGCGGAGGCGCCCACCGCGTGCTGGCGGCAGGTTCCGTCGTGGGTGTCGAGGTCGCCGACGACAAAGCCGCCGCCGTGGAAAAACAGCAGTACCGGCGGCGTGCCGTGATCGGTTGGCGGCCAGTAGATCCGGATGTTGATCGGGCCGGCCGGCCCGTCGATGCTGCGGTTCTGCACGCGCAGTTCCGGGTGGAATTGGCGCCGCGGCAGATCCCGCAGCCGCTGCCGCGCCACATCGACACCGTCATCGAGTGACATCTGGAACGGCACCGCATCCAGTACCTTCTGCAGAATGGGATCGATGGTGGATCCGGAGTCGTCTACGGCGGGCATGGAGACACCGTACGCACCCCGGGTCATGCTCGGTGCCTGGGTGGCCGCCGGTTGGGCCGGTGTCGCTTACGGGGTGTTTCTGACCGTGACTGCCTTGCGTTCACCGCCGGGCGCGGAGCTGACCGGACAGTGGACGGCCCAGCCTGCGTTCAAGGCATCGATGGCACTGCTGCTGGCGTTCGCCGCGGCCGCGCATCCGAATGTCCGCGAGCGGCGCTGGCTGATGCCGGCGTTGGTGTTCTCGGCCGCGGGCGACGCGTTGTTGGCGATCCCGTGGTGGACGGCGTCTTTCGTGCTCGGGCTGGCCGCATTTCTGTTGGCTCACCTGTGCTTTCTGGGTGCGCTGCTCCCACTGGCGAGGCCGTCGGGCCGGTCGCGTCCGCGCCTGATTGCTGTTGCTGCGATGTGCGCGGCATGCGCGGCGCTGCTGGTGTGGTTCTGGCCGCATCTGGGGCGCGACGGGTTGACCGTCCCCGTCACGGTCTACATCGTCGTGCTGGGCGCGATGGTCTGTGCAGCGCTGCTGGCCCGGCTGCCCACGATCTGGACCGCGGTCGGCGCGGTGTGCTTCGCGGCCTCGGACGCGATTATCGGTATCAGCCGGTTCGTGCTGGGCAACGAGGCGCTGGCGGTGCCGATCTGGTGGGCCTACGCGGCGGCGCAGATCTTGATCACCGCCGGCTTCTTCTTCGGCCGGGTGGACACCGCTAACGTCTCCGGGTCGTCGGCGACCTCTGCTACACCTTCGGGGTGAGCACGCGGACCCGGCAGGCCGCCGCATTCGAACCGATCGCGCGGGTGCTGCCGATGTTGTCAGTGCCGCATCTGGATCGCGAATTCGACTATCTGGTGGCCGCCGAGCAATCCGACGACGCCCAGCCCGGGGTGCGGGTACGGCTCCGATTCCACGGCAGGCTGGTGGACGGGTTCATCCTGGAGCGCCGCACCGACACCGACCACGTCGGCAAGCTGACCTGGCTTGACCGTGTGGTGTCCGCCGAGGTGGTGCTCACCCCGGAGATCCGTCGGCTGGTCGATGCGGTGGCGGCGCGCTACGCCGGCACCCGCGCCGACGTGCTGCGGCTGGCGATACCGCCCCGGCACGCCAAGGTGGAACGCGAAAACTCAACGCCGCCAGGGCTTCCCGCCATCACCGAGGTCGACCGTGCGGGTTGGGACGCCTACGGTCGCGGCGGACAGTTCCTGACCGCACTGTCCGAGTCGCGTGCTGCCCGCGCGGTGTGGCAGGCGCTGGCCGGCGAGCTGTGGGCGGACCGATTCGCTGAGGCCGCCGCGCAGACCGTGCGGACCGGCCGCGCGGTGTTGGCGATCGTCCCCGATCAGCGAGACGTCGACGCGATGTGGCGGGCCGCGACGGCACTGCTCGACGAATCCGCCGTGGTGGCGTTGTCGGCAGGGTTGGGTCCGGCCGCACGCTACCGGTGCTGGCTGGCCGCGCTGCGCGGCAGCGCACGGCTGGTGATCGGCACCCGCAGCGCGGTGTTCGCGCCGGTGACTGATCTGGGGCTGGTCATGGTGTGGGATGACGGCGACGACACGCTGGGCGAGCCGCGGGCACCGTATCCGCACGCTCGGGAGGTGGCGATGCTGCGCGCCCATCAGATGCGGTGCGCGGCGTTGATCGGCGGCTACGCCCGCACCGCCGAAGCGCACGCGCTGGTGCGAAGCGGATGGGCGCACGACGTGGTCGCCGCGCGCGCGGTGGTGCGTGCGCGCAGCCCACGGGTGGTCGCGCTCGACGACGGTGGCTACGCCGAGGCGCGCGATCCGGCGGCCCGCTCCGCGCGACTGCCGTCCGTCGCGCTGCGCGCCGCCCGCTCGGCATTAGAGGCCGGCGCGCCGGTGCTGGTGCAGGTGCCGCGGCGCGGCTACGTCCCGTCGCTGGCCTGCGGGCGCTGCCGGGCGATAGCCCGCTGCCGGCATTGCACCGGCCCGCTGTCCTTAAACGACCGCGACGGGACGGGCCCGGTGTGCCGGTGGTGTGGTCGGGCAGATGCCGCGCTGCGCTGTGCGCGCTGTGGCTCTGATGCGGTGCGCGCTGTCGTGGTGGGGGCGCGGCGCACCGCCGAGGAGCTTGGCCGGGCGTTCCCGGGGATCGCGGTGATCACCTCGGCGGGCGAAGCGGTGGTGTCCGAGGTCGCCGGTCGGCCGGCGCTGGTGGTCGCCACGCCCGGCGCGGAACCCCGCGCATCCGGCGGCTATGGTGCAGCGCTGTTGCTGGACAGTTGGGCGCTGCTGGGCCGTCAGGATCTGCGCGCGGGCGAAGACACGCTGCGACGGTGGATGGCCGCGGCAGCGCTGGTGCGGGCCCGCGACGACGGCGGGGTGGTGACGGTGGTCGCCGAATCATCCGTCCCGACAGTGCAAGCGCTGATCCGCTGGGACCCGGTCGGCCACGCCGAGGCGGAGCTGGCGGCCCGCACCGAGGTCGCCCTGCCGCCGAGTGTGCACATGGCCGCTCTCGACGGCGCCGCCGAGGCGGTGGCGGCGCTGCTCGACGAAGTCCAGCTGCCGGACAGTGCCGAGCTGCTGGGCCCCGTCGAGCTGCCGCCCGGCGCGCGCCGACCGCCGGGGACTCCGGCCGACGTTGCGGTGACCCGGATGCTGGTACGGGTGCGTCGCGAGCAGGGCTTGACGCTGGCTGCCGAGCTGCGGCGCGGCGTCGCCGTGACCAGTGCCCGGCAAACCGACGAGCCGGTCCGGGTGCAGATCGACCCGCTGCACATCGGTTAGGCCGATGTGTGACGAGCCGCTTCCTGGACGAGCTGGACACGCGAGCTCAGCCCGAGCTTGGTGTAGACGTGGGTGAGGTGGGTTTGCACGGTGCGGGGTGAGACGAAAAGCCTTGCGGCGATCTCGTTGTTGGCCAATCCTTCGCTGACCAGTTGCACCACTTGGCGTTCGGTCGGTGTCAGCGAGGCCCATCCACTGGCAGGGCGTTTGCGTTGCCCGCGGCCGCGCCGCGCATACGCGATAGCCTCCTCGGTGGACATCACGGTGCCCTCGGCCCATGCCGAGTCAAAGTCATTGTCGCCCATGGCACATCGCAGTGCAGCAATCGAGGCTTCATAGCCTGCGTCCCAGACCTTGAAGCGAACCGCGCCCAACGGCTGTCGGATGGCGTGCGCCGCGCCGAATAGCCGCGCGGCTTCTTGGTGACTGCCCGCGTCGCATGCCATCGCGGCGAGGCACTCCAGGACGTCGGAAATGCCGAGTTGAGCCCCGAATTCGCTAGCACACGCCAGCGCGTCATGCGCGTCGCGCTCAGCCTGTTCCGGCTCGTCCTGGGCGGACGCCACCCGCGCGCGGGTAATCAACGCCCATAGCGAGTACCACCCCGCTGCGGTCGCGATCGCCTCGTCGGCCGCGCGCCGCGCTGCAACAAGGTCTCCGTCGGCCACTGCCGCCTGCGCGCTGAAAGCGCGGGACAGCGCCGCCATCCCGGGCGGGGCACCTGTTGCGTGCAAGCAGGCCGCGGCGGTTGCGTTTCGCGCGGTCGCGGCGTCCCCAGCCGCGAGCGCCGCCATACCCAGTGCCGTGTAGGCGAGACCGGCGTTAAGGCTGCCAAGCTCGTTGTCGCCGCCCTCGAGAGCCTCGCTCGCCGCGGCTCTTGCCGCGCAAGCGTCACCCTGCCACGCGAGTGCTACTCCCTGGAAGGCCAACGTGTACCTCTGAAAGTTCGCATAATGACCCGCTTCGGCCGCGGCGCCGGCGGTGCGGAAGTGTTCGACCGCTCCGGCGCAATCGCCCTGTGCCAGCTGTGCCAGTCCGAGGTACCAGCGGCACCGGACGAATCCGGCGCGGTAACCGATCGACTCAGCAAGCTCGTATCCCTCTTGCGCCGCTGCACGTTTCGCGATCACGTCGCCCGTAAACGATGCCACGAGCGTCTCGATGCTGAGGACGTGGCTGAGCCTCAACCGGTCGCCCAGTTTCCGGGCGAGGCCAATCGCTTCGGCGCGGTATTCTTGGGCTGCCGCAGAGCCGAAGCCGATCAGTCCTCGGGCGGCCAGCACGCGCGTCAGCAGGGCCGGGTTATCGAGCTGGCGTGCAATGGTGAGTGCCTCGTCAGCCTGACCCGGGAGGTCGGCGTACCACCCGATATTGGAGGCAAGCAAGACCCTGTCGGCCAGCGCGCGGGCACGCACGGCCGGAGCTATGTCGATGTGGTGCGCGTCGGCCTCGTTGAGGACCGCGTCGAGCCACGCAACCCCCTCTGCGGGCCGTGGTTGCCACAGCGGCGACAGGGACGATGCCAATGCCAAAGCCAGGTCTGCGTCACCGCTTTCGCGACTCCAGGCGAATGCGGCGCGTAGGTTGTCGATCTCGGTTTCGGTCTGCTCGACGCGCTGTCCGTAGTCGCTGCCTGCCGGGCCGTCGAGCAGCGCCGCCATCGATGTGTAGTGGTCGCGGTGACGCGAGCGTACGTCATCGGCTTCCCCTGACTCGCCGAGCTTTTCGGCGGCGTACTGGCGCACGGTCTCCAGCAGCCGGTAGCGGGTGCGCCCGCGGGTCTCGTCGGCGACCACCAACGATTTGTCCACGAGCAGCGTGAGCAGATCCATCACCTGGTATCGCGGCATGCCGCCGCCGCCTGTTACCGCTTGGGCGGCGTCGAGGTCGAAGCCGCCCAGGAATGCGGCCAGCCGTCGAAACAAGACGCGTTCCGGTTCGGTCAGCAGGGCATGCGACCAGTCGACCGAGGCGCGCAGGGTCTGCTGGCGGCGTACCGCGGTGCGCGCCCCGCCGGTCAAGAGCCGGAAGCGGTCGTGCAATGTGTCCAGGATTTCGGTCAGTGACAGGGCCCGGACCCGCGCTGCCGCCAGTTCGATCGCCAGCGGCAAGCCGTCGAGGCGCGTGCAGATCTCGCCCACCGCCGCGACGTTGTCGTCGGTGATCGCGAAATCGTGCCGGGCATGGCGAGCTCGGTCGCTGAACAATTCGATGG
>NZ_JBKQTQ010000328.1:0-21670 GCF_052143115.1 Mycobacterium sp.
ACTTCGCGTAGGTCCAGCCCTGATTCTCTTCTCCGACAAGCTGATCGGCGGGTACGCGGACGTCTTCAAAGAACACCTCGTTGACCTCGTAGCTGCCGTCGATCAACTTGATCGGCCGCATCGTGATTCCCGGGGTGTCCAAATCGATGAGCAGAAACGAGATGCCGGCCTGCTTTTTCAGCGCCTGGGGATCGGTGCGTACCAGACAGAAGATCCAGTCCGCGTACTGGCCCAACGTCGTCCAGGTCTTCTGCCCATTGACCACATAGCTGTCGCCGTCACGCAGGGCGGTGGTGCGCAGCGACGCCAAATCCGAGCCGGCTTCCGGCTCGGAGAACCCTTGGCACCACCAGATGTCGATGCTGGCCGTCGGCGGCAGAAAGCGTTGCTTGATCTCCTGGGAGCCGAACTCGGCGATCACGGGTCCGACCATCTTTGCGTTGAAGTTCAGTGGTTCCGGCACACAGGCCAGCTGCATCTCGTCCAGCCAGATCTGGTGCTGAGCGGGCGTCCAGTCCTTGCCGCCCCATTCGACGGGCCAATTGGGCACCGCCAGCCCGTGATCATTGAGGATCTTGTGGCTGGTGCTGAAGTCGTCGCGACCGAGTGGTAAGCCCAGGCGGGTTTTCTCACGAAACTCCGCCGGAATCTTTGTCGTGTAGAAGGTGCGCAGCTCGTCACGAAAGGCGGCTTCGTCCGGCGTCAGTGCCAGTTGCATGGCGGTCTCCTTCATTGGATCCGACGGTCCTGCCCTGCACGTTATCCGCATCCCCAACCAACCAGTCAGGCGGCTGGTCTGACGGCGCCCGTCGCCCGCCGCCGACCATTGTCGGACGGCTCGGCGCAGCCGATTGTGCACAGCCGGCAGTTAGTCCACAGCCGGTCTCAACAGGCTCCGCGGCGGCGTTGCCGCGGCAGTCGACCGACCTACGGTCGGCGTATGCGCACAGAACTGCCCGCCCAGCGACTGCATCGACGACTCGGCGCCCAACCGGACAGCGATGCCGACGACACCGACGCCGACACCGACCCGAACTCCCTGCTGCCACGGTGGATTCCGGACGATTCCGGACAACATGGTGGCTGGCTGGCCAGAGTGCGTGCCGACCCGGGCCGCGCCGGCGCCATCGCATTAGCGGCGATCGCCGCCATTGCGGTGCTGGTCGCCATCTTCACTCTGATGCGGGATGCGCCCGCACCGGTGAGGTCGGCGAAACTGCCACCGGTCGATCCGGTGGCGTCGGCGAGCCGCGGCCCGAGTCCGAGCGCGACGGCCCAGCCGAGCCAACCGGTGGTGGTGAGCGTGGTGGGCCTGGTTCACACGCCGGGCTTGGTCACGTTGGCGCCCGGCGCGCGGATCGCCGACGCGCTCAAGGCGGCTGGCGGCACGACCGATGGTGCCGACACCACCGGGCTCAATATGGCCCGCCAGGTCGACGACGGCGAGCAGATCGTCGTCGGGATCGCACCGATCAAGGGGCAGCCGCCCGTGTTGGGCAGCTCGGTCAGCTCCGGCACGGCCGCCCCCGGCACGCCGGGCAGCGCGTCTCGTCCGGATAAACCCACACGGTCTGAGGTGGTCAACCTGAACACCGCGACGGTGCAGCAGTTGGACGCCCTTCCCGGGGTCGGGCCGGTGACGGCGGCCGCCATCGTGGCCTGGCGCGATGCCAACGGCAAGTTCACCACCGTCGACCAGCTCGCCGAGGTGGATGGCATCGGCCCCGCGCGCCTGGAAAAGCTGCGCCGGCTGGTTCGTGTCTAAGACCGGTGCAGCACCCATCGGGTGGCGACTCCGCGACGGCGCGGCTGGATGCGCGTCTGGTGCCGGCCGCATTGGCCAGTTGGACGGTCACTGCGGCGGGAATCTTGTGGCCGATAGGCGGTGTCGTCGGGTCAGTCTGTGCGGCGGGCAGCGCGTTCGGCGTTCTGCTCTGGCGCGCCGGACACCAAAGGCCACGGATGCGGGCCGTCGGCATCGGCGTGATCGCTGTTGGTGTCGTCGGGGCGGGGTTCGGGTTTGCGATCGAGTTACGCGCCAACGCGGTCGCTCGCCACCCCATCACCGCGGCATTCGGAACCGCAGCGCAGGTGGCGGTCACGCCCACCGAAAGCGCACTGTCGCTGGGCCGCGGCCGGCTGATGTTCCGTGCCACGTTGCAGCAACTGGGAGACGACACGATCTCGGGCCGCGTGGTGGTTTTCGCGCCGGCACGCGACTTCAGCGCAGTGATGGTCGGTCAGCCTGTCCGCTTCCGCGCCAGAATCACTCGCCCCACCCGACGCGACCTGACGGTGGCTGTGGTGAACGCGATCGGTGCGCCGACGATGGGTCACGCCGGGCCGGTGCACCGATCTGCGTACGCAGTCCGCGCGGCGTTCGCCGCCACAGCCCGTCACGTGCTGCCCGCTGACCAGGCGGCAATGCTGCCCGCGCTGGTGCTCGGCGACACTTCGGCGGTCACCATGATGACCAGCCAAGAATTCCGCGCGGCCGGTTTGACGCACCTCATGGCGGTATCCGGTGCCAACGTCACGATCGTGTGCGGAGCAGTGCTGTTCACATCGCGGCTGATCGGGCCGCGGGCAGCGGTGGCGCTGGCCGGTGCCGCGCTGGTGATATTCGTCATCGTCGTGCAGCCCACGGCCAGCGTGCTGCGCGCGGCGGTGATGGGCGCGATCGCGCTGGTGGGTGTGTTGTCTTCGCGGCGACGGCAGGCGATTCCGGCTCTCGCTGCCACTGTGCTGGTGTTGATGGTCGCCGCTCCTCAGCTGGCCGTCGACGTGGGCCTCGCTCTGTCGGTGGTGGCGACGGCGGCGCTGGTGGTCATCGCGCCGATTTGGTCGCGGCGTCTGGTGGCGGCCGGCTGGCCCAAGCCGCTGGCGGACGCCGTGTGCGTCGCGTGCGCTGCGCAGTTGGTGACGGCTCCACTGATCGCCGGCATTTCAGGCCGGGTGAGCCTGGTCGCCGCGGCGGCCAATCTCGCGGTGGCAGTGCTGATCGCGCCGATCACCGTGCTGGGCAGCGCGGCGGGCGCACTATGCCTGTTCTGGCCGGCTGGGGCGCAACTGCTGATCCGGTTCACCGGGCCCGAACTGTGGTGGGTGTTGCGGATCGCGCATTGGGCAGCCGGTGTCCCCGCCGCCAGTGTGCCCGTACCGTCCGGGGTTGCCGGTTTCCTGCTGGTCGGCGTCGCCGCCCTGCTGGCCGCGGTGTTGTGGCGGCGACGATGGTTTCGCACGGCGATGGCGATCGCAGCCGCCGGGCTGTTGGCCTGGTCGCTGTCGGGTCTGCTGGTAGGGGCCGGCGGGTCTGTCGGCCGCACATGACACGATCGAACGGTGAGCCAGCAGGTTTCGCCATTGCACCTCGTGCTGGGAGACGAGGAGCTGCTGGTCGAGCGCGCCGTCGCGGAGGTACTGCGGTCGGCACGGCAGCGCGCCGGCACCGACGATGTCCCGGTGAGCCGGTTGCGAGCCGGCGAAGTCGGCGTCTACGAGCTGGCCGAATTGCTGAGCCCGTCACTGTTCGCCGACGAGCGGGTGGTGGTCCTGGAAGCCGCCGGTGAGGCAGGCAAAGAAGCCGCGGAATTGATTGCCAATGCCGCCGCGGACATCCCGTCGGGCACCGAGCTCGTGGTCGTGCATTCAGGTGGCGGGCGTGCCAAGGCGCTGGCCAGTCAGCTGCGCGCGCTGGGCGCGCAGGTACATCCGTGCGCGCGGATCACCAAGGCCAGCGAACGTTTTGACTTCGTCCGCAACGAATTTCGCTCCCTGAAGGTCAAATCCGACGACGACACGCTCAACACGCTGCTGGATGCGGTCGGCTCCGATGTACGCGAACTCGCGTCGGCCTGTTCACAATTAGTCGCCGACACCGATGGCCGCGTCGATGTCGCCGCGGTGCGGCGCTATCACGGTGGCAGGGCCGAGGTGAAGGGATACGACATCGCCGACAAGGCTGTGGTGGGCGATGTCGAAGGCGCTGTCGAGGCGCTGCGGTGGGCGATGATGCGTGGCGAGCCGCAGGTGGTGTTGGCCGATGCGTTAGCCGAGGCTGTGCACGCCATCGCCCGGGTCGGGCCACTCTCTGGTGACCCCTACCGTCTGGCGGCTGAAGTCGGAATGCCGCCCTGGCGGGTGCAGAAGGCGCAGAAGCAGGCCCGACGCTGGTCCCGCGACATGGTGGCCACCGCGATGAGATTGGTCGCGGCGCTGAACGCCGACGTCAAGGGTGCGGCCGCCGATGCCAACTACGCGCTGGAAGCGGCGGTACGGAAAGTCGCCGAGCTAGCGGCCGGTGACGATGCGGGCCGGGACGGCCCGAGGAAGAGCCGGGCGGTTAGGTAGGGCCGACCCCGGTCGCTGAACTCAGATCTTGTTGAGGGCGTGCGCCAGCGCGGACTTCTTGTTCGCCGCCTGGTTCTTGTGGATCACGCCCTTGCTGGCCGCCTTGTCCAACTTGCGGCTGGTGGAGACCAGCAGTTCGGCGGCCTTCTCCTTCTCGCCGGCGGCAGCGGCCTCGCGGAACGCGCGGACAGCCGTGCGAAGCGATGACTTCACCGACTTGTTGCGCAGCCGGGCGCGCTCGTTGGTGCGGTTGCGCTTTTGCTGCGACTTGATGTTGGCCACGCGTTAATTCCTTCGCAAATATCAGCGGCTTGTGGTGTCACGGTCTTGCCGCAGCGTCCCAACGCTTAGGCGGCGACTGCTCAGGGTAACAGTCCGTGGTGCAATCTCCCAAAGTGGAGACTCTTGGCCTGCGGAAACGGCGTTTGTGATGCAGCATGGCACAGTGGCCCTTCGAACCGTACCCGTCGAAACAAGGCGCCAGCCGCGTGGCGAATCGCCGCCGCCAAAGCGCTATGAGCGCATCTTCGACGGGTACAACACCGCGGGCAGCTACGCGGATGCCTTCGATGAGATGTTCGATGGTCAAGGCAACATCCGCGGCCCGTACAAGGGCATCTACGCCGAGCTTGCGCCGTCGGATGCTTCCGACCTTGAGGCGCGCGCCGAGGCGCTCGGCCGTGCCTTCAGCGATCAGGGCATCACGTTTTCGCTGTCCGGTCAGGAGCGGCCGTTTCCGCTGGACCTGGTCCCACGGGTGATCTCGGCAGCCGAGTGGACGCGGTTAGAGCGCGGCATCACCCAGCGCGTCAAAGCCCTTGAGTGCTACCTCCACGACGTCTACGGCGATCAGGAGATCCTGAACGACGGAGTCATCCCGCGCCGGCTGGTGACCTCCTGTGAGCACTTCTACCGGCAGGCCGCGGGCATCGTGCCGCCCAACGGCGTGCGCATTCACGTCGCCGGCATCGACCTGATCCGCGACGAAAAGGGAAGCTTTCGCGTTCTGGAGGACAACCTGCGTTCCCCGTCGGGGGTGTCCTACGTGATGGAGAACCGGCGCACGATGGCGCGGGTCTTCCCGAACCTGTTCGCCACTCACCGGGTTCGCACGGTCGATGACTACGCCGCGCACCTGCTGCATGCCTTGCGCAAGTCGGCGGCCACCAACGAGGCCGACCCGACCGTCGTGGTGCTGACTCCCGGGGTGTTCAACTCCGCATACTTCGAGCATTCGCTGCTGGCCCGTCAGATGGGTGTCGAGCTCGTCGAGGGCCGAGACCTGTTCTGCCGCGATAACCAGGTGTACATGCGCACCACCGAAGGGGAGCGTCAGGTCGACGTCATCTACCGCCGCATCGACGATGCGTTTCTCGACCCCATGCACTTCCGCCCGGACTCGGTGCTCGGGGTTGCAGGCCTGCTCAACGCCGCACGTGCGGGCAACGTCGTCATCTCCAGCGCCGTCGGCAACGGGGTGGGCGACGACAAACTTGTCTACACCTACGTCCCGACCATCATCGAGTACTACCTCGGCGAAAAACCGTTGCTGGCCAACGTGGACACCTACCGATGCTGGCTGGACGACGAGCGCGAGGAAGTGCTGGACCGGATCAGCGAACTGGTGATCAAACCGGTCGAGGGGTCCGGCGGATACGGCATCGTCTTCGGGCCGGAGGCCTCCGGCAAAGAACTTGCCGCGATCAGCAAGAAGATCCGCGACGACCCCCGGGGGTGGATCGCCCAACCGATGATGCAACTGTCCACCGTCCCGACGCAGGTTGACGACAAGCTGGCGCCCCGCTACGTCGACTTGCGGCCGTTCGCGGTCAACGACGGCGACGACGTCTGGGTGCTGCCCGGTGGCCTGACCCGGGTGGCGCTGGTAGAGGGATCGCGGGTGGTCAACTCCAGCCAGGGTGGTGGGTCCAAGGACACCTGGGTGCTGGCGCCGCGCGCCTCGGTGGCCGACCGCGAGCTTGGTGCCGCGGAGATCGTGCGGGCGCTGCCCACGCCGGTCACGACGTCGAAGGGTGAGGCGGAAGCCGTAAAGTCGTCCCAGCAGCAAAAACAATCGCAGACGCGCCCGGCGCTGGAACAGCAGCCGGGTCAAAGCAACAACAACAGGCGGTGAGCTACTGATGCTGGCCCGCAACGCCGAAGCGCTGTACTGGATCGGTCGCTACGTCGAGCGCGCCGACGACACGGCGCGCATTCTCGACGTCACGGTGCACCAACTACTGGAGGATTCCAGCGTCGATCCTGACGACACCTCCCGAGTGTTGTTGCACGTGTTGGACATTGAGGCGCCGGACACCCCGTTGGACGTCTGGTCGCTGACCGACCTGGTGGCGTTTCGCCGCAACACCGCAGGCGGCTGTTCCATCGTCGACGCCATTTCAGCGGCCCGGGAAAATGCAAGGTCTGCCCGGGAGGTGACGTCAACCGAGACCTGGGAATGCCTCAATACCACCTTCAACGCTCTGGGTGAGCGTGAACGTGCCGCCAAACGCCTTGGACCGCACGAGTTTTTATCGTTCATCGAGGGCCGCGCCGCGATGTTCGCCGGGCTGGCCGACTCGACGCTGTCGCGCGACGAAGGGTATCGCTTCATGATGCTGGGTCGTGCGATCGAGCGGGTGGACATGACGGTGCGGATGTTGTTGTCGCGAGTCGGGGACAGCGCGTCCTCGCCCGCGTGGGTGACGGTGCTGCGCTCGGCGGGCGCGCACGACACGTATCTGCGTACCTATCGCGGTGTGCTGGACGCCAATCGGGTCGTCGAGTTCATCCTGCTCGACCGGCTGTTTCCGCGGTCGGTCTTCTACTCGTTGAAGTTGGCTGAGCACAACCTCGACGAACTGCTGCACCATCCGCACAGTAGGGTCGGCGCCGTCTCCGAAGCGCAGCGGCTGCTCGGGCGAGCCCGCAGTGAACTCGAGTTCATCCAGCCGGGTGTGCTGCTCGAATCGCTGGAGATGCGGCTGGCAGGCTTGCAGCAGTCGTGCTACGACGTCGGAGAGGCGTTGGCGGTACAGTATTTTCACGCTGTACCGTGGGTCGCCTGGTCCGATGCCGGCCAGCGCGACCCGCTGCCGGCCAGGCAGGGGAAGAACTGATGTGGCGGATGCGCGTTCTGCACGCTACCGGATACGCCTATCCGTCGCCGGCGACGGCCTCTTACAACGAAGCTCGGCTCACGCCGCGATCGGACTCGCGGCAAAACGTCATCCTCAACCGTGTCGAAACTGTCCCGGCCACCCGGTCATACAAGTACATCGACTACTGGGGCACTGCGGTGACGGCATTCGATTTGCATGCGCCGCACACCGAGTTGACCGTCACGTCCTCGTCGGTTGTGGAGACCGACCGAGCGGAACCGCCGACCGAAAAACTCTCCTGGGCCGACTTGCACACCGAATCAATCGTCGACCGATTCGATGAGGTGCTTCGCCCCACCGAATACACGCCGGCAAGCAAACGCATTGCGGCCGTTGGCAAGAGGATCGCCAAGTATCACCAACCCGCCGAAGCCGTCGTTGCGGCCGGGGAGTGGGTGCGCAGCGAACTGGACTATGTTCGCGGCACCACCGGTGTGCATTCGTCGGGGTTGGACGCGTTGCGCGAGGGCAAAGGCGGCTGCCGAGATTTCGTGCATTTATCACTAATCATGCTGCGCAGCATAGGTATTCCCGCGCGTTACGTGTCGGGTTATCACCACCCCAAGAGTGACGCGAAGATTGGGAAAACCGTCGACGGGCAGAGCCACGCCTGGATCCAGGCATGGACCGGAAGTTGGTGGGACGTTGATCCCACCAACGACAGCGAGATCACCGAGCAGTACATCAGTGTGGGCTTCGGTCGGGACTACTCCGACGTGTCCCCGCTGAAGGGCATCTATTCCGGACAGGGCGCGACCGACTTGGACGTCCTGGTCGAGATCACCCGGTTGGCATAGTTCCTATCGTTCACGCTATGAACGATTCGCCCGGAGATGCAGCAGCAGTCGGCCGGCGCCAACATGGACCGCCGTTGGCGCTCCTCGCCGCGATCTGGATAGGGCTGCTCCTCAGCGGTCTGGCGATCGGCGTCGCGCTCGGCGGCGTGATGCCGCTGCCCTACGGACCGGTCGCCGCGGTCCAGCAGTACGTCCGTACCGAACCGGCGGCGGTGCAGGTCATCGCCGTGGCGGTGTTCGCCTCGTCGGTGCCGCTGGCCGTCTACGCGGCAACGGCCAGCGGCCGGTTGCGTCAACTCGGGGTCGCCGCGCCGGCAGCGACGATCGCATTGACGGGCGGAATCTTGGCGGCCGGCGCGTTGGGGCTGACGGGTTTGGTGGCCTGGACACTGTCGCGGCCAGAGGTCAGCGGCGACAGCGCGTTGGTCCGCGCGCTGTATTACCTGGTGTTTCTGGTTGGTGGCGCCGGGCACATCGTGGCGCTGGGCCTGCTTGTCGCCGGTATGGCGCTGCCCAGCCTCGGCCTCGGGCTGTTGCCCCGGCCGCTGGCCTGGGCCGGTCTGGCGATCGCCGGGCTGTCCGAATTGACGACGCTGGTGCTGTTCTGGCCGGTGCTGGGACCGATCCTGCCCGTCGCACGGGTCTCGGCGTTGGCGTGGCTGGTGGTGGCCGGCGCACGGCTCCCGCTGCCGCGCAACACTATCGGGTGAGCGTCCAGCCGGTGCAGGTCGTCGCCGAGCATGCTGCCGTGGTCGTGACCTGGACGTTGGCCTGATTTTTTCGAGCAGCTTTCACAATGACCGATCTCGCGTAGCCTGGTGTGAACCGGATCACAATCGGTGGGAGGCTTCAATGCGGATTGCAGATGTGTTGCGAAACAAGGGTGGCTCCGTGGTGACGACCAACCCTGACGCGACGGTGACTGAACTGCTGGCCGGGCTCGCCGGTCACAATATCGGCGCCATGGTGGTGGTCGGGCCCGACGGTGTCGTCGGCATCGTCTCCGAGCGTGACGTCGTACGCCAGCTGCACGCCCACGGCGCTGCGGTGCTCTCGCAGCCGGTTTCGAAAATCATGACGGCAGTGGTCTCGACCTGTAGCAAGTCCGACACGGTAGACAGTCTCAGCATGCTGATGACCGAACACCGGGTGCGCCACGTACCGGTACTCGACGACGGCAAGTTGATCGGCATCGTCAGCATCGGTGACGTCGTGAAAACGCGGATGGAGGAGCTGGAGGCCGAGCACGAGCAGCTGCAGTCCTACATCACCCAGGGCTGACGGCCAGCAGCTCGACCGGAGCGGAGTAACTCAGCTCCAGGAGTACTCGCTGCGCAGGCGGGCAGCGACGACGTCGAAGATCGCGCGTTCCAGGATTGCCCCCTCGCGGCGAATCCCCTCTTCGGGGACGTCCAGCACCCGGTCCAGCCGCACCCAGCTGGGCCTACCGTCGCCATCCCAGCTTCCGCTGCCGATTTCCACCCAGTCCCGGTCGGCGGCGTATCTCTCCTGGCTGGACATCATCAGGCCGAGCAGCGTGTGCTGGTCGCGGCCTACGACCAGCACCGGGCGGTCCTTGCCGCGGGTGGGATCGTCCTCGTAGGTCACCCACGTCCACACGATTTCGCCGGGGTCGGCCCGACCGTCCAAGTCGGGGGAGTAGACCAGCCTGCGGGCCCGATGCGCGGTGGGCGCGCTGATGCTGGTGACCGGGCGACCGGCGGTGATCTCGGGCGGAGGTTCGGACGCCGTGCCGACGATCACATCCAAACCGATCTTGATGCCCCGTTGCACAGTCGGCGACTGCTGCAGCTGCCGGATCAGCTTCGGTGCCTCGTTGAACACCAAATTCTCAAGGTTTCTCTGAAACCGCTGCAACGTCCTCCACTGCGACGCCATCTTCGCAGCATAAGACGGCCCGGCGCGATTGTGTTCCGACGACGCTGCCTCGATACCCTGGAGGCAGCTCAGAGCGCCTAAGCATCCGCCGCTAGGCCGCCGTCGACCAGGAGATTCCCATCAGTAGTTTCGCCGACCAAACCTTCACCGCGCCGGCGCAGATTCGGAATTTCTGCATCATCGCCCACATCGACCACGGCAAATCCACGCTGGCCGATCGGATGCTGCAGCTCACCGGCGTCGTCGACGAAAGGTCGATGCGCGCTCAGTACCTCGACCGGATGGACATCGAGCGCGAACGCGGGATCACGATCAAGGCACAAAATGTGCGCCTGCCGTGGCGGGTGGGTGACACCGATCACGTCCTGCACTTGATCGACACCCCGGGCCACGTCGACTTCACCTACGAGGTGTCGCGGGCTCTGGCCGCCTGCGAGGGGGCGGTGCTGTTGGTCGACGCCGCGCAGGGCATCGAGGCGCAGACGTTGGCCAACCTGTACCTGGCGCTGGACCGCGATATGGCCATCATCCCGGTGCTCAACAAGATCGACCTGCCCGCCGCTGACCCCGAGCGGTACGCCGCCGAGATCGCGCACATCATCGGCTGTGAGCCCGACCAAGTGCTGCGGGTGTCCGGCAAGACCGGCGAAGGCGTGCCCGAACTGCTCGACGAGGTCGTCAAGCAAGTGCCACCGCCCAAGGGGGACCCGGACGCGCCCACCCGGGCAATGATTTTCGACTCCGTCTACGACATCTACCGCGGCGTGGTCACCTACGTCCGCGTGGTCGACGGCAAGATCGCCCCGCGCGAAAAGATCGCGATGATGTCAACCGGCGCGACACACGAACTTCTCGAGGTCGGCATCGTCTCGCCTGAACCGAAGGCCAGCGACGGCCTCGGTGTGGGCGAGGTCGGTTATTTGATCACCGGTGTCAAGGACGTCCGCCAGTCCAAAGTCGGCGACACCGTCACGACCGCACGCCACGGCGCCACCGAAGCCCTGACCGGCTACCGCGAACCCAAACCGATGGTGTACTCGGGTCTGTATCCCGTCGACGGCTCGGAGTACCCGAACCTGCGCGACGCGCTGGAGCGGTTGCAGCTCAACGACGCGGCGCTCACCTACGAACCGGAGACTTCGGTGGCGCTGGGCTTCGGGTTCCGGTGCGGGTTTCTGGGTCTGCTGCACATGGAGATCAGCCGCGAGCGCCTGGAACGTGAATTCGACCTCGACCTGATTTCGACCGCACCGAACGTGGTCTATCGAGTCGTGAAGGACGACGGGACAGAGGTCCGAGTGACCAACCCGTCGGACTGGCCGTCGGGCAAGATCGCCACCGTCTACGAGCCCGTCGTCAAAACCACCGTCATCGCGCCGAGCGAATTCATCGGCACCATCATGGAACTCTGCCAATCGCGGCGCGGCGAACTCGGCGGGATGGACTACCTGTCACCCGAGCGGGTCGAATTGCGCTACACCATGCCGCTGGGCGAAATCATCTTCGACTTCTTCGATTCGCTGAAATCGCGCACTCGCGGCTACGCAAGCCTCGATTACGAGGAAGCCGGCGAGCAGGAGGGAGCGCTGGTCAAGGTTGACATCCTGCTGCAGGGCGAGGCCGTCGACGCTTTCAGCGCTATCGTGCACAAGGATGGTGCCGCGGCCTACGGCAACAAGATGACCACCAAACTCAAAGAGCTCATCCCGCGTCAGCAGTTCGAGGTGCCAGTGCAGGCGGCGATCGGATCCAAAATCATTGCGCGAGAGAATATTCGCGCGATCCGCAAAGATGTGCTGTCGAAGTGCTACGGCGGCGACATCACCCGCAAGCGCAAACTGCTGGAGAAGCAGAAGGAAGGCAAGAAGCGGATGAAGACTATCGGCCGGGTCGACGTGCCGCAGGAGGCCTTCGTCGCCGCGCTGTCAACCGATGCCGCGGGGGATAAGGCCAAAAAGTAAGCGCGCTATACAAGCGCGTTGACGTTCCGCAGGACGCCTTCGTCGCCGCGCTGTCCACCGCCGCCGCGCAGACCAAGGTACAAAGTAGTCATGCGGACGTTTGGGTCGGCGACGGCGTTAATGGTGGTCGCCGCGCTGGCCCTGGGCTGTGGTGCGGTTGTCGATGGCACGGCGACGCCGGCACCGAATCTGAAGCCGCGACTTCTCACCGGGGCAAGCGTCAGGCAGGTGCCTCTCGACGACGTCACACTGTCGCGGATGCTCGGCCAGCCCTTCGTCGGCCGCATCCCGCCTGAGTTCGGCGGCCCTGAGAAGCTCTACAGTCAGATCCCGCCAGCCAGTTGCCTGGGCGTCACGGCGATGCTGCAGAAAAGCGTCTACGAGTCAGCCGAGGTCAGAGACGTCGCCTCGGAGTCGTGGTGGAACAACGGTGATCCGGCGCAAGTGATCAGCGTTATGCAGGGCGTGGTCACGTTGCCGACGGCCGCGCAAGCCGAGATGGTGTTCGCGAAATTCTCACGGCAGTGGCAGCAATGCAACGGCGCGACGTCAACGGAACAAAACGGCCCGATCAGCACGACGAACTCCGTCAGCGACATCCGCGTCACTAATACCGTTGTCGCGGCTACTAATACCGCGACCTCGGTATTGCCCAACATGCCGGCGCTGCAGCCGACCCCACAGGCGCGTGCCATCGGTGTCCGGCTGAACTGCCTCGTAGAGGTCGAGGTGGTGTTCTTCGGCGATCGACGCCCGTCTGATCCAGGTTCGGCCAACCTGGACAACAGCGCCGTTGACATCGCTCACGCGATGATGGACACGGTCAGCGCTTTGAGCTGATCGGCCCTACACGGGCGCGTTGGCGGGCTGAAAGACTCCGGTGCTGTCGGCTTCTTCCTCGGCCCGGATCACGTGCACCACAGCGTTGATCAGCGCCAGATGGGTGAAGGCCTGCGGGAAGTTTCCCAGATGCCGGCCCGTGCGCGGCTCGATCTCCTCGGCGTAGAGGTGCAGCGGGCTGGCGAACGAAAGCAGCCGCTCACAAAGATGTTTGGCGCGGCTGACCTCGCCGATCTCGACCAAAGCCGATACCAGCCAAAACGAGCAGATGGTGAATGTGCCTTCCTCACCGACAAGCCCGTCGTCGGTCTCCTCGACGCGGTACCGCAGCACCAGACCTTGTTCGGTGAGCTCATCGGCAATCGCCAGCACAGTGGCCCGCACCCGCGGGTCGTCCGGCGGCAGGAAGCGAGTCAACACCACCTGCAGCAGCGAGGCGTCCAGCGCGTCGCTGCCGTAGCGCTGGGTGAACACGCCCCGAGAGTTCACGCCCTTTTCCAGGATTTCGGCTTTGATCGCCTCTGCGACCGCGCGCCACTGCTGTGCGTAGTTCTTTTCACCTTGCCGCTCAGCCAGTTTCGCTCCGCGATCGACCGCCACCCAGCACATGATCTTCGACGACGTGAAGTGCTGAGGTTCCCCGCGCACCTCCCAGATCCCACGGTCGGGCTCCCGCCAGTGCTTGATGGCTTCTTCCACCTGGTTCTTCAGCACCGGCCACAGCGTGTCCGGAATCTGTTCGCGCGACTTGGCGTGCAAGTAGAACGAATCGAGGATGGCGCCCCAGATGTCGTGCTGGTTCTGGTTATAGGCGCCGTTGCCGATGCGCACCGGGCGGGCATGGTCGTAGCCGGACAGGTGGAGTAGTTCTCTTCCACCAGCCGGCGTTCTCCGCCGACGCCGTACATCACCTGCAGCGGTTGGCTTTCACCGTTGTTACCGCCAGACACGTCGGCGATGAACGAGAAGAAATCGTCGGCCTCGCGATCGAGCCCCAGGGTGTAGAGCCCCCACAAAGCGAATGTCGAGTCCCGCACCCAGGCATACCGGTAGTCCCAGTTGCGTTCGCCCTGTGGGGTTTCGGGAAGCGATGTGGTGCAGGCAGCCAGCAGCGCGCCGGTGGGTGAGTACGTCAACCCTTTCAGTGTGAGAGCGCTGCGTTGCAGATACGCTCGCCACGGGTGGTCGGGAAAGTTGCCGATATTGATCCACTGCCGCCAGCACTCGGCCGTATTCCACATCTTGTCGGCGGCCTCTTCAAAGTTCTGCGGCGCCGGATGCTTGGACCAACTCAGGGCGACGAAGGCGTTGTCACCTTCTTTCATTCTGGTGCGCGCCCGTGCTTCTCGGCCCTCTAAACCGATCCGCAGGTTGGTGGTCAACCGCAGGGTCGGATGGGCTTCGGGATCTTTGGTGGCCAGGGCAATGGCTTCGCCGTAGCCGTCGGCCGAGTACTCCCAGGTGGCGCTGACGCGGTGGTAGTCGAACGCCGGCTCGCAGCTCATCAGTAGTTCAACGGTTCCACTGACGCAACGGATGATGCGCAGCAGGATGTGCTCGGCGTCCCAGTCCATCGGGGTACGACGATGTGTTCGCGACCGTCGGTCGATGTCATGCCATGGCCCCATCACCAGCGCGTCGCGCACGATCACCCAGCCGGTGTGGGTTTGCCAGGTGGTCTCCATGATCAAGCTGCCGGGTAGATAGCGCCGCGCCGAGGGCACCGATACGCCATACGGACCCAGCCGGAAATGGCCGGCGCTGCGGTCCAGGATCGCGCCAAACACACTCGGCGAATCGGGCCGCGGCACGCACAGCCATTCGACCGACCCCGCCGGCGAGATCAGGCAGGTCGTCTCACAGTCGGACAAAAACGCGTAATCTGCGATCGGTGGGAACGGGTTGCGCAATGGTGCGCCCGAGGGAGATGCCCCCGGCGGGGCGACGGTAAAGGTTGCCGATTCGGCCTTCTCCGCGGCCCCATCGGCAGGCTGCGCGTGAAGAACCATGCCGACATCATGATCCGCCGAGCTGCTCGGCGGCAACCGCGTCGGCCACGGCCAGGTTGACAACGATCTCGACATGTTGGCTTCACTGGCCACGCGGAATAGGGTGAGCCCAGTGAACGGGATCCTCAGTTGGTGGGACGGCGTCGAGTTGTGGCTGTCGGGGCTGGGGTTCGTCTTGCAGACCATCGTGGTCATGCCGGTCGTGCTGGCGTTGGCCTACCTCGTCGCGGTGGTGCTGGACGCCCTGCTGGGCCGTGGCATCCGGCTGATGAGGCGCGTTCGTCACAGCGACGAAGAACCCGGATGACCAGAAAGCCGGGCATGCCGCGATCACAGGTGACGTTGGTGCTGGTCATCTTGGTGGTACTGGTAATAGTCGCCTGGCTGCTGACCCGCTGACCTGCGTCGGCCAAGCTGGGAGTTCGGCGAATTCTGTTAGGCTTCCGCCATGCACGCAGTGTCCGGCAACAGCGAGTGCCATATCTTGGCGCTCATTGCCGTGGGCGATTGCGCTGTGGCTGACGTGCACTGTTGTAGCTGACTTCCTCCCCGCGCGCGGTCAGGTGTCGGTGGAATTCCCCCAACTATTGACCCTTGCCTTTCCGTAGCGACGGGACCGGTTGTCTGTTAACCCCGCCACCGAAAGGTCGACCATTGCGCGACGACATCAGGGGTGCCGCGCGTTGGTGCCACGTTGTCGGGTTGACCGTCGCCGCGAGCGTTATCGCAGCGTGTCAGGGTGGCGCCAGCGACGTCGTCGGTGGTAGCGGGCCGGCCAACGCGCACACGAGCATCACGCTGGTCGCCTACTCGGCTCCAGAACCCGGCTGGAGCAAGGTGATTCCAGCATTCAACGCCTCACAAGAAGGCAAGGGCGTGCAGGTGATCACCTCATACGGCGCCTCGGGTGACCAGTCACGAGGCGTCGTCGACGGCAAGCCCGCCGACATCGTCAACTTCTCCGTCGAGCCCGACATCACCCGACTCGTCAAGGCCGGCAAAGTTTCCAAGGACTGGGACAAAGACGCCACCAAAGGCATTCCGTTCGGGTCGGTGGTAACCCTGGTGGTGCGGCCCGGGAATCCCAAGAACATCAAGGACTGGGACGACCTGCTGCGGCCCGGCGTGGAAGTCATCACGCCCAGCCCGCTGAGCTCAGGCTCTGCGAAATGGAATTTGCTCGCCCCATACGCCGTCAAGAGCGGCGGCGGCCACGATCCGCAAGCGGGCATTGACTTCATCAACAAGCTGGTGGGCCAGCACGTCAAACTGCGCCCCGCATCGGGGCGGGAGGCCACCGATGTGTTCGTCCAAGGCAGCGGTGACGTCCTGATCAGCTACGAGAACGAAGCGATCGCCACGGAGCGCCAAGGCAAACCGGTCACCCATCTCAACCCGCCGCAAACGTTCAAGATCGAAAACCCGGTGGCCGTGGTGACCAGCAGCCCCCACCTGGATGCCGCCACCGCGTTCAAAAACTTCCAGTACACGGCTCAGGCCCAGAAGCTTTGGGCGGCAGCTGGATTCCGGCCAGTCGACCCGGCCGTTGCCGCCGATGTCCGGAGTCAGTTCCCGATGCCGGTGAAACTGTGGACGATCTCTGACCTCGGTGGCTGGGACATCGTCGATGCCCAATTGTTCGACAAAAACTCCGGCGGTATCACCAAGATCTACGCACAGGCCACCGGATGACGACGGCGATAACACAGGAGGTGACCGCCGGCACCCGTGGGGGTGGCGCGCCGGGCGGCAAGGGTTTCCGCGGCGGCGGCACGTCACTGCGGCTTGGTGTTGCGATGGTGTGGCTTTCGGTGATCGTGCTGCTGCCGTTGGCCGCAATCGGCTGGCAATCCGTCGGTGGCGGCTGGCGGGCGTTCTGGCTCGCGGTCACCTCAAATGCCGCGCTCGAGTCCTTCCGGGTGACGCTGATCATCTCGGCCGGCGTCACCGTCCTCAACATGATTTTCGGCCTACTGATCGCATGGGTTCTGGTACGCGACGATTTCCCGGCCAAACGGCTGGTCGACGTCATTATTGATCTGCCATTCGCGTTGCCCACGATTGTTGCCAGTCTGGTACTGCTGGCTCTCTACGGGGCCAACAGCCCCGTCGGCCTGCACTTGCAGCACACCGGATGGGGCGTTGGCCTGGCTTTGGCGTTCGTCACGCTGCCGTTCGTGGTGCGGGCCGTCCAGCCGGTGTTGCTCGAAATTGACCGCGAGACCGAGGAGGCCGCCGCGTCGCTCGGCGCCGGCAACGCGACAATCTTCACAACCGTCGTGTTGCCCTCTCTGACTCCGGTTTTGTTGACCGGTGCGGGGCTAACGTTTGCGCGGGCCATCGGCGAATTCGGCTCGGTGGTGCTGATCGGTGGGGCGGTGCCCGGCAAAACCGAGGTGTCCTCACAGTGGATCCGGACCTTGATCGAAAATGACGACCGTACCGGTGCTGCCGCGATATCGATTGTGCTGCTTGCTATCTCGTTCATCGTACTCTTTGTTCTGCGTACCCTCGGATCGCGTGCGAGTAGACGCGAGGAGTTGTCGGCATGACGCTATCGCCGCAGGTTCGCTACCTGATTCGCTTTCTTGCCCTGGCCTATGTGTTGGTGCTGCTCGTCGTCCCCGTTGGGCTGATCTTGTGGCGCACTTTCACACCCGGTTTCGGCCAATTCTTCGCCTGGGTCAGCACGCCGGCGGCGATTTCGGCACTGAATTTGTCGCTGCTGGTGGTGGCCATCGTGGTGCCGCTTAATGTGATCTTCGGTGTCCCGACGGCATTGATGCTGGCGCGCAACCGATTCCGTGGCAAGGGCGTCTTGCAGGCGATCATCGATCTGCCGTTCGCGGTCTCGCCGGTCGTCGTCGGTGTGGCCTTGATCGTGTTATGGGGATCGGGAGGACTGCTCGGCTTCGTCGAGAAAGACTTCGGGTTCAAGATCATCTTCGGGTTGCCCGGCATCGTGCTCGCCAGCATCTTCGCCACGCTGCCCTTCGTGATCCGCGAGGTCGAGCCGGTCCTTCACGAGCTGGGCACCGAACAGGAGCAGGCGGCGGCAACGCTGGGTTCCGGTTGGTGGCAGACGTTTTGGCGGATCACGCTGCCATCGATCCGATGGGGCCTGACCTACGGGATCGTGTTGACCATCGCCCGTACCCTCGGTGAATACGGCGCGGTCATCATGGTGTCGTCGAACCTGCCGGGGAAATCCCAGACGTTGACGCTACTGGTATCTGACCGCTACAACCGCGGCGCCGAGTACGGCGCCTACGCTCTTTCGACACTGCTGATGGCGGTCTCCGTGGTGGTTCTCGTCGTCCAGGTGATTTTCGATGCTCGGCGTAAACGAGCCACCAAGCAGGCCTGATGAGGAGGAGTGGCGCTTATGACTCGCGCCGACGACGATTTTGGAGGCAGCGATGAGGTGGGGGCACGCCCCCTCGCCGCTGTGCGGCTGGGGGTACCCCCACCCGCTTGCGGGGGCGAGTGGCGCTTATGACTAACGCGATCGTCGTGCGCGGCGCCAACAAACGCTACGGTGATTTCGTCGCGTTGGACAATGTCGACTTCGACGTGCCCGCCGGCTCACTGACGGCATTGCTGGGACCTAGTGGTTCGGGCAAGTCGACCCTGTTGCGCGCCATCGCAGGGCTCGATCAGCCGGACAGCGGCACGATCACGATCGACGGCCGTGACGTCACCCGGTTGCCGCCACAGCGGCGCGGTATCGGTTTTGTATTCCAGCATTACGCCGCGTTCAAGCACCTGACCGTGCGCGACAATGTCGCCTTTGGGTTGAAGATTCGTCGGCGACCCAAGGCAGAGATCCGTGAGAAGGTCGACAATCTGCTCGAGGTGGTGGGGCTCAGCGGTTTCCAGACTCGCTACCCCAGCCAGCTGTCCGGCGGTCAACGCCAGCGCATGGCGCTGGCGCGCGCGCTGGCGGTCGACCCGCAAGTGCTGTTGCTCGACGAGCCGTTCGGTGCACTGGACGCCAAGGTCCGCGAAGATCTGCGAGCCTGGCTGCGCCGCCTGCATGACGAAGTGCATGTCACCACGGTGCTGGTCACCCACGACCAGGCCGAGGCGCTCGATGTGGCCGACCGGATTGCCGTGCTGCGTGACGGTCGCATCGAGCAAGTGGGATCCCCGACCGACGTCTACGACACTCCGGCGAACTCGTTCGTGATGTCATTTCTGGGCGCGGTGTCCACGCTGAACGGGAATCTCGTTCGTCCGCATGACATCCGGGTCGGACGCAGTCCCGACATGAAGATTGCTGCCGACGACGGCACCGCCGAGGCCACCGGCGTAGTCCGCGCCACCATCGACCGCCTGGTGATGCTCGGCTTTGAGGTGCGCGTCGAGTTGACCAACGCCGCTACCGGCGGGCCGTTCATAGCTCAGATCACCCGAGGCGATGCCGAGGCGTTGGGCCTGCAGGAGGGGGACACCGTGTACGTGCACGCCACCCGGCTACCGCACATCGCACTCGGGGCGCCCGCACCCAGCGACGGCGGGGCGGACAAGGACGAGGGCACGCTGACACCTACCGGATGACGGCATAGGTAGTTCAAATCCCTGAGAAGTTGTTAGTACGCCCGCCGAGGTATTTCGTTTCGCTTGCCGTTTGGGCCCGGCTCCCCGCTAGCCCGTGACGGGGTTTCCGCGCCGCACCAGTTCGGTATGTGACTTGCGGCAAAAGGGATGAGCACTAGGCTCTGCGCATGGCATCGCCGCAGAGCACTCAAGAGCTGCAGGTTAGTGACGAGGGCCTTCGTGTGGAAGCCACCTCATGTGAGTCCCTAGCAGGAGAGCTCGCGGGCAATCGCGCGCCGACCGGTGTGGGGTCGTCAGCGCTGGCGAGCGTAGCGGCGATCAACGCCGCGCGGGCCGAGGTAGCTGCGGCCAACATCCGCTGCACGTTCCGCGTGCAGGCGACTGCCGCCAAACTCTCGGCGGCCGCTGTCGACTACACCGAGAACGAAGTCAACTCGGCAGCTCAGTTGGAGGCGCTCGACATACCGACGGTGCTCTAATTGCCCTCGGCCACAACGCTGCTCACGCTATCGCACGTCCAGAGCTTGGACACAACGTATCTGCGCGAGGCTACCGACTATTTTGAGCGGACTGGCAATTTGTGGGATGAGGTTTTCGCCGAAATCCATGCGGGAGCGTCGACCCCGGGCGGTGCGTCGTGGCAGGGGCAGGCCGCGGTCGCCGCCCAGGAGCGCGCCTATTTCGACATGGTCAAGATCCGGGGCGCGGCTTTTCAATTGCACGAGGCCGCCGGAATCGCCCGCCGTGGCGGTGAACAATTGCAAGAGGGCAAAGCGGCAGTGCTTGAGGCCGTTAGCGAGGTGCGTGCAGCCGGCTTCGATGTCGGTGAGGATTATTCGGTCACCGACCGTTCCCAAGGCGGTTCGACCGAGTTGCGAGCGCAGCGTCGCGCTCAGGCCATAGGCCACGCCGCCTTCATCGGTCACCGGGTAGGCGCACTGATCGCCAACGATCAAGAAACCGCGGCGCAAATCGCCGCCGTCACCAAGGGCATCGACCATCTCACTTTCACCGAGTCGCCCGGTGTCAATGACGTGATCCTTGGCGACGACAAGCAAAATCGGGTTCAACTCGTCGACCATCACACCTTCAAGGAGGCGCCGAACCCAGCACCCGACCCACGTCCGGGCGGCTGGAGCAGTGACCCACTAATGAGGGCCGCCCAGAAAATCGCTTACGGACACGCCGGGACCGACCACATCGCTGATTTTCCCGGGATGACACGAGATCAGCTCGCCGATTTCATCTACGGAAAGATGAAGAGATCCATTGGTGACCCCGGAGGACTGCGGCTCGGGGCCAGTAGTAGCGACGGCGCGCCCGTTATTTATGACCCCAAAGACAATGTGATGATTGTTCGGGACCCGAGTGCGCCCGACTGTGGAACGGTGTTCAAACCAGACCTGCAGGAAAGACCTGACTTCGTTGACAAGAAGTTCGGCTGGCGTGAGCCATCGTTCAAGCCCGGCCAACTTGCCGACGGGCCTCGCACTGCCCCCACTGAGCCGCCAGCCGGCCCAACGAGGCCGGTCGAAGGGCCACCCGCGGTACCGCGCCCCGCTGAACCGCCGGCTCGTCCCGAACCCGCTCCCGCGCAGGTTGCGCCCCTCAAGCCGCCACCGATTGAGCCACCAGTAATACGCCCCGGTCCCTCTGTCGTGGGTGGAGGTGGAGCAATCGGGTTACCTAGACCCGCAATCGGTCCGGCCTTCGAACCGACCGAGTAAGAAAGATCGAACGAAAGTAGGAAGCGTGTTATGCAAAGTCCGCTTGGAGCGCTGTGACTCATCCTGGGCGCGTGGCGATCGACTTGACCGACGAGGAACGTGAGCTCATGGTCCTCGCCCTCAACGAGTATGCCGGGACGGCGCAACCCACTTATCAGCTGTTGTGCCCGGTGTTGGGCCAGTCGAATCTAGATGATTGGGCCCAGCTCGTTAGCCGGCTGAAGGAAGCTATCAAGATTAAGGAGCCGTTGTCTGATCTGGATTGGGCACGTGCCATGTTTCTGACCGACATTTCCTTCGGGAGCACCCTGGTTGGCTCGGGACTGCGTTTCGGAAGGTCCGCCGATGAGTACTGGTTTCCGATAC
>NZ_JBKQTQ010000329.1:0-2599 GCF_052143115.1 Mycobacterium sp.
GCGGGCCTTGCGTTTACGCAACCACGCCGCCAACCGGGCAGCCCCGGCGCGGCGCAGCCCATCGGGGGTTTGATACCCGGAGAGCAAGATCAGCGCGGCCTTGCTAGTGTCCCGCACCGTTAATTCGTTTCATTAACCGTCCGATTGCTTCGAGGATCTGTTCGGCGGTCTTGGTCCACACGAACGGTTTTGGGTTCTCGTTCCAACTGTCGACCCAGGTACGGATGTCCTTCTCGAGCGCTTGGACGCTGCGGTAGTCGCCCCGCTCGATAAGTTGGCGGGTGAGTTCGGCGAACCAGCGTTCGACTTGGTTGATCCAGCTGGAATAGGTGGGGGTGTAGTGCATGTGGAAGCGGGGGTGGTTGTCTAGCCAGGCCTGCACGGTGGGTGTCTTGTGGGTGCCGTAGTTGTCGCAGACCAGGTGGATGTCGAGGTGGGCGGGGACCTCGGCGTCGATCTTGGCGAGGAACTTGCGGAACTCGATCGCGCGGTGACGACGACGCAGCGCGGAGATCACGGTGCCGTCGCTGGTGTTGAAGGCGGCGAACAAGCTGGTAGTGCCGTGCCGCACGTAGTCGTGGGTGCGTTTTTCGGGCATGCCCGGCATCATCGGGAACGCGGGCTGGCTGCGCGCCAGGGCCTGGATCTGGGACTTCTCGTCCACGCACAGCACCACCGCGGACTCGGGCGGGTCCACATACAGCCCGACGATGTCATAAATCTTCTCCACGAACAGTGGGTCGTTGGACAGCTTGAACTCGTCGGCTCGATGCGGCCGCAGATCGAATGCCTTCCAGATCCGCCCAATGGTGGACTTGGACAGACCGCTGCGTTCGGCCATCGATGTGCGCGACCAGTGCGTGGCATTCTTCGGGGTCGATTCCAGGGTGGCGACCACGACGTCTTCGACCTGGTCGGCGGTGATCGAGGCCGGCCGCCCGGGCCGCGGGTCATCGACCAGCCCGTCCAGGCGTGCCTCGACGAACCGGCGCCGCCACTTGCCGACCGTGGGCTGCGACACTTGCTCGCGCGCCGCGACCTGCTTGTTGGTCAGGCCCTCGGCGCAGCCCAGCACGATCCGTGACCGCAATGCCAGCGCCTGCGAGGACTTGCGCCGCCGCGCCCACCGCGTCAGCGTCTTGCGCTCCTCCTCGGTCAACACCAGTTCGGCCTTCGGTCGTCCACCCGCCATACGTGAATCATCCCACGCACCAACGTGATTCGTGCTGGAACCGCGCCGAATCCCGACCATTACAGTTATGTAACGAATTTCTGATGCAGAACGCTAGCCACGCCGTTTCAAATCCCGCCGACTAAACTGCCGACAATGACACCGGTAGCGACGGCGGTAACCGATCATGTGCACTTGGTGCAAGGCTACGCAGCGAACTGGCTGATTATCACCGGCGGCGACGGCGTCACGCTGATCGACGCCGGGCTTCCCGGCGATCGCGACGACGTGCTGGCCTCGCTATCCGACCTCGGGTTCGGCGTCGACGACGTGCGCGGGATCGTGCTGACCCATGCCCACGTGGACCATCTCGGCTCGGCGATCTGGTTCGCGAAAACTCAAGGCACACCGGTTTATTGCCACCGCGATGAGGTCGGACACGCCAAGCGCGAGTACCTGCAGCAGGCGTCGCCGTTGGACATCGCAGCCAACCTCTGGCGCCCCAGCTGGGTGACCTGGACCGCCCACCTGGTGCGCAACGGCGGGTTGAGCCGCGAGGGCATTCCGACCGCGCAGGCCCTCACTGCCGATGTTGCTGCAATGCTGCCGGGCCAGCCCAAACCTATTCCCACGCCCGGCCATACGAGCGGGCACTGCTCCTACATCGTCGATGGCGTGCTCGCCAGCGGTGATGCCCTTATCACCGGGTTTCCCACGTGCCGTCGGAAAGGCCCGCAGTTTTTGCCGACGCTGTTCAGCCACAACCAGGCCGGCTGTGAACGCAGCCTGGCAGTGCTGGCGCCACTGGAGACGGAGGTCCTCGCACCCAGCCACGGGCCGCTGTGGCGTGGCCCGATCCGCGACGCGGTGGCAGAAGCATTGCGATCGACCGGCGCCGCGCGGTCCGATCCCTAATGCGTCGGAGCGAACTTTGATCCGGCCGGACCCGGCAACACCCAATCGTCGTTGTCCATCACCGTATTCAAGGAGCGTTGTTCGGGTGCGGTCGTCGGCGCGAAGGCCCGTCAGGCAGCGACATCCGACAAGAATCCGACCAAGTACGACGGGTGCCGCCCGTGGCGTTGGCACGCACCGGCACTTCACGAACAACCAACCCCCACAAAGACTTTCCGTGAACGACCCCGGCTCGTTCGGATTGCACAGATGACTGCTGGCCGCTAGGTTATATGGGTGGCCGTAATCGTCGAGGGCTCGCCGTATCTGGTGCGGCGCGGATGAGCACGCCCTCACGCATCCCGTCGGGCGGATTCCGTGAGCTCGGGCCTATCAACTGGGGGATCAGCAAGCTGGGCGCGCGTGCGATTAGGGCCCCGGAGATGCACCTACTCACCATCTTGGGCCAGAACAGGCGGCTGTTCTTGGCGTGGCTGCCATTCCAGGGTGCGTTGTTGATGTTTGGCAAGATGC
>NZ_JBKQTQ010000330.1:0-48545 GCF_052143115.1 Mycobacterium sp.
GCAACAACTACGAGCCGCATTCCCATAAACATCCGGCCCACCATCCAACCGACCCGAAGACCCACCGGCCCTGGAAAGCCCGCCCAACGAGCGACACCGGCCGACCTGTCACACCCACCTGCAACAATCAGGCCTCACAACCGGCAAGCACCCGCTCATCCGACCCCGAACCCGCCGCGGGAAAAATCGAGGCTAACCATCTGAACTCTTGACGAGACACTGAACGACGCCTGCTGGAGCTGTGGTTTGGACACCGGACTCCTGCCGTGTCGATTGAACGGCTTCACACGCTACTCCACTAGTAGTAATTTGCAACTAGGTACGAAAGGCGACTCCGCCTTCCATGAACTTAAGGACAACCAGATGACGACGACGGTCCTCGACCGATTCCGGCTCGACGGGAAGGCGGCAATCGTAACCGGAGCATCGTCCGGGCTGGGCATCGCCTTCGCCGAGGCCCTTGCCGAGGCGGGCGCCGACCTGGTGCTGACCGCGCGCCGCACCGATCGGCTCGAGCAGACGCGTGCCCTGATCGAGGAGCGGGGTCGGCGCGCGCTAACCGTGACCGCGGACGTCGCACGTCCCGAGGACGCGCAGGCCGTGGTCGACGCGGCGATGGCGGAGTTCGGCCACGTCGACGTGCTCGTCAACAACGCCGGTAAGGGCACCGCCGTACCGGCGACACGCGAATCACCCGATCAGTTCCGCGAGGTCATCGACATCAATCTCAACGGGTCGTATTGGATGGCCCAAGCGTGTGGCCGTGTCATGAAACCGGGCAGTTCGATCATCAACATCGCCAGTGTCGTCGCCCTGACCAGCGGCGGATTGCCCCAGGCGGCTTACTCGGCCAGCAAGGCTGGTGTGACGGGTCTGACCCGAGACCTGGCCGTGCAGTGGACCGGTCGCAAGGGCATTCGCGTCAACGCCCTGGCTCCGGGCTTTTTCCCCTCAGAGATGACCGATCAGTTCCCCGAGGGTTACATCGACAGCCAGCTTCCGCGGGTGCCTGCCGGTCGGCCGGGAGATCCAGACGAGCTTGCGGCCGCGCTGGTGTTCCTCGCGAGCCCCGCCGCGAGCTATGTCACCGGCACCACGCTGGTGGTCGACGGCGGCCTCACCGTCTCGTGAACTAAGTTTTGAAACGCAACTGCAATCAGCGCTATCCTCATCGGTGATGAAGCATGCCGATCTGCTCGATGAAAACTGCGCGATCGCTCGTTCGGCGGCCATCGTCGGCGAGCGGTGGGTGTGGGTGATCCTGCGGCAAGCATTCAACGGGGCCCGGCGGTTCGAGGATTTTCAGCGGGGCATCGGTCTGGCTCGCAACGTGCTGTCGGAACGGCTGAACAGGCTGGTCGACCACGGCATTCTGGAACGACGCCGTTACGCCGAGCATGCCGTGCGCGATCTCAACGAGTATCGGCTGACCGCCAAGGGCCGCGCGCTGTTTCCCGTCTACGTCGCCCTGATGCAATGGGGTAACGAGTGGACCGGTCTTGCGGCCCCGCCCGTTGACCTGCTGCACAAGCCCTGTGGGCATCGCGTCGGTGTGTGCGTGGTGTGCTCCGACTGCGGTCAGGAGATCGATGCCCGCGATACCGAGCCGGTCGTCGGTCGTGGCTTGATCATGCATCGCGGTAACCGGCTATGAGCCGCCTCCCGCGGGGGGAGCGAAGATCGTCGCTGTGCCGGCGGGGTCGAAAGGTCGGCTGATGAGACCCTATGGGCCGCTGCGGGGTCGCGACGAGGTGTTGGCGACGGCACTCGGTATCGTCCGCCGCACCCGTGTGCACGGGGCCAGCGGGGTGGTGCTGATCACCGGTGAGCCGGGGATCGGAAAGACGGCGCTGCTCTCCGAGATCTGCCGTCAAGCAAGCCACACGCGCGTCCGGGTCGCCCGCAGCAAGTGCGACGAAATCGAGCAGGCCTGCGCCGGCGCACCGATCATCGGGCTGCTGCGCAGCGGACGGGATCCGCTTCTGACTGCGGCGCAATTCCAGGAGATCGTCGGGCTCGCCCGCGAGCCGCTGATACTGGTTGATCGCATCGCTGGACACCTTGAGCAGCTGGCGGCTGTTCATCGCTTGATGATCGCTGTGGACGACGTGCAGTGGGCGGACCGGCTCAGTCGCTACGCGTTGCGGTCGTTGATCGCCCGGCTGTCTGGTCGACCCGTGGTGTGGGTGCTGGCCAGTCGCTCCGACGATGCCGGGCTAACGGTCAGCGCCGCGGATACCGTCGGAGTCGAGCACCTCCGGTTGGACCCGCTGCCGCGTGCGGTACTGGCAGAGCTCGCTCGGGATCGCCTCGGGAACAGCCTTCACGGCGGCGTCGACGAGCTGCTTGATGCCGCTGGCGGGAATCCGCTGTTGGCCACCCACATCATTGACGGCGCGGCGCGGTACGCCGAGACGGGGCGCGACGAAGACATTCCAGCCGAATTTCGCGCCGCCGTGTATCAGCGATTGGATGGCTTATCCAGCACGGCAACGGAACTCATCGAGGCCCTAGCCGCCGCCGGACGCGCGGTGTCGATCACCGAACTACCCGCCGTATGTGACGCGATGCCCGGAGGCCAGCACGACGACGCGGTGACCGCGGTACTCGCGTCGGGCCTGGTGACCCTGACCGCCGGCGAACTCAGCTTCGGACACGACCTCGTGCGGGAGGCGGTCTACGAACGTCTCTCCACCGAGAAGCGGCGTCGGCTGCATGGACGATTGGCACGACATTTCGCGGGCTCCGGGGCGGATCCGGTGTCGGCTGGCATCCACGCGCGCGCGGCCGCCGCCTTCGGTGACGAGTCCAACGCGCGGATCATGGTCGCCGCCGCGGAAGCCCTGGTCACCACGAGCGCTGTCGACGCCGCCGATCTTGCACTGCAGGCCTTCGCGACCCTGAGCCCCGGACAGCCGTACTGGCTGGAGCTGGGCGAACGAACGGTGTCGGTGCTGTCGGGCGCACAACGCGCCAACGACACGATCGCCGTGGCCGACCGGCTGCTGGCCACCGTCGATGACGTCGACACAATCAGCCGGATCCAGACCCACGGCGTGAAAGCCCTCTGGCTCAGCGGACGCATCGCCGACCTGATCGATCGCGCGGAGCACGGACTCGCTCTTAGTACGGGCCGGCCCGATCTGGCTGCCCGATTTCAAGCTGCGCATGCGTTGGCGGCCACCCGTACCCTAGGTGCCGACGCGGCCGCCGACCAGGCCAACGCCGCGCTGTCACTGGCCCGGACGTCACGTGACGGTGACGCAATCGCGCTGGCGTTGCAGGCCGCTGGTGAAGCTGCACACGCTCAGCGCCGACATCAGTTGGCGCTGAAGCATTTCCGTGAACTGCGATCGGTGACGAGGAATTCCTACCTCGCTGAGGAGATCATGGAATTGCAGCTTCTCGATCGCTACCACGATGCCCAGATCCTGCTGGACGCCGCACGTGAGGACAGCGATACCAAGTCCGAGTCGCTGCTCCCCGACCTGCTATTCGCCCAAGCCAAACAGCACTACAACCTCGGCCACCTGCCCCAGGCCGATCAAGTCGCCGAGACCGTTGTGGAACTGGGGCAGCTAGTGGGCAACATGGTGCAGGTCGTGGAGGGCACGTTGATCCGCGCTTTCGTCGCGTTACTGCGCGGCCAGGCAGCACTCGCCGAGCAACGACTTGGGCTGGCTATCGACATCACGGGCGGACACCGAGCGCATCCGGGTGTGACGTTCACCCAGGGCTGGCTCACCGCGCTGCAGGGCGACCTCGACAACAGCCGCCAAATCTTGTCGCAACTATTGGCGGCGCCGCACCAATCGCGCAGCTACTGGGCGTGGTGGCCTTGCTGGATGACGATCCTCTTTGAAGTTGGGATAGCTTGCAGCGCAACCGATTTCACTGAGCGCGCGATCGAAGTTGCTGAAGAAGGTGCGCGGCATAATCCGGACGTCGCGACGCTGACTGGGTTGGCATTGAACATGCGCGGGTTGTTCAACCGTGACTCGGCCATGGTGGCCGAGTCGGTGAAAGTCCTGCAACACAGCCCGCGGCGGGTTTTACGGGCCATCGGAGCGGAAGGCTACGGCGGCATGCTGCTAGACGCCGGCCAACGCGAGGCTGCGCTGCACCAACTCGACGCCGCCTGGGATGACTACGACCACATGGGCGCGTGTGCCCGCCGGGCAGCGGTTCAGCGCGTCATGCGGCAAGCGGGTGCCCGGCGCGCAAAGTGGGTCCGCGACCACAACGACCCGCAGCCCCGATCACTCACCGAGGCCGAACGGCGAGTGGCGTATCTGGTCGCCGACGGCCACACCGACAAGGCGGCTGCCAGGGCGCTTGGCGTATCCGTTAATACCGTGGGGACCCACCTTCGCTCGATATATTCGAAGCTTGCAGTCCAGTCGCGCGTGCAGTTGGCCAATGCGCTGCGCGAACGCGGCGAACTGAACTAAGTGAATGTGGCGGCGGTGTGGTGATCGGTACGTGGCTAGGCTTCGCTGTGGGGTTGTTCGTCGTGACGAGCACCCTGCTTAGTGTTGTCGGGACTCTTGTGGTGGCGCGCGGTGTCAATTCCCCGATATCACGCACGGTCGACCGAGTCTTGGACGCTGGGTTCCTCCAACTGACCACTCGGGTGCGGTCGTTCGAGCGCCGTGACCGCATCCTCGCGTGGCAGTCGCCACTAACGCTGCTGATACGGCTGGCGGTATGGCTCGGGCTGCTCGTTGCCGGCTTCGCGCTGCTGCTGTTGCCGAGCCTGAACGGGAGCCTCGCAGCCGCGTTTTCTCACGCGGGATCGTCGATGTTCACCCTCGGTTACGCCGCGCCGACCGGGACGGGCAGCACGACGCTCGAATACTTGGCAGCGTTCACGGGGCTCGTCGTTATCGGCTTGCAAGTCGGGTACTTGCCTACCCTCTACGCCGCGTTTAACCGGCGTGAAACCGAAGTCACCCTGCTTACCTCACGCGCCGGTGTTCCAGCGTGGGGGCCGGAGATTCTGGCCCGCACCCGTTGGGGAATCGAGGACGGCGACATACCCCTCCTTCTTGAGGAGCTGTTCACCACATGGGAACGGTGGGCCGCTGAGGTCGCCGAATCCCACACCACCTATCTGACATTGGCCAGGATGCGATCACCGCGGCCGCTGTCGCACTGGCTGATCTCGCTGATTGCGGTGATGGATGCCGCTGCCCTGCATCTGGCGCTGACACCGTCGCGAGAACCCAAACTTGCCGCGCGGCTATCGCTTCGGATGGGCTTCGTGGCGATAGAGCAGATCGCGACAGTCATGCGGCTGCCGGTACCCGACGATCCTGACCCGGACGGGCCGGTCACGGTGTCGTTTGACGAATTCAGATCGGCTACCGCAATGCTGCGCGAAGTCGGCTACCCGATCGAACAGACCGATGAGGAGGCGTGGCCACATTTTCGTGGCTGGCGCGCCAATTACGACACGGTCGCAATACTGATGGCCCGCGAACTCGACGCGCCACCGGCAATGTGGACCGGCACGCGGCGATGGCCGTCGACGCCGATGCCGCCGCGGCGCCCTCCCGCCAGACTCGCACGAGACGCCCGACGACGGCGAACATAGCGAAGCACCTTCTGCGACAATGCATTAGACGAGACCTGAATCTGGGTTGCGCTGGCGCACAGATCACGCAGGGGCTGGATGTATTCAAATATCAGGAACCGATATCAGATATAGACTGCTGGCTCTAGTTGCTGCCAAACTGTTCACGCCAATAGGCGAAGAAGGGGCAGTGTCCAGTATCCGGTCCAGTGCGGGACCGCGTCCGGAGTGCCGCCAAACCACTGATGAGCAGCAGCAAAGGACGGCATGCCGTGACAGAGCAGATGCCACCCGTCATCGGTCGACGTCATCTTCTCGGGAGCTGCATATCAGCAGCCGGCGCTCTGGCGATGTCGGGGTGCAGCAACTCGCCCTCAAAACCCAGTCCCGGCACGCCTGGCGCACCCACGGCAGAGGCGGCGCCCGTCACTGCACCCGAGGACTTAATGCGTGAGCACGGAGTACTCCAGCGCGTCTTGCTGATCTATCGAGAGGGGATCGGCCACCTGCGGGCCGGCGAGCAGACTCCTACGGAGGCGCTGAACAGCGGCGCCAGGATCATTCGACGATTTATCGAGGACTACCACGAAAAGCTCGAAGAACAGTACGTCTTCCCGAGCCTTGAGAAAGCGAGCAAACTAGCCGATCTCACTGGCGTATTGGGATTCAGCACGAGCGTGGCCGCCTGCTGACCGACCGAGTCCTTGCCGCCACCAGCGGCGCAGCTGCATCTGATCAACCAGCTCGAGATGCTCTAGCGCAGGACATGCTGACCTTCATCCGGATGTACGAGCCGCACGAGGCACGCGAGGACACCGTCATATTTCCCGCGTTGCGTGACGTAATGAGCGTTCGAGAGTTTCGCGACCTGGCCGAGACCTTGGTCGCGCCCAATCGAGTGGTGTAAGTCGGGCTTTCGCTTCGCCTGAGGCTCTGCGGGTTTCACTATGCCGTGATGGCGGTGGATATTGCAACGGGTTGGTTGCGTGCGTCCGGGGGTGGAGGTGAGCAGGGCGAGGGTGGTTTCGGAGGGGTAGCGTTTGTCGGCGACCTGCTGGCGGAGCGATTGGAGGCTCGTATGCGCTACCGCGCCGCCGGTCGCTACCGGCCACCGCCGACGCCGCACCGGCTGATCAACCGCGCGGTCGGCGCGCTCGCCGCCCGGGGATGGACTCCAGCAACCACGGTCGCCCTGGACGTGCCTGGGCGCCGGTCCGGTCGGCTACGCCGCACCGCTGTGGTCTCGGTGGACCACAATGGTCGGCAGTACCTGGTTTCCCTCGGGGGCGAATCGGAATGGGTACGAAACGTGCGGGCCGCCGCTGGACGAGTGACACTGCGACATGGCGAATCCTTTTCCGTGCGATTGATCGAGATTCCGTCTGCAGACCGGCCGCCAGTTCTGCGTGCCTACGCCAATCATCGAGCGTTCTCGCGGTCACCGGCCTACATAGCGCGCAACTATTTCGGCGTTCGACGGGACCCATCCCTCTCGGAGTTCGCCGCGCTTGCCGAGCGCTATCCCGTATTCCTGGTGGAACCTGGTTGACGATGCCGCGTCGTCGACGGTCGCGCGCCGAACGGGCAAGGTCACTGCACCTACGGCTTCCAGCTATGCCGTGAGTGCGTCGTGGGCTGCAATGTTGTGCTGGGTTGGGTCGCTGGGTTTGTGGAGTAGGGCCAGGGTGGTTTCCGACAGGTAGCGTTTGTCGGCGACCTGCCATTCGTCATGGGCTTCGACGAGCACCGAGCCGGCCAGCCGCAGTAGCGCGGCCGGGTTGGGGAACACCCCGACGACGTCAGTGCGGCGTTTGACCTCCTTGTTGAGCCGTTCCAGCGGGTTGGTTGACCAGATCTTTTTCCAGTGCGGCACAGGGAAATCGGCGAACGCGGTGATGTCGTCGGCGGCTTCGCGCAGCATCGTCTCGACTTTGGGCAGTTGGCGCCCGAGCATGTGCGCGATGGTGTCGAGCTGCTCACGGACATGCTCAGCGTCGGGCTGGGCGAAGATGGTGCGGATCGCCGCGGCGACCATCTCGGCGGATCCCTTGGGCACCTGGGCTAACACGTTGCGCAGGAAATGGACTCGGCATCTCTGCCAAGCTGCCCCGATGAGGATCGCGTCAATCGCCGCTCGTAGCCCGGTATGGGCATCGGAGATCACCAGCTGGACCCCCGAGAGCCCACGCGATTTGAGCGAGCGCAGAAACGCCGTCCAAAACGCGCCGTCCTCGGAGTCACCCACATCGAAGCCGAGAACCTCGCGGCGCCCGTCGGCGGCCACCCCGGTGGCGATCACCACCGCCTGAGACACCACCCGGTGGTTGACCCGGGCCTTGCAATAGGTGGCATCAAGGAACACATACGGGAACCGTTGTTCGGCCAGCGGGCGGTCGCGGAAGGCGGCCACCTCGGTGTCCAGATCGGCGCAGATCCGCGAGACCTCGCTTTTGGAGATGCCGCTATCGGCGCCCAGGGCCTTGACCAGGTCGTCAACCTTGCGGGTGGAGGTGCCGTGCAGGTAGGCCTCCATCACCACCGCGAACAGGCACTGGTCCACCCGGCGGCGCCGCTCCAACAGCGCCGGGAAAAACGAGCCGGACCGCAGCTTGGGGATACGCAGCTCCAGATCTCCGGCGGTGGTGCTGATCGTGCGCGGTCGTGATCCGTTGCGCTGGTTGGTCCGCGACGCGGTGCGCTCGTGCGGGCCGGCGCCGATCAGCGCGGTCAGCTCCGCGTCGATCAACGCTTGATAGATCGTCTCAGCGGCCTGCGTGATCCGATCAGCGGCATCGGCATTGCGTAATGCGTCGAGCACCTCCAACAAGGCAGACTGATCCAGGGCCATCGCGTTGTTCCTCTCGGTAGTGATACTTGGCGGTTTCACCACAGAGACTCATGCGATGGCCCCTCAACGTCGGGACCGACACGCCGCTAGTTACACCACACCCCGGGACGTGACCGAGACCTTTGAAGACGAAGAGCACCGGCGGTTCGGACAAGAGGTTTCCAACGAGTAGTCGATGAAGTCGCTGATATAGAGAAAAGTCTCGGTATCTATGACCTGAGCCAGTTCACTCCCGCCTGAAACGCCGGTTGCCCAAATAGACCTTTATAAGCTAAGTGGCGCAACATGTTTCGGTCGCAGCGAGAGTACCGCAGACGTACGGTTTGCCCATGATGAATACATCTCACTCATGGGTAAGAGTGTCTCAGAATCGTGAAAGACATCCTTGGCTCTGCAAATTGAAGGCTTGCACAGCTCTGTGGGGCGCGGCGCTGATCGTCGGCGCGGGCGTGCTCATCCAGACCGCCCCACCGAGTCAGGCGCCTCGGAAGCCGAGATCACCGAGGCCGTGGAGGTTGGATACCTCTACGGCGGGACGGCGGCGCTTGTGATGGGCGCCAACGCCTTCAGGAGCAGCTAACCATCGTTTGTCACGTTGTTGCGCCGTCAGTCGATGGGAAAACCCAGGGATGCAACGAGCGCCTTGGTGCGTAACCGAAGCGCGGTCCCCAGGATCGCGCCGCGCTGGTTGTATAGCAACCGGTGACGCCAGCGCCGGGGCTCGACCTGAGCGAGCAACACGGTGACGTGCCGGCCCTTGTCGATCTCGGATCGCACATATTCGAGCGTCGGCGCGACCAGGCTGCGGTGCGGGCTGTCCAACACCTTGAGCTCCAACCCCGGGTCCCAATCCTCCCACTGCTGGCGCAGCCGCTGAGTCGCGTCGGGGTCGATATCGACGGTTACCGGCACGACTTCGGGGCCGATCCGCATCGCGACCTGCAACGCCCGCTCGGCCACGCAGCTCACCGCGACGATCGGGACGATCACCAACGCCTTGGTATCGGTGCCGGGCACTGGTTTAGCGGGCATCTTTCCCAGGCCGAGCTGTTCGCCGGCGCGCTGGTAGTAGCGCTCGATTCCGTTGAAAAGGCTGATCAGCCCAGGCACCAAGATCAGCAGCAGCCACGCGCCTTCGGTGAATTTGCTTGCAAATAACACGATCCCGGCGATGGCAGTCAGCACCGCGCCGAAGCCGTTGAGCAGGATATAGCCCACCCAGCGGGGGCCGCGTTCGCGGCGCCAGTGCAACACCAGACCGGTTTGGCTGATCGTGAACCCGATGAAAACCCCGATCGCGAATACCGGCAACAGCCGCTGGGTGTCGGCGTCCACGATGACCAGCACCGCGGCGGCCAGCAGCGCCAACGCCGTGACGCCGTATCGGAATACCGGCTTTTCAGCGCGCAGCGCGAACATGTGCGGCATCCGGTGATCCCTGGCCAGCAACTGCAGCAACACCGGTAGGCCGCCAAAGCTGGTATTGGCCGCGAACGCCAGCACCAGGGTCACCGCCAAGTTGATCACGTAAAACGGCCATCCGGTTCCGAACACGCCCGCCGACAACTGCGCCAGTATCGTCACGTTGCCGCGAGGAACTACCTGGTGTAACCGGATTTGGAAGGCCAGACCTAAGAGCATGGCCCCCAGCAAGACCCCCAACGCGACCTCACAGCGCTGGGCACGCTTGACCGCCGGTGACCGGAACGCGGGCACCGCGTTGGCGATCGCCTCCACCCCGGTCAACGAGGAGCATCCGGCCGAAAACGCCTTGAGAATCACCACCACGCCCAGCGCCTCGGTAGCGTGGATCGGCCCGAGATCATCGCCGATCAGCGCCACCGGATGGTCTTCGAAGAAGCCGAAAATGACGATTGCGAAGATCCCGGCGATGAACAACAGCGTCGGACCCATCAGCACCTTCGCCGACTCCGCGATACCGACCAGATTGATCACGGCGAGTACGGCGAGTCCCGCCATGCACAGCGCGAGCGTGTGATGCGCCAGTGGCGGAAACACGCTCGCCAAGCTGTCGGCACCCGCTGACAGGCTCACCGCCACGGTCAACACGTAGTCGACGACCAGGCTCGCCGCGGCCAGCAGAGCCGGCCACCGGCCCAAATCCTTCTTGGCCACCGCGTACGAACCGCCACCGTCGGGATGTACGGCGATCACCTGCCGGTAGGACACCACCAGCACCAGCAGCAAGAGCGCGATCGCCAGGGAAATCGGCACGGTCCAACTGATGGCAGCAGCGCCCGCGGTGACCAAACCGAGCACGATCGCTTCCGGGCCGTACGCGACGCTGGACAACGCATCCAGCGACATCGCGGCAAGACCCCCGAAGGCAGTCAGCCGGTGCGAGTCGCCGCGATGATGTCGTCGGAGGCGAGGATCGGGGATTCGATGGACGTGCGGCGCGCCCTCTAGAGTTTCAACCACGGTGACGATTTAACATCGTGAACGCGCGGACCGCTGCCTTAAAGCCAGGCCCGTCCCTCTCGATGACGATCAAGCAATCAGGTGCCAACGGGCGCGTGTACGCAGGCCGACGTTCAAGTGAAATCGCACGCCGTGAAACAATTTTCATTACTCGCTGCGGTACCTGCGCCCTGTCGGCTATCGGGTCTGCATGTCGAGGACCACACGAAATCTAGCGTGGCCGGACATCATTCGTTCATAGGCCGCTGGTGCTTCTTCGAACGGCAGCACCTCGGTCATGGGTGCGACGCCATGTGTGGCGCTGAACTGCAGGCTCGCCTCATTTTCGATCGACGAGCCGGTCAGGCTGCCGACGATCGAGCGGCTACCAAAGACAAGAGCGGAGGCGTCGACCTCAATCGGGTCATTGCCCACGCCGACGACCACTAGCTGACCGCGCGGTGCGAGCCCAGCCAACAGCGGCGACATGGATGCGCCGCTGGCCGCGGTGGCGACGATCGCAACCGCTCCGCCGAGTTCCTGTAACGCCTTGGCGGGATCGACTGCGGCACTGTCGATGTAGTGATGTGCGCCGAGCTTATCCGCCAGCGCGGCCTTATCGGTACCTCGTGCGATGGCAGCGACTCGGTAGCCCAATTTGTTCGCGTATTGCACACCCAGATGGCCCAGGCCGCCGATGCCCTGGATCGCGACTAGCGCGTCGGGTTCGGCCTTCAACTTCTGCAGTGCGTTGTAGGTGGTGATGCCGGCGCAAAGCAGCGGAGAGGCATCGACAGACTCCAGGGCGTCGGGAATGCGGACAAGCCCGCTGGCGCGGGCGTAGACCGCCTCGGCGTATCCACCGTCCGCGTCCGTCCCGGGTCGAGGTTGATCTTCGCAGTTGACGAAATCCCCGTGACGGCACCAGACACACACGCCGCAGTGACCGCCCAGGAAGCCAACGCCAACGCGGTCACCGACGCTCCATCCGGTTACCTCGTCTCCGAGGGCGTCGATGACGCCGACGACCTCATGCCCCGGTACCACCGGCTGGCGGGGGTCGGGACGCAGGCCCTCGACGGCGAGCACATCGCTGTGGCAGACACCGCAACTCTGCACACGAAACCGCACATGACCAGGCTGCGGGTCCAGCAGCTCACGCTCCGCCAATTCGAATTGCCGCTGCCCTGTGACTTGAAAGGCGCGATAGGTCGACATCCCAAGCCTCCTTCGGTGGGTTCAACGTGGCACGGCTTCGGCTGGCGCACCGTCATCCATTTGGGTGAGGCGCCCGCGGATTCCCGCCCGTGAGCGCCGGATCTTTGGGTCTGCCTGACGTCAGAGGTTATTGGGGAGATTGAAGAGTCGGGCGGCATTGCGGCGGCCGATGTTATCGCGGTCGTTCTCGCCGATCTCGGCGGCGTCGAACCAGGTGGCGCCCTCTTCCATCGATTCGAACGGGTAGTCGACGGAAAACAGCACACGGTCGGTGCCGATCTCCTCCATGGCGTTGCGCATGGCGATGGTGCGGAAGTTGCCGCTGGTGGTCACGTAGAAGTGCTGGCGGAAGCAATCGATGAAGGACTGCTTCATCGGGACCCCCAAGGGGTGCTTGCCGTCCGGGGAAGCCCAGTGCGAGGTGCGCCAGATGTTGTTGGCCACCAGCTCGCCGAGGTGGCCGAGGATCACGGTCAAGGTGGGAAACTCGTCGAACAACCCGCTGCCCATCAGCCGCAGCGCGTGGATCCCCGTCTCCACCGAGAAGCCCCACGGCGGGCCGAGCAGCCAGGGGTGTCCTTCGTAGGCCAGTTGTTGGCTGGGCAGCGGGTTTCGCGGATGCAGATAGAACGGCACGCGCAGCCGGGCGACCTCCGACCAAAACGGTCGGTACTGGGGCAGGTCGTAGTAGGTCGCGTTGTCCAGGCTGCCCACCTGGCTGAATCCGTTGACCAAGCCCCCGAGGAAGCCCAGGTCTTTCACCGCTCGGTGCAGTTCGGTAACCGCGGCGTCGGGATCCTGCATCGGCAACGCGGCGAACGCCCCGAATCTGGTGGGTCGGGCCGCGACTTGTTCGGCCAGTCTGTCGTTGGCGCGGCGCGCGACGTCGATCGCCTTTGCGGAGTCCGGGATTCCTTGTATCACCTGAGCATTCAGCGAAAGGATGGCGAAGCCAATACCGCAGGCGTCCATGCGTTCGAGGCGTTCGGTCTGGAAGTCCAGCAGCTGGTGACGCCGTTCTGGCCAGATCTGAGCCGGGAAATACTCCTGGGAGTCACCGATGGTATCCGTTGTGGCGAAATGCTCTTCGAGGACGATCTTGTTCTTCATGGCTGGGTCTCCTTATTCGTCGGGCGATCATCGCGGTCAGTTAAGTCGGGTGGCTGCGAGTGCCCACACGGGCAGGTGGACCAGCTGCTTATTGCGCGCGGCGCCGGTTGTTTCCAGTTGTTCGACTAGCGATTTCATCACGGGGGCGATGCCGCGTCCTGATTCCACCTGCGCGAGAAAAGCCATCGTCTGAGGGCTGAAAATACTCAGGTAGGTTGACGTACTGAGATGGTCGATTCGCCATCGCGCTGTAGCAAGCACCCGTTCGAGGGTGTCAGCGGACAGCCCGTCCAAATGCACCCCGTTGACCGGGTGACGCCACATTGAAAGGCTAAAAAATGAAGGCCATTCGCTTTGATCACTATGGAGAGCCAGCAGACGTTCTGGCTGTAACCGAACAGTCCGTCCCACAGCCGGGAGCAGGCCAAGTACGGGTGAAGATTCAGTTGAGTCCCGTCAACCCGTCCGATCTGCTCTATGTTCGGGGCCACTATTCCGGTGTGGCTCCCCATTTCCCGTCCGGCGCCGGGTTCGAGGGTGTCGGGGTCATCGATGCGGTGGGCCCGGAGGTGGACGGGCTGTCAGCGGGCCAGCGGGTCTTCGCGCGCAACTCCGAGGGCGGCAACTGGTCGCAATACGCGGTGGTAGAGGCCGAGAAAGCCTGGCCGGTGCCCGACGAATTCGCCGACGAGCAGATCGCGTCACTCATGATCAACCCGGCGACTGCGATCCTCATGGTGCGCCACGTGCTGGCCGTGCCCCGCGGGGAATGGCTGCTGCAGTCAGCCGCCGGCAGCGAATTGGGCCGCATGATCATCCGGCTGGCGAAATACGACGGCATCCGGACCATCAACGTGGTGCGCCGCCGCGAAGCGGTGCAGGAACTCAAGGACCTCGGCGCCGACGAGGTGATCGTGTCCAGTGAGGGGCCGATCGACGAACAGGTCCGCAACATCGTAGGCCCGCAGGGTGTCGATTTCGCGATCGATCCCGTTGCCGGTCAGACCGGCACCGAGATTTTCCGATCGTTGTCCGAGGACGGTCGCATGCTGGAGTACGGATCGCTGACAGGTGAAGGAATCAGCGTGGGCGACGACCCGCGGCTCACGCTGTCCGGCCGGCGCACCCTGGAGGTGTACTGGCTGGGGTACTGGCTGCCACGCCTCGACAAATCCGGGTTCTTCGCAGCCGACCGTCCCGCCCTACCGCAACTGATCGACGAGTGCCTGGATCTGATCCGCCAGGGGATCCTCAACACCTCACCGGGCAAGCAATTCAGTCTGGACGACATTCACTACGCGGTAACCGAATCCGAATCGCTCGGGCGCAGCGGCAAGGTCTTTATCGCTCCCAACGCCGAAGACAACTGACGTTAGGCGGACGCTGTGGACGCCGGCTGGTCATTGGCGGCGTCCACAGCGTCGCCCGTCACCTGTCTCCTCACCTATCGGTCAGCAGGGAAGGAACGGGATACAGGCTGGCGGTGGCGGAGGTGGCGGTCCCCACATCGGTGGCGGCGGGGGTGGCCCCCAAGCCGCCGGGCCGGGCGGGGGTGGTGGCGGGCCCCAGGGCGCCGCGTCCGCGATGCCCGCGCCAATGCCGGTCGCGGCAATCGCCATACCGCCGCATAACGCCGTAGCCCCCAGCAATCGACGGAGCTTGACGGTACGTAATCCCATCTAGATCTCCCTTCGTCGGCGTAACAACATCGACGCTAGGCAGGGGACTTTGCCCTGACCTTTCGCTAACCTAGGTATTAGCTATGTAGCGCCGTGTTGTTGCGAATGGACTGCGAAAAGCTTTTCGGCGCTCAAAGATTGACGACGGCGTGCATGTCGATAAGCCGCTGACCGTCGCGTTATCAGTTTGCTCTGCTGCCCCAAAGCCATCACTGGGCACAGTTGCCGGGACCGATGCCTCACACGAATCTGTGACTGATCGCGACATCGCCGGCTGGCAGTGTCGGTGGCGCGGTCTTTGTCGATGCGTCGACTCGACCGACTTCGAGAGAAGGTGAGGACTGCCCTCTGATGAGCACACCGACAACGCAGACGTACTCCCAGATACCGACCGAGGCGGTACGCGCTGCGAATGGTGTCGACTTCGCGTACCGCCGCGTGGGTGTTCGGGGTGGCATACCACTGGTACTCGCAAACTACTTCGCCGCGAACTTGGACGACTGGGATCCCCTCATCGTTGACGGCTTAGCGGCCGACCGTGACGTGATCACGTTCGACTACCCGGGAATCGGAAGCTCAACCGGCGCCACTCCGGCGACAGTCGCCGACTTTGCCGTCGATTGCGTCGCGTTCCTACACGCCATGGACCTGACAACCGTTGACTTCTTGGGCTTTTCACTCGGTGGGATGATCGCGCAGCAGATCGCTTCGTCTCATCCGGAGACGTTTCGCCACGTGATCCTGTGCGGAACAGGGCCACGCGGCGGCGAGAAGATGACCTTCGACGAACTATCGGCGGATGAACTCAACGACCCCGTAGCCCTGCTTTTGAATGCGTTCTTCACGCCCAGCGACGCCAGCCAGGCAGCGGGCCATGCATATCTGAACCGCCTTAACCGGCGCGAGGCGGATCGTGATGCAGCGGTCACCTCCACGGCCGCCGCCGCTCAGTTGCATGCAATCCGTGAATGGGGCGAAATCCCGACCACAGACCGCTACGCCATGCTCGCAACGATCAAGCAGCCGACGTTGATCGTTCACGGCGTCAAAGACGTCGTCGTCGACTCGGTCAACGCCGCCATCCTGGCGGAGAACCTCGCCAACGCCACACTTCTGATGCTGTCGGACGCCAACCACGGCGCGCAGTCGCAACACCCAGACGTCTTTCTGGCCAATGCGCGACTATTCCTCAACGGCTGAAAGGAACGCGACATGACGACTACGACGGGACTCAGCTATGGCACCGCTCCCAATCAGCTCATCCGCGCTGGCAACGGCATCGACTACGCGCACCGTGAAATCGGCTCCAGCACAGTGCCGTTGGTGCTGCTGCAGCACTTCCGCGGAAACCTGGAGAATTGGGACCCGCAGCTCGTGGATGCCCTGGCCGCGCAGCGGCGTGTCGTAGCGTTCGACAACGCGGGTGTCGGGGCCACAACCGGCACAACTCCGGACACGATTGAGCAGATGGCTCGGCACGCCATTGCCTTCATCGCGACGTTGAACGCCCCGCACGTCGATGTCCTCGGGTTCTCGATCGGCAGCTTTGTGGCTCAGGAGATCGCGCTGATCCGGCCTGACGTAGTACGCCGACTTGTACTGGCCTCCGCGGCGCCTCGGGGTGGAGCCGGGATGCACGGCTGGGCCCCCGAGGTGATCAATGCGGTGGGTCAGCCGCAGCCAGACCCCAACGGTTATCTCGACGTCTTCTTCACCTCGTCAGCTGCGAGTCGACAAGCGGGCCAGGAGACACTGGGGCGCATCTACGGACGCACCAGCGATGTCGATGAACCAACCACCTGGGCGACCAGGCAAGCGCAATATGATGCGGTGTGCGACTGGGGAATCCCCAATCATGCAGCGTTACAGCGTGTCAGCGCGATCGGTCATCCGGTGTTTGTCGCTAACGGTGACAGCGACCCGATGATCCTGCCCCATTTTTCGTACTTGCTGGCCGGTCTCATCCCTCAGGCGAGTGTCAAGATCTATCCGGACGCCGCCCACGGATTCCTATTCCAGCACGCCAGCGAATTCGCGGCTGATGTCACGGAATTCCTCGACGACCACGGGTCGGGGCACGATGACTGAGGCTGAACAGGCTAAGAAGGCACTTGTGATCGAAGCCTTCGATACGCTGTTCAACCGACGCGACTACGCAGCGGCGCAGCGGCTTTGGTCACCGCACTACATCCAGCGCAGTGCGCACATCGAACCTGGGCGTGACGGCCTCTTCGACCTGGTCAAGACGATGCCCCCGGACATGCGTTACGAACACCAGCTTGTGGTCGCCGAAGGCGACTACGTCATGCTGCACGGCCGCTTCTCTCAAATCGGCCAGCCCGCCAACTGGATCGTCACCGACATCGTCCGCGTCGCCGACGGGCTGCTGGCCGAGCACTGGGATGTCATCCAGGACGAAGCCACCCGCTCCCAGTCCAGAAGCGGGCTGCCCATGTTCGGAGACACCTTTCCCGCCGAGCCGACGACCGGCGGCGTGTCGTCTACGGTCTCGCCTGCTGACACCCAACGCCCCGAATCCCAACTAATGAATGCATTTGTCAGCTATCTTCGCGGCCGGCCAGACCGGACGGATGCGGAAAGCACCCGGGAGTTCAACGATGGGCGTACAACGTTAGAAGGTGTGACGCGCCGCGACACCGACCTCGCAGGGGTACCGACAATCAGCATCGAACCCGCCGTCGGAAGACCCGATCGCACCGTCATCTACTTTCACGGCGGCGGCTACGTCAGCGGTTCGCCCCCTGAGCGCTATTTACCCTTAGCCGCAGCAGTCGCCTTGGCCGCCAACGCGACAGTGCACGCCGTCGACTACCGCTTGGCCCCCGAGTTCCCCTTCCCGGCGGCCTACGACGACTGCGTGTCGGCCTACACCTGGCTGGTCGGCGACGGCGGAGTCGATCCCGGCTCGCTATCCGTGCTGGGCGATTCCGCCGGCGGCAACCTCGCGTTGGCCGTGACGGTCGCCGCCCGCGACCTCCGGCTTCCACTGCCCGCCCGCGTCGCGATGATCTCCCCGTTCGCCGACCTGACCTTCAGTGGGCCGTCCATCGAGCAGCGCCGCGATATCGATCCCTACGTCACGCGCGCGTTGCTGGAGTCCATGGCCGCCGATTATCTCGGTGACTCCGACCCTGCCGACCCGCGGTGTTCGGCTGTCTTCGCCGACCTGAAAGGACTGCCGCCGCTGCTTATCCAGGTCGGCGACAAGGAAATCCTCTATGACGACGCCGCCCGCATCCGCGACCGCGCGTTGACCGCAGGGGTGGATGTCACCTTCGAGTCGTGGGAACACGGGATACACGTCTGGCCCGTCTATATCGCAAGCGGCTTGCCGGAATCCGCGCAGGCGATCGAACATCTGGCGGGCTTCCTCAAAGCCTGTTGATGCCCGCGAGTAGCAACCAAAGACTTATCGTCGGGGTGTGAAAGCGAAATGCCTTACGTTGAAGTCCCTGGGGCACGCCTGAGCATCGCCGATGCTGGCCGAATCGATGCGCCCACATTGCTATTCGTGCACGGCAACGTCATGAACCTACACATGTGGGACGCGCTGACAAGCAGTCTGGAATCACAGTTCCGTTGCGTCCGATGGGATCTGCGACTCCATGGTGCGACGGTAGACGATGGGGAGAGCTTCTCGTACTGGGATGCGGCCCGTGACGGGATGGCCGTGCTTGATCATCTCGATCTGCCCTCGGCGACCTGGGTGGGGCACTCCCAGGGTGGGTTCACGGCGCTGCGCGCGGCACTGCTCGACCCCAACCGCGTCGAACGCCTTGTCCTCATCGACACCATGTCCCACTCTTTCGGTGCGCCCGATCTGGCTCAGATGGGTCAAGTTCGCGAGGGTTTCGCCGGCGGTAACACCGAAGCCACCGCTCGTCTGCTGCTGGAGCTGCTTCTCGACAGCCCGCAATACGAGCAGGCGTGGCTGCCGCAGCTGGTTGGCCAGGGCGGCGAGCGCGTGGCCAAGGCCATCTCGGTGCTGATGGATGCCGATGACATCACCGACCGTGTCGAGACGATTCGTCACCCTGCGTTGGTGATTCACGGCCGCGGAGACATCCCAATACCCTTCGATCGCGGGGAGGAACTTGTCCGCGCTCTCCCCGGTAGCGGAGCTATCACAGGCATCGATTGAGCGGGTCACACGCCGCCGGTGACCCACTCAGAACACACCCTGGAAGCCGTCACACGCTTCTTGAGCAATTAGCCCTTCGCGCGGAACGGCTCACCGTCAAACCGCTCCCGGGTGGCGAGTTCGGCGACGCTGTTGCGCTTCAACTTCGTCAGCTGCCGCCGCGGCTTTCCCAGCGGCAATACCGCGGCGACCGCGTATGAATCCGGCACCCCGAGCAGTTCGCGGACCCGCGGCTCCTCCGCCACCGCGTGAGTGGTGATAGTGCCCCCATAGCCCTCGTTGCGCGCGGCCAGCAAGATGTTCCATACCAGCGGGTATATCGATGCGCCGCTGATCACGCCGATCCGGTCGAGGTCTTGATCGATCGCCGCGACTAACTCGAGATCGACGCAGACCACAAGCACCACCGCGGCGTTGAACAGCGGCGCGGTGAAATGGGGTGGCACTTCGGTGGCCGCTATTTCCGCGGCCGTCGCTCTCGGCGGGTGCAGCGGGTTCCACGGGCTTTCACCGTTTCCCAGCTGGGCGACATACCGTCTGACGCCCGGAATCGACAGCTCGGCCAGCGCCTCGCGGGTGGCCCGATCACGCACCACGATCACATGGGCGCCCTGGCGGTTGCCGCCGCTCGGCGCGAACCGCGCGTTGTCGAGGATGCGCTCGAGCACATCGTCGGGCAGAGGATCGCCGGTGAACTCCCGTACCGCGGCCGTGGTGCGCATGACGTCATAAAGTTCCATGAGCCAATCCTGCCGCCGCTAGGTTGTGGCTTGCGGTTTGGGTAGCATTTCGCGGCCGATGTTGCGGGCCGTAGCCGCTGCCGGGAAACCGGCATAGCCGGCCATGTGGTAGACCACCTCTTCGATCTCCTCGATGGTCAAACCGTTGCGCAGGGCAATGGGGAAATGGAACTCCAGTTCCTCGGTGGCCCGCAGCGCGATGAGCGCGCCGAGGGTGACGAGGCTGCGGGAACGGCGGTCCAATCCGGGACGGGTCCACAAGCTACCGAAAACGTGGTCGAAGCTCAGGTCAGCGAGTTCGTCGGCGAAGCTGCCGTCGCGCAAGCTTGTCAGGTTGTCCGGGATCAGTCCGGGCATCAGCTCGTTGAATACGTTGAGGCCATCTGTGCGGGCATCGGTCATCGGTCTTGGCCTTTCGGTGCGGGGGGTTCACGGGAGATCTGGTAATCGAGGTAGGCATCCCAGCTGTCGACGCGCCGGCGTAGCTCATCGACGACCTGCGGGTGGGTGGGCACGAAAAAGCGGTTGTGCAGAATCGCCTCGGCCACCAGGTCACCGACTGGTGCGGGGTCGAGCAGTTCGAATTGATCGCCGGGGGTGCGCATGGCCGCGCCGGCGCCGAACTTCGGCACCGACGACGCGATGTTGGTCAGCACTGGTCCCGGGCACAGCAGCGTGACGCCGATATTCCTGGGTCGCAGATAAAGTGCCAGACCCTCGCTGATCTGGACGATGGCGGCCTTGGTCGCCGCATAAGGCAGCCGGTCGTAGGAGTAGGTGAACAGGCCGGCGAATGACGCAGTGTTGACGACGTGTCCGCTGCCTTGGTCGAGGAGCAGCGGCAAGAACACGGTGTTGCTGCGCACGATCGACATCAGGTTGATGTTCAGGATGCGTTGCCATTCGGTGACCGGAATGTCTTGTGGCAGACCGTTGGTCAGCACGCCGACGTTGTTGACCACGATGTCGACACGGCCGAACCGCTCCAGTGCCGTGTTACGGACGTCGTCGAAGGCGTCAGCCTCCGAGATGTCCGCGGTGCAGGCCGCAGCGGTAGCTCCCTGGGCTGTGAGCTCCGTCGCCAACGTCGTGATACCGACGGTGTCGATGTCGACCGCGACGATGTGGGAGCCGTGTCCGGCCAGGGAGTGGGCAATCGCGCGGCCGATACCGCTGGCCGCTCCGGTGACGACGGCGACCTTGTCCTCAAGCGTGTTCATCGGGGCACTGCGTTCGGTTATGCCTGGCGGCGGATTGCGTTGTTTTCGCGTTCAGGCTCCGCAGGGTGGCGGCCGACGCAGGAGCGCTCAGGTAGCCGACCAATCCGTCGAAGAGGTCGTTGACATGCAGCGCGTAACTGCGCTGCGGTGCACCGAAGTGAAGCGCCCGCTGACGGTCAGCCGAGGCGTGCAGGCACAGGTTTGCAACGGCCACGATCCTCTCCGCCCGAAGTGCATTAGGCAGGTGCGGCAACAGGTTTTCGGTGGTCCGCAGAAACTTCCGATGCGAGTTGCGCAACGGTGCCGAGACATCGAGGAACGGATGGTTCGTGCTGCGTCCGTACCGCAGCAATTGCTCGATGAAGATCAGATAGTGGTTGTCGGTACTCTCGGCCATATCCACCGTGGGCAGCAGGTGGGCTTCCAGCACTGACCGAAGGTCATCCGGATCGCTACGGGCAGCTAGCAATTCGCGACGTTGGATGATGTCCGGCAGCCGATACTCGATGATCGCCGTAACCAGAGCCGCTTTGGAGCCGAAGTGGTAGCGCACCGCGGAATTGTTCGAGGTGCCGGACTCTGCCGCGATCTGGCGCAACGAGACACCGTCGAGGCCGAGCTGCGCGAACAGCCTTTCGCCGACTTCGACCAGCCGGTCCACCGTAGACCCCCGTGTCTCAGGGGATGTTTCGCGCACCATGCCACCAGGACATCACTGCAACAAAATTATGTCAAGTGCCTTAATCTCTCATCGTCGGCGGCGCCAGTTGTCGATAGACCCGCTCTTGACGCGTCGCTGACAATAGATTGTCGAGCGCGCACGAAGGGTCGGGGCCATGGCCACCTTGGTATCGGTGAACGTCGGTCTGCCGAAGGATGTGGCATGGAACGGTCGCACGGTCTACACCGGTGTCTGGAAACAGCCGGTGGTGGGGCCAAGAATGGTCCGCCGGCTCAACGTGGATGGCGACGGCCAAGGCGACCTAGGCGGGCACGGTGGAGCGAACCGTGCGGTGCTGGTGTATCAGCTTGATTCCTACCGGTACTGGTCGGACAAACTGCATCGCGACGACCTGCAACCTGGTCATTTCGGTGAGAATTTCACCGTCGAGGGTTTGCCGGACGATGAGGTTTGCATCGGCGATCAATACCGGATCGGCCACGCCGTCTTCGAAGTCAGCCAACCGCGGGTGACCTGTTACCGGGTCGGCTTGCGGCTGGGGGAGCCGCAGATGGCCGCCCTGCTGGTCTCCCACCGCCGCCCGGGCTTCTACTTCCGGGTCATCACCGAAGGACAGATTGAAGCCGGACAGGACATCGTTAAAGTCGGCGCGGGACCCGAGCAGGTCAGCGTCGCCGAAATCGACGCGCTGCTTTACCTTCCGGGCCATCCACGCAACGCATTAGAACGCGCCCTGCGTATCCCCGCGTTGAGCTCCGGCTGGAAGGGATCCCTACAGAACCTGCTCACCCAGGCGGCCACCACATCAACGTCGGCGGGCAACACCGGCCTGACGGCCGCCGCTAGTAGCCCGCCGCCGGCTTGGGCTGGGTTCCGCCACCTCAAAGTGACGGCAACTCAAGAGGAAAGCCGCACTGTTCGCTCGATCACCTTCGCCGATCCGGAAGGTGCGCCGCTGCCGCTTTGGCGGCCCGGTCAATCGATCGCCGTGCGCCTTTCCCCCGACGACACCCACCAGACTCTGATCAGGAACTACTCACTGTCCAACTGGGCCGGAGCCGGGACCTACCGGATCAGCGTCAAACGCGAAACACACGGCGCGGCAAGCACATACATTCACACCCACGTGAAGGACGGCGACATCCTCGAGGTCGCCGCGCCCCGCGGCACGTTCTTCCTCACCGACGCCGAGTCACCGGTCATCCTGATGTCCGCGGGCGTCGGCGCCACGCCGGTGCTGTCTATGCTGCACACCCTGGCCGCGACGGAATCACCGCGGCAGGTGTGGTGGCTGCACGCAGCGCGCGACCAGTCGCAGCACCCTTTCGCCGCAGAAAGTCGAGCACTCCTCGACCAGCTCAGCAACGGCCGCACTCGCGTCTTCTACAGTCGACCCGAACCAGCCGAGCAGCTCCCGGCCAACACCGAGTACGGCCGCCTGTCCGCGGCGGTGGTCGCCCAACTCGGGCTACCCCCCACCGGCGACGTATATCTATGCGGGCCCGCAAGCTTCATGGACGACACCAGTGCGGGACTCGTCGAGGCGGGCTTTGAGCACGCCCAGATTCACACCGAAATCTTTGGCGCCACAGCAGCACTCACCCCTGGCATCGCCGCGACAGCGGTCCCGCCGCATGCACCGGTCGGGCCGACCAGATCGGGCCCCTCGGTACAGTTCGCCCGCAGCGGCATAACAACACCATGGGGTCCGCCCGCTACCAGCCTGCTTGAGTTCGCCGAAGAGTGTGACGTCCCGGTGCAGTGGGCATGTCGCACCGGCGTATGCCACAACTGCGAGACGGCACTGATCTCGGGAACCGTCGACTACACCCTGGAACCTCTGGAACCGCCGGCGCCGGGCAACATCCTGCTGTGCTGTTCACAACCGGCTGAACCCGTCGTCGTCGACCTGTAACACTCTTATCGTTGCGGTAGCGGACGGGGCCGCACCAGGGTTGGCCACCAGAACCACGGCCCGAGGATTCTGAGGATGCACGGCACCACGAACGAACGCACGATCAACGTGTCGAGCAGCAGGCCGATGCATACGGTGGAACCCACCTGACCGATGGTTCGTAGGTCGCTGGTCAGCATCGCCAGCATGGTGAACGCGAACACCAAACCCGCTGACGTCACCACGCCACCGGTGCTTCCGAGCGCGCGGATCAGACCGGTGTGGATTCCGGCGTGAAGCTCCTCTTTGACACGGAGGATCAACAGGAGGTTGTAGTCGGAACCCACCGCCACCAGGATGATGAACGTCAGCGGCAATATCAGCCAGTACAGGGGCAGGCCGATGAAGTGCTGCCAGACGAGTATGGAGAGCCCGAACGCTCCGGCGTACGAGAAGGCCACCGTGCTGGGGATGACCAAGGCAGCCATCAGACTTCTCGTCAGGAACAACATGATCAAGAAGATCAGCACGAAGGCAGCGATCGCCACGATAAGCAGATCGGACATGGCGTATTCCTTGATGTCCTTGTTGGTTGATCCCGAACCGCCGATATAAACTTTCGCGCCGGCCAGCGACGTCTCTTTGAGCGCCCCGGTTATAGCTGTGGGGAACTGTTCGACATGCTGCACGCCTTCCGGGCCATTGGCGTCGCCCGTGTGGGTGATAATCAACCGAGCAGCCTTGCCGTCCGGCGACATCAGGAGCTTCATGCCCGTCTTGACGTCTTCGTTGTCGAAACCCTCGTGCGGGATATAGAAGAAGTCATCGCTGCGGGACTGGTCGAAGTCAAGCCCCACATTGACCTGGTCGAAGAATGTCTGGTCGGTCTGTGCGGACTGCAGAGACGAGGAACCGTAGGTGTTGACCAAAAGACGCGCTAGAGCCTCCGAGTCGTCTGCCGTGAGTTTCAGCTGCGTGATGATTTGCGGAAAGGTCTTGTCTATCTCTTGCAGGGAGATTTTGGCGTATTTGATGTCTTCGGCCAACTTGTCGATGTTGTCGATTGCCGCGAACACCGACCTGAACGTCCAGCAAATCGGTATGTCGAAACAATGCTTCTCCCAGAAGAAATAGCTTTTGATCGGACGGAAGAAGTCGTCGAGGTTCGAGATCTCCTCATTCAAATCGTCGGAGACCCTTTGCAGATCCTCGACGGTGAGAACCGTCTTGTGCAGCTCGTCCGACACTTTCTGGAAGTAGTCGATCTCTTTCCGCAAGACGGCGACGGTGTGGGTGGTGATCTGTGCCTGCTGGATGGTATTAGCGTTTTGTTGGACATTGAACGGGAGTTGTTGACCGTTCCCGCTGCCTTGTGTGGTGAACAAGTAGGGAATTGTGGCATGTTCCAAAGCTCGGCCCATGGGCCTGGTGATGCTTTGCACCATCGCGACGCCGGGAAGGCGCTCGAGGGCCTTGGCCGCGCGGTCCAATGAGATGAAGTCAGCCGAGTTTCGCATGTCATGATCCGACTCGATCATCAGCATCTCGGAGAACAGCTTGCTTTTCGGGAAGTGCCGATCGGCCGCCTGGAAACCCTGATTGGCGGAGCCGCTCCGCGGCTGATACTCACGGTCGTCGTAGTTCTGCCGGTACGTCGGCACGAAGATCGCCCCAAGCATGACGGCAGCGGCGCTGGCGAAGAGGATCGGCACCGGCCACCGGACCACGCTCGTCCCGATCCGCCGATATAGATGTGCCTTGGCCTTGCTTTTTGGGTCGAAGAGCCCGAAGAGGCTGCCCACGGTCAAGAAGGCCGGGCCGAGCGTCAGCGCTGCCGCGATCGTGAACAGCATGCTGATCGCGACAGCCGGCCCCATGGTGTGGAAGTAATTGAGTCGCGCGAAAGTCAAGCAGTAACACGCCCCCGCGATCGTCAGCCCCGAGCCAAGGATGACGGGCGTGACACTCTTATATGCGGTGTAAAACGCCTCCTCCCTGCCTTCGCCGTCGTGTCGCGCCTCGTGATAGCGGCCTATCAAGAAGATGCCGTAATCCGTTCCCGCTCCCAGGGTCAGCGCGACGACGATGTTCACGGCGAATGACGAGAGCTCGATGTACCCGAGATGCCCGAGGGTTGCGATAACCCCCTTCGCGACCAGCATCTCGAACAGAACTCCGGCCAGGGGCACAAACAGGGTGACGGGGGAGCGGTACACCAGCAGCAACATCCCGATGATGAGGAAGATCGTCACGATCGTGATGTCGTTCAAGCTTGAATTCGCAATAGCCACCGTGTCCTTGGCGAGCGGCGCCGCGCCGCTGACGTAGACCTTGAGCCCGGGTGGCGGCGTGTCCTTGGCGACGATATCCCGAACCGCAGCAACGGACTCGTTCGCTTGCATTTGGCCGATATCGCCCGCGAGACGCAACAGCACGTACGCGGACTTGCCGTCGAGGCTCTGCGCCCCCGCCGCGGTGATCGGCTTCCCCCACAGGTCTATGGCGGACTGCACATGCTTGGTGTCTTGCAGCAGCCGGCGCATCAAATCGTCGTAGTACTGATGGTCCACGTCGCCCAGTGGCCGGTTGGCTTCCAGCACGACCATGGCCAAGCTGGTCGAATTGGACTCCTGGAACTTCGCACCGATGGCCAGCAACGACCGCTGCGACGGTGCGTAGTGTGGGACCACCGGCCCCGCGAGCTCTTCTGCGACCCTCTCTACCTGGGGCATGAAGGTGTTCGTCGAAACGGCGAGAAGGGCCCAAAAGGCGATGATCGGTATCGCGAAGGCGCGAACCATTCTGGGCACGAAGGGGCGTTTCGCCGGAGGCTCCACCCGATGCTCGCTCATGCTGATTTCACCAGGCAAAAGACGTGTGCATCCTGATGGGTGTCGGACTGTTCAGCGCGGACAACGCCATTCACCCGCAACCGGCAGCCGACTTGACCACCATGAACCTGCGCCGAGATGCTGCCGGACACCACGGTGAGCGTGGTCGACTCCGTGTGCGACCACGGCAAGGTCGTGAGATTAACCTGATGCGGATGCCCGTCGATGTCCACCCAGACGAGCATCCCCCCTTGCCCGACGGAGCCGAACAACTCATACGTGAGCCGTTTGATACTGAACTCCGGAGGTGCTGCCGGTTCATTGACGGTGACGACAGGAGGCGGCTCGGAAAACTGGTGCACCTTCCACATGGCCACCGCACCCACGCCGACCGCAACGACAGCAACTAAAGGCATCCAGACTCGCGCCAAGACAGTCCTGTCGACTGAACGAGGGCTCACTCCATCACCTTCCGGAATCCGGTCCCCGACCTCGTGTTCTCGCTTCGCCTACCTTGGCCATATATCAACTAGGTTGAGATATGGGCGATATGACACTACCAGCCTTCGCAGGAACGCGAGCAAGGGGCGACGTTATCACCTGTTGGTCCAGTCGGCAGCGCGTAAGAATCAACGTCCGACGCACCGGAAATCACCGAAACGGCAGCACCACATGCCTTGATTTGCTTCATGAAATTTTCCGCAGACGCCTTTTCAACCTTATGCTGCGGAGAATCTGAGTCGTGAAGTTCGTGGCGGCCAACATGGGGAACACTCCGAGAAATGTCCGTTCGGATGGCGTTGCTCCATGCAAGTGGTAAAGACTCCCGAACACATAAAAGAGTCCCAGCATGAACAGAGTGGCGGGGATGCAGAACGTCATCACGGAGCTACGAGCACCGACGATTTGCTTCGCATAGTCCAACTCATCCGCCGACATGGGCTCGCCCTTGCGCACTTTGCGCGTAACTGTTCTGGCACTGCCTATTTCGTCGCCTATCGGATTAAAGGTCCGAGCCTCGAGCCGCCTCACGTATACACCAGCAAAGGCAGCGAAGAAGAACGCCAAGGCAAGGGCGACTATGGTCACAAACCCAAATAAAGCCGATTCCATTACTCCGCTCCTCGCTCCACCCTTGAACTACCGAAGACTCGTCAAAACGCTACCTCAGTAGGAGTAGTGCTTCGACCTCTGTCCGGTGGCGTTCGGGTCACGTGCTGCGAGGAATGAACCCAGGCACGCCGCTGGCTATCACTGTGTTGAACCTGACGTTGGTGGTGATGCGGTTTCGAATGTCGGACATGACGTCTTCAGGGAGTGTCGCAATCTCAAAATTCTCTTGGATGCGCGCAGCCTTGGTCGAAGTGGTCAGGTAAGCGGTACCGCGCTGCACAGCCCAGGACAGGACAACCTGAGCGGGTGTCATGCTTAGGCGTCCTGCGGCAGCTGTAATTACCGGATCCTCCAACAGGTTTGGCACCGACGAATGTCCCAGTGCCGCGAACGCCAGCAGCACGATCCCATGTTCCTGGCAGAAGGAGAGCAGTTCCCATTCGGGAAGGTATGGGTGCGATTCGACTTGCACCACGGCCGGCTTGATGCGTGCGATCGCCACAATCTCCCGTACCTTTTCCAATGTGACATCCGACAGGCCGATCGACCTGCAGCGGCCGTCGTCGACGAGGGCCTCCATCGCGGCCCACGTGTCCGCTAACGTGACTCCGTCGTCATAGATCACCTGACCGTTCTCGTCACGCGGATCTTGATCGTCGCCGGGGCGGAAGGCGAACGGCGTGTGGATCAGATAGCAATCGGCGTAGTCGATTTGAAGGCGATTGAGGCTGGCGTCGAAGGCGGGCCTGACGCGCTCCGGGCGATGATTGGTGTTCCACAACTTGGTGGTGACGAACAGCTCTTCGCGCTGAACCGTTCCGGTCTCGAACATCTCGCGCATCGCATCACCCACCGCCGCTTCATTACGGTACCGCTCTGCGCAATCGAGATGTCGAAACCCCACTCCCAGTGCGGCCTTGGTGGCCTGCTTGGTCGCGGCGAGATCCGGAATGAGCGTGCCAAACCCGACGGCGGGCATCGCGCCCTGTCCGTGCGCAAGTTGAATCCGCGAATGGCGAACCGCCTCGGGTGCTGTCATCGGATCATCGACAATCGGCTGATCGCGCGTTCGTCAGGATGAAGTCGAAGTGGCATGGTGTCGGCCCTCATCCAGGCATGCATCGGCGGAGATTCCACGATAGCGATCATGTCAGCAACGTCGTGCGCACGCCATAGGCGAAGAGCGCGTCATTGGGATGCCACGCAGATCGTGGGCATTAAATCTGCGGTCGACATCTATACCGGCAATGTTTCGCGCCGTAGCATCTGCTCGTGAAGACGTCCTGAAGAAACTGGGGCGAACTCGCCGATAGGGCCGCGGACTTTTACTGGCGCGAACGCATGCCTAACCCGCGAGTCTGGACGGCGTGGTCGGCCCGATTCACCTGTGGATTAACGAGCTCTTCTCTTCACCCGGAGGCCAACTCTGATGTCACGAGTCGCGATCATCACTGGAGCCAGCCGGGGAATCGGTGCCGCGACGGCGCGGGTCCTCGCCGAGCGCGGGCTCCGAGTGGTCGTCAACTACCACTCGAGCGCCGAGGAGGCAGACGAGGTGGTCGCGGCGATCACAGCGGCCGGCGGTGAGGCGGTGGCGGTTCGGGCCGACGTCACCATCCCGGATGACGTCTCGGCGATGGTCGGCGACACCGAACAGCGGTGGGGCCGAGTCGACGTTCTGGTGCACAACGCATTGATCCCCTACGACATCGTCTCCTTCGCCGATCTGACCTGGGAACAGCTCGGCGGAAAGCTGGACCTAGAGCTGCACGCCGCCTTCCTTCTCACCAAAGCGGTTGTGCCGGGCATGACGTCGCGTGGCTATGGCCGCCTGCTCTACCTCACCGCCGAGCCATCGCGGCATCCGCGCAACGGCATGATCAACCTCGGCGTCCCAAAGGCGGCCGTGAATCAGTTTGCCCGCTACATCGCACTCGAGCTGGCGCCGCACGGTATCACCGCCAACCTCGTCGCACCGGCAACGGTGCAGGGTACGTCGATGAACCAGAAGTTGACCCCCGAACAGCTGCGTTCGCTCGGTGCGGCTGCGCCGATGGGACGACTCGTCACGCCCGACGAGGTGGCCGAAACGTTGGCTTTCTTGGCGAGTGAGGATTCCGGTTTCACCACCGGCCACTACTTCCCGCTCGACGGCGGCCTGACGATGGACTGAATGCGGCTGCGCTGCATCGCATCTCATCCAAACGGAGGAAGGACTCTCGGCATGCAAACAATCGATCTCGCCTATGTCGGGCGCGGCATCCATGAGGAGTTGGTCGCCTACGTGGCCGATCAGGAGGGCTACTTCGAAGACGAGGGCGTCCACGTTGCCTTGCGGGATGGAACCCGCTGGGACATAACGCGTGTGCGCTCCTGTGCGACCATCGGGCTCGGCCGGGCGGTGTTATCGCGGCTGACCGACGGCTTCGAATGGACCGTGCTGAGCATGAACACCGACCGTCCATTGTTCTGGTTTCTCGGCAACGCCAGCGTGACATCCATGGCGGACCTACGCGGGCGCCGGCTCGCCGTACATGCGGCAAATACTCCGCCTGGGTGCTTCGCACGCATCGTGCTGCGTCAGCACGGTCTGGACCCCGACCGCGACGTGCAATGCGTGGCGCGGCATCCGGGTGACTACCAAATGGACCTGCGGCACCTGCGTGACGGCTCCATCGACGCCGCCTACGTCGGCAGCACCCTTGGACCTGAGCAAGTCGCCCAAGAGGAGGGTTTCCACGTGCTGGCCTGGGTGGGAGATCAGTTCCAGATTCCCACCGTAGGAATCGCGGTGGACGCAACCCACAATCCGATCGACAGCCCGGCGGTGCAGGCGCTGGTGCGGGCCAACCAGCGCGCCCTGAAAACTATGGCCGACCAACCCGATCTGACCATCAAATACATCGCGTCGTTTCTGGACCGGATGACACATCAAGAGGTGCAGCGCTACTACGAGCGCTACATCCATCCGTATTACACCTCCGACGGCGGGGTGAACCTCGACGTTGCCCGGCGTGCGGTCGATGCGGTCGCAGCCGAGCTCGGAGTCGCGTCGGTAGCCGCAGACAGCATCTACGCGCCGTCTCAATAAATAGAAAAGGCTGACAGCCATGGCATCGAATGAGAATCTCAATCAGCACAAATTTGTCCTGAACAACGGCAGCGGTGAGATCCCGGCGCTGGGGTTCGGGACTTCGCTCTCGGATAACAGAAAGACCCGAGATGCCGTCAAGACAGCGGTCGAGGTGGGCTTCCGCCACCTCGATGCTGCCGAGCGATACCGCAATGAAGCGCAGGTCGGCGCGGCACTCAAAGAGTTGTTCGCGGACGGGACGGTGCGCCGCGAGGACCTGTTTGTGACCACAAAGCTGTGGAACAACAACCATCGACCCGAACGGGTCAAGCCCGCGTTACAAGCCAGCCTGGACAGGCTCGGGCTCGATGCCGTCGATCTGTATCTAGTGCACACCCCGTTCGCGTTCCAGCCCGGAGATGACCAAGATCCCCGTCACCCGCATGGAGCTGTCATCTACGACGAGGGAGTTACGTTAGAGGAAACCTGGTCTGCGATGGAGGCCCTTGTCGACGAAGGACTTTCACGGGCGGTAGGCCTGTCCGACATCGACGCGGCACGCACCCGAGGGATCATCGATACCGCCCGAATCAAGCCGGCGGTCGTCGAGGTGGAGTCGCACCCGTATCACCCGCAATGGGAACTCCACGAATTATGCAAGTCACATGGGATCATCTTGTTGGCGTTCGCGGCGCTGGGGCACGCGCTGAAACCGCGGCTGCTCGACGACGCTCTCATCGTCTCTATCGCTCAGCGGGTTGAAAAGACGCCTGCGCAAGTGCTTTTGGCCTGGGGCATTCAGCGTGGCACCGCGGTTCTCACGGGATCCGTTACGCCGTCACGCATCAGAGAAAATTTCGATGTCACTGCACTTCCGGATGATGCGGTGCGAGAGATCAGCGAACGCCTCGAGACTCGGATCCGGTTCAATTCGGTTGCCGACGGCGGAGAACCGGGATTCGCCGAGGTGCCTTCGGACAGGTGACAGATATGACTGATGCGTTTGTTCTCGGCGGGACGCGTACCCCGTTTGCGCGCTACGGGGGATCGCTGTCGCATGTGCGGCTCGATGATCTGTTGGGGATGACGATGCGAGGTGCCTGTGAGCACGTCGGGGTGCCTCTTGAGCAGGTCGAAGACATCATCGCTGGCTGCGTCAACGTAGCCCACGAAGGAATGGGCGATGTCGCACGATGGGCCGCATTGGCCGCCGGCTTTCCCGACAGTGTCGCCGCCGCCACGATCAATCGGTTCTGCGGTTCGTCGGTGAGCGCGACGGTGGCTATCAGCCATGCGATCATGGCCGGCGACTTGAATGTCGGCATCGCCTGCGGGGTCGAGTCGATGTCCCGATCAGGCTGGGCCTACATGAAAGGGGACGCACCGTTCTCCCCCCGCGGCCCCGTTTTCCTGCTCGACACGATGTGGGCCGGGGCTGGCGGCCCGCCAAACCCGACCCTGTTGGCCCGTAACGCCTACATCTCGATGATCGAGACGGCGCAGAACGTCGCCGATCGTTACGGGTTGACACGCGAGGAGATCGATGCGTTCGCCTTAAGGTCCCAACAGCACGCCGCAGCGGCTCGTGATTCAGGCCGACTAGCCAAAGAGATTATGCCAGTGCCGATCCCGGCAACCAAGAAAACCCCGGCGCGGGTGTTCGAGCACGATGAGTTCATTCGCGATGACACCACCGTCGAACGGCTGGCCGCTCTGCCGGTCCAGTCCGGCACCACCCAGATGACCGCCGGCAACTCATCCCCACTCACCGACGGGGCCAGCGCGGTCGTGATCGCGTCAGGAGAGAAGGCGGCCGAGCTCGGTGTCGCTCCGTTGGCCAGGGTGGTGTCGTCGGCGGTCTACGCGCTCGATCCACTGATCATGGGGCTAGCCCCGGCGTGGGCGATTCCTTTGGCGCTCAAACGCGCCGGACTCACCCCCGACCAAGTCGATGTTTGGGAAGTGCACGAAGCATTCAGCGCACAAGCACTTGGAGTGCTGCGTGAGCTATCCAACCAACTGGACGGGTTCACGATCCCCGACGACAAACTCAACCCTAACGGGGGAGCTGTCGCCACTGGGCACCCGTTCGGCGCCTCGGGCACTCGGTACGTGCTGACCCTGGCCACCGAACTGCGTGAACGCAACGCGCGATACGGGGTAACCGGTGTGTGCATCGGCTCGGGGCAGGGCATTGCGCTAGTTCTGGAGAATCCTCAAGCAGGATGACGAAAGCCCAATGGCAACACGCGAATACAGTCGGTAAGGCCGCTAGATGAAGGCGATGGCCGGTGTCGATATGCCGCCACAACTGGCGACCGTGGTAACCGCCGCCGACGGCGTCACCCGCTGTCGTTGGGCTACCGAGACGGGCCGCGATCTGACCGCGTATCACGATCACGAATGGGGAAGGCCGACCCGCGACGAGGCCATGCTGTTCGAAGCGCTCGTCCTGACGTACTTCGAAAACGGCCTGTCGTGGGCGACAGTCTTCGACAAGCGAGACAACCTGCACACAGCGTTTCACGGGTTCGAACCCGCGGCCGTGGCCGCGATGGCCGCCGCCGACGTCGAGCGATTGATGGGCGATACGTCAATCATCCGCAATCGGCAAAAGATCGAAGCGACCCTGCACAACGCTCGTCTTCTATCGAAATACTCGTTGTCGCAACTGGCGTGGCAACATCAACCGCGTGAGCACCACCGACTGCGAAGCTGGGCCGATGGCCGGATGGCGAGCCCGGAGTCCCGTCGACTTTCCCTGACGTTGCGGAATAAGGGGTTTCGACTAGTCGGGCCGGTCGTCGCGCATTCGTTCATGCAGACCGTCGGGATCGAGAACGGTCATTTCGAAGGCTGTTTCCGCGCAGAATCATAACCTCCGACGTTGCACCGCAGCGTAATTGACGATTACGGGCACATAAAGGCGATGGGTGGGCAAGATATCTGGGTCGCCGCACGGAGGCGGGCTCGCCAATCAGGCAGCGGCTATGTCAGCGAGGCGGCGTAGATCTCATCGATATTCGATTTGAGCTTCTCGTCGAAGTCCGCATCGCTCTGGTCGACGGTCAACCCCTCGGTCAACGCTCGCGAGAAGCTGGCGATCAGGCGGTGATTGCGGGCCAGAATCGTGCAACTCTCCGCGAGGCTGTAGCCACCGGATAACGCGACCACACGCAGAACGCGAGGATGCTCAATCAGCGGCGCATACAGGTTGTCCTCGTCGGGCAACGTGAGCTTGAGCATGACTTGCCCGTCGCCGGGCAGCCCGTCGAGCCTGCTCTTCAGCTCTTCCACGAGCAGCCTGTCCGCTTGGGGCTTGTCGGGGCATTTGATGCTTACCTCGGGCTCGATGATCGGCATGAGCCCGCCCTCGGCGATTGTGTGCGCGTAATCGAACTGCTGGTCGACGATGGCTTTGATCCCGTCGTCGTTCGCTTCCTGGATAAACGAGCGCATTTTGGTACCGAAAATGCCCTTATCGACGGCCCGCTCGAGTAACGAATCGAGTTTCGTCATCGGCTTCATCAGCTGCACACCGTTTTCAGCGTCGCTGAGTCCCTGGTCGACCTTCACGAACGGCACGATGTGCTTTTGCTTCCACAGGAACGCCGCGGTGTCCTCGCCATTGATGGCACGGTCCATGGTCTGCTCGAAAAGAATGGTTGCCAGGATCTTGTCCCCGGAGAAGCTCGGACTCGACATCAGGCGCTCACGCATCTGGTGGACGAGATCAAACATCTGCTCGTCGCCGTGGTAGGCGTCCTCGGCAATCCCGTATAGCTTCAAAGCTTTTGGGGTGCTTCCACCGCTTTGATCCAGCGCAGCGATGAAGCCACGCCCTGATGCCATCACGTTGCGTTGCTCTTCGTTCACTGCCGTCCTTCCTGTAGCCCTCTTTAGCTCCCGTCTGTCTAAGCTGCTGATTTTTCCAGGATGTGCACGCCGCAGGCGGAGCCCAGACCGATCACGTGGGCCAGCCCGACTTTGGCGTTCTCAATCTGACGATCGCCCGCTTCGCCGCGAAGGTGATGGCAGATTTCCCAGATGTTGGCGATGCCGGTGGCAGCGATGGGGTGGCCCTTGGACTGCAGCCCGCCCGACACGTTCACCGGTGTCGAGCCGTCGCGCCAGGTGGCACCCGAGTTGAAAAATTCTGCGGCGCAACCTTCTTCGCAAAGCATCAGGTTGTCGTAGTGCACCAGCTCGGCGGTGGCGAAGCAGTCGTGCAGCTCAACCAAGTCCAAATCGGTCGGGCCGACGCCGGCCTGCTGGTAGGCGGTCGCGGCGGCGTTGCGGGTCAGCGTGTTGACGTTCGGCAGGACCTGGCAGCCCTCCTCGTAGGGGTCGGTGGTCAGCACCGACGCCGACACCTTCACCGCGCGCCGCCGCTGCTCGAGTGACAGCGACTTCAGCGTCTCGCCGTTGCAGACGATCGCCGCCGCGGCGCCGTCGCAGTTGGCCGAGCACATCGGGCGAGTGTTCGGGTAGGCGATCATGACGTCGTTCATGATCTGCTCGAGGGTGAACTTCTTCTGGTAGGCGGCCAGTGGGTTCAGCGTCGAATGAGCGTGGTTCTTCTCGCTGATCTTGGCGAACAGCTCAAAGCTCGTCCCACCGTACTTGTGGCCGTACTCGGTGCCGATCTGGGCGAACACACCAGGCATGGCCTCCGTGCCGATCCGCCCGTCGACCGGCGCGACAGCGCCGTAGCGGCCCTTGGGCTCCCAGACGTCGGCCTCGGCCTTCTTCTTGCCGCCCGCGCCGAGCAGCCCTGCGCCGGAAAGCTTCTCCACGCCGACCGCTAATCCGTACTTCACCTCGCCGGCCTTGACCGCCATGATGGCGGTTCGCAGCGCGGTTGCCCCGGTGGCGCAGGCGTTGGCCACGTTGTACACCGGGATGCCGGTCTGGCCGATCTGCTTTTGCAGCTGTTGACCGATCCCGGCATTCGCGGCCATCAGGTTCCCGGCGGCAATAGCGCCGATGTCGGCCATGGTCACGCCGGCGTCGGCAAGCGCGCCGGTCGCAGCCTCGGCCGCCAGGTCGACAGTGTCCTTGTCGGGGTGCTTGCCGAACTTCGTCATCCGGATCCCGAGAATCCAAATCTCGTCGCTGGCGCTCATCGTCGCTGCTCCTTTCTCACGCGATTCGGTGCTCGTTGGTCATTCGGCGGGCTCGAAGCCGAAGCCGATCGCTTCGGTACCTGCCGAGTCGGTCCCCATTGGGTAGGTCGCCAGGCGCACCTTCATCCCGTCGCGGACGTGCTCGGGATCAGGCTCGACGTTGATCAGGTTTGCGCGCACCTGGGTGCCGTCGCAGTCGACCACGGACGCCACAAATGGGGTGGGGACGCCCGGTGCGGCGAAGGTGACAATCGAGAACGCCCGCACCGTCCCCTCGGTCGCGATCGGGACCGTCGTGAACCCGGTCGCGAAGCACGCCGCGCACGCGTTGCGTCGGTCGAAGAAGCGGGCGCCGCAGTTGGCGCATTCCTGCGCGATCAGATGCGGATCGCCGTCGTCGAGCACCAGATAGTCAACCAACGGGATTTTCCCGGCCATACCAACCTCCGTCGCCTGTGTTACCGACCGTAGCGCTCGCGGACCAGCTACAACAGAGCGGGCACCTTCAAGTTAGAACCGGTTATGGTCAGCCGATGAGAGTTGCTGTCCTCGGCGGAAGCAAATGCTCAGCCGACTGCTGAGATCGCCCGCGTGCCAACCAGTTTCTACACATCCGCCTAATTGGGCGTAAGCGAGCCTTTCACCGTGACGATGGATGTGCTTAAACTGCGGGCTAACGCTAGTTAAGTCGATACGACGATTCGTAGGTCAATTGCCATGCAAAAGCGGTCTCCCGTAGATGTCGAGACCGATCTTGAATCGCTGTGGACGTACGTTCCCTGCCCCACGCTGGTCGTCGACCAGGCAGGAGTGGTCCGGGCATCAAGTGCATCAGCCCAGTCCTTGTTGCCCGCGGCGATACCGGGCAGTCGCGTCGAGGACACGGCTGGGTGGCTGTCGCAAGCACACGACCTTCTCGTGCAGCCATCTTCGGCTCCAGACGGTCAGGGGTTGTCTTTCGTATCCGGCTGCGTGGGCGAGCGTAAGTTCGACGCGCACCCGGCGATGCTTCCGGACGGAGAGGTGGCGTGGTCGCTGGTCGAGGATTCCGGCCAGGTGTTGCGGGAGGCGCAGCACGCGCTGGCGCGCGAGCAGGAACGCGCGGCGTTTCTGCTCGAGGCGTCGTCGGTGTTGACGGCGTCAGTGAACATCGATCGCTGCCGGGAAGCCACCGTGCACATGGCGGCCCGACACCTAGCGGGAGCCGCGGTGGTGGTAGGGCCTGCAGGCCGCGGCCGACGGATGCCGATCTTTTACAGTGACTCATCCGGTGCGGTGGAGCAGCGCAGCGTCAATGCTGATCCGACAGTGGTCCCAGGTTTGAGTGAGGCGCTGCGCGGGTTCCCGCCGGTTCCCTCACGCTGGATCGACCCCTCGACACTGCCGGATTGGCTAATCCCGCATAGCTTTACCGGGGCGGTGGGGTCGGCGATGATCACTCCGCTGCCAGGGCACGGTGTTTCGGCAGGAGCGCTGGTGCTGCTGCGGCATACCGACCAGGCGGTCTTCAGCGAAGGCGAAGCGGTGCTTGCGCGATTGTTCGCCGCGCGGGCCGGCGCGGCGTTGTCTGCCGCAAGGCTGTATGCGGAGCAGGCCGCGACCACCCGCACGCTGATGCGCGATCTGTTGCCTCCGCAGTTACACCCGGTGCACGGAATTGAGTTCGCCGGCGGTTACTGGGCTTCGGAGAATTACGAGGTCGTTGGCGGCGACTTCTACGACTTACACGCCGCGGCGACCCCCGAAGGCGAGACGCTGGTGGTGCTGGGCGATGCGTGCGGCAAGGGACTAGATGCCGCCATGCTCACTGGCAAGATCCGCAACACGCTGCAGGCGTTGACGCCACTGGCCGGAGACCACGGGGCTGTGCTCGAATTACTCAACGGCGCAATGCTTTCCACCGAACACGCCCGTATCGCTACCTTGGTGCTGGCCTCGGTCGCCCACCGAGACGGCGAGGTGGGCCTGCGGTTGACCTGCGCCGGCCACTTGCCACCGCTGATCGTGCGCGACGGCGGGCAGGTGGAACAGGCTGATACCCGCGGCACGCTCGTCGGCGCTTTGCCGAGCATCACAGTGCGGTCGTTTGAAACTTCGCTGGCGCCCGGCGAGACGTGTGTGCTGTACACCGATGGAGTCATAGAGGCACGGGGCGACTCGCTGGGCGGGTACATGTTCGGCGAGCAGCGGTTGAAGGCCGCGCTGGCCGAGTGTGCCGGAATGCCGGCCGAGGCGGTGGTCGAACGCGTCATGGTGCTCGCCACGCAGTGGGTCGGTCAGGAGGTCCACGACGACATTGCCGTCGTGGCCATTACCGCCCCGCGCCGCACACACCTCAGCGTGGTCGACGGCCACACCCGGGGAAGGTACACGGCTTGAGTCTCTCTGAAGTCCGTACCGCAACCACGAGTGTTATTGGTGCCGCTGCATGACTCTTTCCCTGACTATCACCACGACAGCACGATCGGCCTGCTTGCGGGTCGTTGGTGACCTCGACTACTTGACCGTCGATGAGGTGGTCGACACCGCAACGCGGTTACTGGGCGAACAGGTCGACCTGGCGAATCTGCATCTCGATTTCGACGGGTTGACGTTTCTCGACTCGGCGGCCCTGTCCGGCCTGCTTCTCATCTACCGCCGCACCTCCCAGGCAGGTGTCCGTCTTCATCTCGACCACCGACCGCCTATCCTGGAACGGGTCCTGCACGTCACCGGGCTGTTCGGGCACTTCGTTTTGTCGCACTCCGATGCGCAAACGGATGTCTCCGCTCGGTTGGGCCACGCGACTTCAGGTGAGACTGGCGTTCGCTGACACCGCTTGAGCTGTCGCGGTGGTCAGTCATTGCGGTGCAACGATTTTCGCAACTTGCTCTGCTACTGCTTCCCGGATCTCGGCATCACTGAGGTCCTTGAGGCCGAACGCGACCCGCAAGGTTGGGGCCATCAGCCCCCACCCGAATTGCAATGCCATCGCGTGGGCGGCCGACAACCGTGCCTCGCGTTCGTCGGTGTGGCCGGGGCTCACCTGGTCCAGGAACCGTTCCATCCCGGGAAAGCGCTTCTGGAGTTCTTCGATGGGAAATCCGTCGAGCGTCGAACGCACCATGACGCGCGCCTGATGTTCGTGCGCGGCCTCCAGTTGCTCCACCGGCGCCCCGGAATCACGCAGCGCCGCCGCGGAATCGGCGAGATGCTGCAGAGTCGCTGCGAGCAGTTGGCGTTTGCTCCCGAAATGGCGATGCAGCAGGCCGTGGTTCACCCCGGCCCGTGCGGCGACCTCACGAATCGATGTGGCAGCCGGACCCTTCTCCGCGAATAGCTCGCCTGCCGCTTCCAGGACGGCGGCGACGACCTCCTCTTTGCCGATTGGTTTCGCGGTGACCGCGACAGTTGCCTGCGATGTAGCCATCTGTGTACAGTAGCGGATGACCGTCGTGTAGACAGCCGCCTACACGATGAAAGACGGGAAGGGACGGCCATGAGCAGTGATCTCCGTGTGGTGAAGCTGAGCGAGAACATCGGTGCGCGGGTCGAGGGCGTGCGACTCGGTGAACTCAATGCTGAAACCGCGGCCGCGATCAATCGGACACTCGCACAGCACAGAGTGTTGTTCTTCCGCGGTCAGCAGCACCTGGACGACGAGTCACACTTCGCCTTCGCGGAAAGCCTGGGTGTCCCAACGACCCCGCACCCCACCCTGAAATTCGAAGGAAGCCGGGTCATGCGGCTGGAGTCTTTCGACGGTCAAGGCGCCAACCAGTGGCACACCGACGTCACCTTCGTTGACCGGGTTCCCAAAGCCTCCATCCTGCGCGCCGTCGAACTGCCCTCCTACGGCGGCACCACCACCTGGGCGTCGACCGTGGCTGCCTACCAGCAGTTGCCGCAGCCTCTGCAGCAGCTCGCTGAGAGCCTGTGGGCGATGCATAGCAACGAGTTCGACTACGCCCAAATCGATCCGGCCAAGTTGGCGGCGTTACAGTCCAACCCCGACGCGGTGTTGAAGTACGCTGCCGAATTTCATTCGGCACATTTCGAAACGCACCATCCGGTGGTGCGGGTGCATCCGGAGACGGGCGAGCGGGCGCTGCTCCTCGGTAACTTTGTCAAGCGCATTTTGGGCGTGACCGGCAGCGAGTCACAGGCCCTGTTCCGGATCTTCCAGGATCGTATTACCTGGCTAGAGAACACGATTCGATGGAACTGGGAACTCGGCGACGTCGCGATGTGGGACAACCGTGCGACCCAGCACTACGCCGTCTCCGATTACGGAAAGCAGCCCCGCCGGATGCACCGGATTACGCTGGCCGGCGATATCCCGGTGAGCGTGCACGGTGAGCCGAGCCGGGTAGTCGCCGGCGACGCGACCGAATACTCCGTGATCGACAGTCCAACAACTCGCGTGGCTTGAGCCGCCGACCGATCACGCTCTGCCAACAGGCTCGACGCCATTTGGCTGCAATGTTTGCATTATGTGCAACGATGGGCGGGTGGGGACTCAGATGGGCCTGCGCGAACGGCGCCGCCGTCAGACCAGCGCGGATATCCGCGATGCCGCGGTGCGGCTGGCGCGCGAGCGCGGCTTCGACAAGGTGACCATCGAAGAAATCTGTGTCGAGGCCGGGATTTCATCGCGCACGTTCTTCAACTACTTCCCGAACAAAGAGTCGGCGATCGCCTACGGCCCCTCTGACATACCGCCAGAGCTGGTCGCCGATTTCGTCGCGGCCGGACCTGCCCCCTATTCAGTGGTCCTGGCAGAGCTGATCACCCTGGCGGCACACCATCTCCGCGACATGCCCCCGGCGCGCGAACAGGCGGAAGGCATGCTGGAACTCGCCAAAACGACCCCTGCGGTGTTGTCTGCCTTCCTGGCCGACTTGGAGCGGTTTCAAAAACACTTGACCGACATCGTCGCCCGTCGCCAAGCGATGGGGCCCGACGACGAGATACCCGCGTTGATCTCTGCGCTGGCATTGACGGCCGTGCGTTCCGGCATCGAGAGCTGGACGAGCGGCGGGCCCAAGGATGCGGAGGACACACCGATGCCCTACGTCGAGCGCGCTGCTGCGCTGGTCAACAGCATTTTCACGAAGTGATCTGAAACACCGCTGGTAATTGTTGCACATTCTGCAAAAGATGCACATTATGTAGTATGGTCTTACAACGGTACCCGCCCACGCATGGGCGACCGCGTGAGTCCCTGCAACTACCGAAGCTCGTTGTGGTGCAACGTAACTCGTGGAGAGAAAGCATCTAGGTGCAGTTATCGAAGGTTGTCCGCAACGCGTGGCTGCCGCTGTTGATTGCGGCGGTCATGGTGGTCGGTGGCTTCACCGTGGCACGGGTCAAGTCGTTCTTCGGCGCTGAGAACGCCGCCGGCGTGACCAGCGCACGGGTAGACGACTCCAAGCCGTTCAAACCCAAGGTCGTCAAATACGAGATCTTCGGATCGGCGCCGCGCGCCAACGTTAACTATCTAGATCTCAGCGCCGATCCGCAGCGGATAGACGGAGCGCCGCTGCCGTGGACGTTGGTGCTCAGTACGACCGCCCCTTCGGTGTTCCCGAACATCTCGGCACAAAGCGACGGTGATTACCTCGGTTGCCGTATCACCATCGATAACGAGGTCAAGGCCGAGAAAATATCTAACGGTGTGCACGCCCTGACCTTCTGCTTGGTGAAATCAGCATGAGCGCACGCTTCGACGACGCCCGAACCGACGCCATTCCCGTCGCCAAACATGCAGCGCGGCCTACGATTCCGCGTTTCATCCGCACGTTTGCCGTACCCATCATCCTGGGCTGGATCGCGATCATCGTGGTGCTCAACACCGTTGTCCCGCAGCTCGACATCGTCGGGCAGATGCGCTCGGTGTCGATGAGCCCCGACGACGCGCAATCGGTAATCGCGACCAAGCACGTGGGTGAGGTATTCGGCGAGTACAAGTCGAACAGCTCGGTGATGATCGTTCTGGAGGGCCAAAATCCGCTCGGCAACGAGGCGCACACGTACTACGACCAGATCGTCAAAAAGCTCGAGGCCGACACCAAACACGTTGAACACGTTCAGGACCTGTGGAGCGATCCGCTGACCGGGGCAGGTGCCCAAAGCAACGACGCCAAGGCCGCCTACGTCCAGGTCTACCTCGCCGGTAACCAGGGTGAAGCGCTGGCCAACGAATCGGTCGAGGCCGTCCAACAGATCGTCAAAAGCGTGCCTGCACCCACGGGGGTCAAGGCCTACGTGACCGGACCTGCCGCATTGTCGGCGGATCAACACATCGCCGGTGACCGCAGCCTGCAAGTGATCACAACCGTCACGTTCTTGGTCATCATTGCGATGCTGCTATTGGTCTACCGGTCGATCATCACGATGCTGCTCACGCTGGCGATGGTCATGCTCGAGCTCGCTGCCGCCCGCGGAATGGTCGCCTTCCTCGGCTACTACAAGATCATCGGGCTCTCCACGTTCGCGACGAACCTGTTGGTCACATTGGCGATCGCGGCGGCCACCGACTATGCGATCTTTCTGATAGGCCGCTATCAGGAAGCCCGCGGTGTAGGCGAGTCCCGAGAAGATGCGTACTACAGCATGTTTGGCGGCACCGCACACGTTGTACTCGGGTCGGGCATGACCATCGCCGGCGCGACGTTCTGCCTGCACTTCACCAACCTGCCCTACTTCCAGACGCTGGGTATCCCGTTGGCCATCGGCATGGTGGTCGTCGTCGCGGCGGCATTGACGCTCGGCCCTGCGGTCATCTCTGTGGCAACGCGCTTCCGGCAGATACTCGAGCCCCAGCGAACGCAGCGCATTCGCGGCTGGCGCAAGATCGGCGCGGTCGTCGTCCGATGGCCCGGCCCGATCCTGATCATGACGATCGGGGTGGCACTCGTCGGCCTGCTCGCCCTGCCCGGGTATCAGACCAACTACAACGACCGCAGGTACCTGCCCGCCGATCTGCCGGCCAACGCCGGCTATGCGGCCGCGGATCGACACTTCTCCCAGGCGCGGATGAATCCCGAGCTGCTGATGATCGAAAGTGACCATGACCTCCGCAATTCCACAGATTTCCTGGTCATCGACAAAATCGCCAAGGCGATCTTCCGAGTCTCTGGCATCGGGCGCGTGCAGGCCATCACCCGGCCCCAGGGCACACCGATCGAGCACACCTCGATCCCCTTTCAGATCAGCATGCAAGGCGTCACCCAGCAGCTGAACCAGAAATACCAACAAGATCAGATGGTCGACATGCTCAAGCAGGCCGACGAGATGCAGACCACGATCGACAGCATGGTGAAGATGCAGAGCCTGACCCAGCAGATGACCGACGATATGCATGCCATGGTGCGAAAGATGCACGACATGACCATCGATGTTGCCGAATTACGGGATCACATGGCTGATTTCGAGGACTTCTTCCGACCTATCCGCAGCTACTTCTACTGGGAGAAGCACTGCTTTGACATCCCGGTGTGCTGGTCTCTTCGGTCCGTCTTCGATGGGCTCGACGGTATCGACACGATGACCGACGACATCGAGAGCCTGCTACCCATCATGGATCACCTCGACACGCTCATGCCTCAGCTAACCGCGCTGATGCCCGAGATGATCGCGAACATGAAGAGCATGAAGACGACGATGCTGACGATGTACTCGACCCAAAAAGGTCTGCAGGACCAGCAGACGGAGGCGCAGAAAAACTCCAGCGCCATGGGTAAGGCATTTGACGGATCCAAGAACGACGACTCGTTCTACCTGCCTCCGGAGACCTTCAACAACGCCGAGTTCAAGCGCGGTATGAAGAATTTCCTTTCCCCCGACGGCCACGCCGTCCGGTTCATCATCAGCCACGACGGTGATCCGATGACGGCGGAAGGGATTTCGCATATCGATGCGATCAAGAAGGCGGCGAAAGAGGCGCTTAAGGGCACGCCGCTGGAAGGCTCGAAGATCTACCTGGGCGGCACTGCGGCCACCTTCAAGGACATGCACGACGGCAGCGATTACGACCTGTTGATCGCCGGAATCGCATCGCTGTGCCTGATTTTCATCATCATGCTGATCATCACGCGAAGCGTGGTGGCCTCGGCGGTGATCGTGGGCACCGTTGTGCTATCGCTGGGCGCATCTTTCGGACTTTCGGTGCTCATCTGGCAGCACCTCATCGGCATCGAACTGCACTGGATGGTGCTCGCGATGTCGGTCATCATCCTGCTCGCGGTCGGCGCCGACTACAACCTGCTGCTGGTGTCGCGGTTCAAGGAGGAGATCCACGCCGGCTTGAATACCGGGATCATCCGATCGATGGGCGGCACCGGATCGGTCGTCACCTCGGCAGGGCTGGTGTTCGCCTTCACGATGATGACGATGGCGGTCAGCCAGTTGACAGTCATCGGTCAGGTCGGGACCACGATCGGCCTCGGCCTGCTGTTCGACACGCTTGTCGTCCGGTCACTGATGACGCCGTCGATTGCCGCGCTGCTGGGCAAGTGGTTCTGGTGGCCACAGATCGTCCGGCAGCGGCCGGTCCCTTCACCATGGCCGACACCGGCTAACAAGGCTGAGTCCCTAATCTCCGCTTAGGGTTCTGTCAGGGCGAAGCACTGCTGCGCAGGAACGCCCGCGTCCTGTCCCGGCCTTCGGGCGATGGGTCGAACGCAATCGCGACGAACTCGTCGACATCTGCGGCGCGCACCTCATCGAGCCTGTCGTGCACTGTGGACTCATCGCCGATGAGCGCGGCGTCCTCCGGTCCCGCGTAACCCTCGCGATCCAACATCGCGCGATAGGAGGGTAAGTGGCCGTACATCACGAACTGCTCGGCCGCCACTGCACGCGCTGCGGCCACGTCGTCGGTGACGGCGATGGGCAGGGCTGCGGCGACGCTGACAGCTCCATCGGGCCGCCCGGTCTCGGCCGCCGCGGCGCGCATGGTCGGCCCGATGTGCTCCTTGAGCGTCTTCGGTCCGGTCATCCAGGTGATGGTTCCGGCGGTGCGGCGGCCGGACAGCCGAAGCATCTGCGGGCCCAGCGCCGCGACGTACACGTCGGGCGTGGGCGCGCCAGAAATCTGGAGCGCGCCTCTGGTTGTCAACATCTCGCCGGTCGCATTGACCTGTTCCCCGGCCAGCAGCGGAAGCAGCCCATCAAGGTATTCGCTGAGGCGTCGCACCGACCGGTCCCAGGAGATCCCCCACATTCCCTCGGTGACGGCGCGGTGGGTGACCCCGATACCGAGGGTGAATCGTCCGCCGGCGATCTGGTTGAGCGTCAACACCCGCTGCGCCATCAGCATGGGGTGCTGGTTCTGGATCGGCACGACCCCGCTGGCGACCTTGATGTCGCTCACCTCGTGCATTGCGGCGGCCAGCACTGTGAGCAGGTCGCAGTCGTACGGCATCTGCGTCATCCAGACCCGCTCGAACCCGTCGTCGCGGGCTTGGGTGAGCTCACGGATACAGCTGTCGAGAGGTGACTTGTTGGAGAGTCCGGCAAGCAAACTGATCAGCACGAAAGGCAATCCTAGCCTGCGGCTTGCAGCTCCGCGGCAAGTCAGCGACGAGTCTTCCTACGCGACAGGCTCAGAGTTCGTTATCGACGGCGGATTGACGGGGTACGTGCCGGTCAAGGTCTAGCCGACGGCGTTGGTGTGCTCATTGCACAGGGACTTCGCGTATCGGTTGTCAGACAAGGTAGTAGAGGACCGGATTCGGATGGTGGTTGATCGCATTCGTCGAAATAGGGTGTGTACTGTCGACTGCCAGTTTCGTGCGGGCGTAGCGCACTGCTTTGAGGGTCGCCGAGTACTCGGTGTCCTCTTCGGGGAATACCTGCTCGGCCGGCAGCCAGCGCTGCAGCCCCATGTTGCGCAGTACGGTGAGCGTGTCAGGTCGCACGCCCGCGAGTAGGACCGTTAATCCGTGTTCCTCTTGCTCTCGCACAAACCGCAGCAATCGCTCGACACACACGGCATCCGGATGTCGCGCCCGTTTAAGCCGCAGCACAACGAATTTCGCAGCATTTGTTCTTACCCGCTCCTCTAACGTGTCGAGGTAGCGGTCCAAATCAGGTGCGGCCCCGAAGAACAGCTCTCCTTCGAGGTCGTAGATCACGGCCGACGGGTCGACGAGATCGCCGGGTATCCGTTCGCGGACCACTCGCTCGGGTGTGACGATCAGTTCGGACGCCTTGAGTTTGGCTGCGCGCGGAACGAATAGCAGGACCGATAAACCGATCCCGAGTAGGACCGCCTTGTCGAGGTCGATTATCACTCCGGTCAGTGCGGTGATAAACACCAGACCGGCGTCGTAGCGCGAGGCCTTCACCGTGTCGATCAATCGCCGGTAGTCGACAAGTCGCACCGCCGTGATGAGCAGCAATCCGGCCAGGGCGGCTTGAGGTATGTAATGCAGCAAAGGAGCGAAGAGCAGCAGCGCGACCGACACGGCGGCGGCCGCGACGATTCCGGAGAACCGCGTGACGGCGCCGGCCTGAAAGTTGATGGCCGAGCGTGTCAGCGAACCCGACCCAGGCAGGCTCTGAAAAAACCCACCGGTCAGGTTGGCCAGCCCCTCAGCCAGGATTTGCCGGTTGTAATCGACTTTTTGCCGGCTCTGATGCGCGATAGCCTTGGCAATGGAGAGGGCCTCGATCAGACCGACGAACGCGACCGCCAACGCGCCTCGCGAAAGCTCACCGAGCGTGGAGAAGTCGACGTGCGGAATATGCGGGGAGGGCAGGCTCTGAGGAATTTTCAAAGATAGCGGCACCGCCGTCTTCCCATCGGCGCCGGAGATCGACCACCCGGCCGCGTACGCAATCAGCGCCGCGACCACGAGAACGGTCAGCAGGTCGATCTGCGGCCAGCCGTAGCGCTTGACTATCCGGCGCAGCACCACCGCGAGCGCGACGGCGGTGACGCTGAGCAACACCGCTCGCAGGTTGATTGCTTCGCCGCGAAACACGGTCAGCCACAACCGGTGTAACACCTGCATATTGCCGTTGCCCTTGGCTTTCACCCCCAGCGCGTTACCGATTTGGCCGACGCCGAGCAAGAAGGCCGCAGCGGCCATGAAGCCGACAATCACCGACTCAGAGATGTAACGCGTCAAATCGCCGAGCCTGAAGACCGCGATGAGGATCTGGAATGTGCCCGCCAGCACAGCGATCAGGAACAATGCCTCGAAGACGGCCGTGCGGTTGTCGAGGTCGATGAAGGCGAGGGAACTGAAAACCAGCAAGGAGATGGCGCTTGTCGGTCCGTTGATCAGATGCGACGACGACCCGAGTAGACGCCGAACTTCGGATCGACGCCTGCGATCAGGGCGTATGCCATGCCCTGCGGCAGTGAGACGGCCGCAACGGTGAGGCCGGCGATCAGATCGCGCCGGCCTGTAGTCCAGTCGTAATTTACTGCGGGGCCCACGGTTTCACTCTCTACGGCCGGCTGTATTTAGACGCGAGGGCCGACTGTCGCTGGCACTGCGAGATTGTCGATAATGCCGTTGTCTCCGAAGAACTTCTGTCGCGCATCGTCCCAGTCCTTGGCGATCGAGGAAATCGGAAAAAGCTTGATAGCCGGCAACCGGTTGACGTTTTTGGCCAGGATCCCGGAGTCGATCGGCCGGTAACCATACTGCGCGAACACCTCTTGGGCGGGGGTGATGAACAGATACTCGAGATAGGCCTTGGCGTAGGAGGCGGTCTTCTTGTCGGTGAGGTTGGCGTCGACCCAGGTGACCGCTGGCTCGGCGCGGATACTGACCGGCGGATAGACGATCTCGAGCTCGTTGTTGCTGGCTTCGACCTCGCGTAGCGCCTCGTTTTCCCAGGCCAGATGAACATCGCCGATGCGCTGAACCGAGAAGCTGGTGGCAGAGGCGCGCGCGCCGGCGTCGAACGCCGCGACGCGACGGTACAGCGCATGCAGGTAGGCGAGCGCCTGTGCCGGGCTACCGCCCCGCGTGGTGACCGAGCCCCACGCCGCCAGCACGCTCAGCTGGCCGTTACCTGACGTACGCGGGTTGGGGGTGACGACGCCGATGTCGTCTTTGACGAGGTCGGGCCAATCGTGAATGCCCTTCGGATTGCCTTTGTGGACAACAAAGACCACCGTCGATGTGTATGGCACCGAGTTATTCGGGAGGCGCTTCTGCCAATCCGGGGTGATCAGCCCGCGCTTGCTCAGGATGTCGATGTCGCTGATGAGCGCGAGAGACACCACATCGGCCTTTTCGGTGCCGTCGACCACGGCGCGCGCTTGGCGGCCCGAGCCACCGTGTGACTCCTTGATGTCCAGCGTTACGCCGGTTTGTTTGCGGTATTGCTGCGTGAACGCTTTATCCAGTGCCGCATAAACTTCGACCGTTGGGTCATAGGAGACGTTGAGGAGCTGGTTCGGCGTGTTGTCCGGCAGATTCCTCACCGTGATCAAAACGGCGGCCAAGAGCACGGCCGCCACACCGACGAGATTGAGGACCGGAATGCGCGACCAGAACCGTGACCGGTTCGACGTCGGTTCCGGCGTTTGAGGCATGGGTGGCAACTTTGTGTCAATTCATTCTCAATGGCAGTTAGTCCGACTACCTTATAGGCCGGACCAGGCATATCACTGCGTCGAAATCGGCGTGATTATTAATTCCGACAGAACAGCCATGCCTACCGGGCCTGAAGCGTTCTTAATTATCGGATCGACCGCACCCTCGAAACCGACGGCGAGGCCCTAGTGTCGGTTGCGACCCTCGACCGCGGCGAGGTCGGCGACACCAGCGTCGCCCCGGCCGTCCGGTTCGGTATCGAACCATGTGGCTAGGACTTCTTTGGCAAGGTCGTCGGCAAGCGTGCGGTT
>NZ_JBKQTQ010000331.1:0-13857 GCF_052143115.1 Mycobacterium sp.
TCGGTGGCGAAGTCGCCCTGCTCGTAGTAGCCGGCCCGGTCACAGCCCTCGTGCACGGTATTGCCGAACAACCACTGTGGCCGCAGCGCGTCGTCGAGCGGGATCATCGGTGCCTGCCCGGTGGCCATGTAGAGCAGGTAGGTCAGTGTCTCCGACAGGTTGTCCGGATGGATCGGGCAGCCCGGGACGCAGACGATCGGGATTCCGGCCTTGCTCTTCCATTCCCAGCCCAGGTAGTCGGGCACGCCCATTGCGCCGGTCGGATTGCCGGCCATCGCGTGGATGCCGCCGTAGGTGGCGCAGGTGCCCACCGCGACCACCGCGGTCGCCTTGGGGGTGAGCCGATCGAGCCACTCACTGGTGGTCATCGGCTGCCCGGTGGCCGGGTTGTTGCCGAACCCGCACCAATAGCCCTCGCTCTTGAGCGCCTCGTTGGGAATCGAACCTTCCACGACGAGTACGAACGGTTCGAGCTCACCGCGATCGGCCTTGAAGAACCACTCGAGGAAATCGTCGGCCCCGCCGGTGGGGCCGCATTCGAAGTCGATCAGAGGCCAGTGCACGGCGATCTTAGGCAGTCCGGGGAGTGCGCCCAGCGCAATCTCCTCGATGCTCGGTTGGGTGGCGGCAGTCAGCGCCACCGAATCGCCATCACAACTGAGACCCGCGTTGATCCATAGAACGTGGATCAATGTTTCTTCCGCTTTGACTGCTGCTTCTGTTGGCATACGGCAGCTTTCCGGGGCCCGGGCTAAGGCCCCTCGCACCGCGGGAGTCGACGGTCGGCCCGCTTACGCGGCGCTATTTCCTGGGTCTACTCTCGCCGAACTGCCTTGTCAACGATGTCCTGGCAAATTCGGAGGCCTCGTACGGGTTTCCGGATTTTCGCCTTGATCTCGCCTGCCGCGGCGTATTGTGAGCTCTCGTTCGCCGTCTTGGGCCATCAGTGATGCGTGCCGATCAGCAACACATTTGCCTTCTTGCGAATTAGTCGCATGTGTTGCCAGTCAAGCGATTTCCATTCGCCCGTTTCGCCACCCGCCGCCGGGGGCGCCACCGTGCACTCAGGTCGCTGCGGCTGCCATGAACCGTCGCAGCCAACCGAACCAGGCGGACATTCCGGCGCCGGTGCGGGCGCTGATCGGCAAAATCGTCGCGGTTGGATTGACCTCGCGGACGCGGGCCGTGTAGCAGTCGACGTCGACGTCCAAATACGGAACCAGATCGATCTTGTTGAGCAGCACCACGTCCACAGCGCGAAACATGACCGGGTACTTCAGTGGTTTGTCATCGCCCTCGGTAACCGAATAGACCATCGCCTTGGCGTGCTCGCCGACGTCGAACTCGGCCGGGCACACCAGATTTCCGACGTTTTCGATGATCACCAGGTCTAGGTCGGGGAGGTCCAGTCCCTGCAGCGCGCGGTTGACCATCGGCGCGTCGAGATGACATTCGCCGCCGAACCCGTTGCCGGTGTTGAGCAGGGATATCTGAGCGCCCCGGCCACCGAGCTTGGCCGCGTCGAGGTCGGTGGCGATATCGCCTTCGATCACCCCGACGGCGAACTCGCCGGCGAGTTCGTCCAACGTCGCCCCCAGCACCGTCGTCTTGCCCGAGCCGGGTGAGCTCATCAGGTTCAGCGCGCGAACGCCGTTGCTTTCAAACGCTTTTCGGTTGTAGTCGGCGCGGACGTCATTTTCCGCGAAGATCGACTCCAGCACGTCGATGCGCTGCGAGCCGGTCTCGTAGCCGCTGTGGTCTCCCTGGTCGTGATGCTCGTGCGGGTGTTCGGCGTGGTCGTGGGTGTGCACCGTGCCGTCGTCGTGTCGATGAAACCTGCCCATGTGCTCTACCTTTCACCGGCTCTTCACGAAACGTCCAGCGAAGTCACCAAGAACTCGTTACCGCGCAGCACCTCGACATCGGCGCTCTCGCACCCCGGGCACAGCAGCGACCACTGCGAGGTGATCGTCGAACGTTGCCCACACGACCGGCACTGCACCTCGGCGGTGACGAGCTCGAGCTCCAGCTCGGCGTCGGGCATGTCCTCATAGTCGCGGACCAGCGTCCAGCAGAACGTCAGCGAGTCGGGCACCACCTGGCGCAGCGCACCGATCTTGACGCGGACGATATCGACGTGGCGACCGTCGGCGTACGGTTTGACCACCCCGGCGATCGCTTGGCACAGCGACAGCTCATGCATGGCGGCTCACCAACGCGGCGCATCGAGGGCAGGGCAGGCCCATGAGCACCGTTCTACACCTACGACGCGGCGTTCCTTCGCCAGATTGCACTGAGGGCTGCGATTCGGCGCCGACGACGACCCTGGCGGCAATCTCGACGCAGAAAATAATGAAGTTGCATCGGGTGCCGATGAGCGTCTAACCTCGGCGATCGTGCAACATCTTCTCGTAGTAGCCAGCACCCGCAGCGGGTTCTGATCCAGACCGACCCCCCGCTGTGGGTCGGAAGCTACTACTCGTCGGTCGCCACTGCAGACCAGAGAAGACCGGCACATGACAATCACCGACTTGCCCGACGCGGACATCGCGTTCGCTGCATTCGAATCGCCCACCTTCCGTTTCGACGGCATCCCGCTACCGCGCGGACTTCGGGAGGACGCCCGCACCATGTCGTGGAGCACATTCACCGAGACTTACGCTCCCAGCGCCGGGCCACTGCGCCTGGGTCACTGGGAATGCACTGACACCGAGCGTCCCGCCACCCGGTTGGGTCCGCAGGCCCGAACATTCCGGGCCACGTTGGGGTTCGGCGATTGCATCGAGACTGCGACCGCGACCGCGACAGGCCCGGTTGCCGCGCTGACTGCGATGCTCTACGACCATGGCATCGCCGTGGAGATGCTGCGCTTTCATCAGCTGCGGTCAGAGGACACGACCGCGACCTTCATCCAGGGCAGCGACGGCTGCCGGGCCGAGTGGGCGATGGGCTGGTCGGAGGACCCGACGCAGTCGGCGCTGTATGCGGTCATTGCCTGCGCGAACCGGCTGTACGGGGACAGCGCCTAGCGGAGCCTGTTACAGCGGGCGCAACACGATCGGCATGCCGTCCATCGGGATGGGCATGCCACCGTAGTCCCATTTCGCCTGGTACCCGGCGCGGGGCAACTCAAGCCGGTAGCGGCGCAGCAGCCGGTGCAGGATCGTCTTGATCTCCAGCTGGCCGAACGTCATCCCGATGCACTTGTGCGGGCCGCCGCCGAACGGCGTGAACGCGTAACGGTGCCGTTTGTGCTCGCTGCGCGGCTCGGTGAACCGGTCGGGGTCGAATTTCAGCGGATCCGTCCAGATCTCCGGCAGGCGATGGTTCATCCCTGGATACGCGATGACGTTCGTGCCCGCAGGCAGGTAGTAGCCCAGCAACTCGGTGTCGCGCACAGTCCGGCGCATCGCCCACTGCACCGGTGTCACCAGCCGGATCGACTCGTTCATCACCAAATCAAGCGACTCCAGCTTCTCCAGTGACTCGATGTCCAGCGGACCGTCGCCGAGCCGATCCGATTCGTCGCGGCAGCGTTCCTGCCACTCGGGGTTGGCGGCCAGGTTGTAGGCCATCGTCGTCGTGGTCGATGTCGAGGTGTCATGCGCGGCCATCATGAGGAAGATCATGTGGCTGACGATGTCCTCGTCGGAGAAACTGTTGCCGTCCTCGTCCTCGGTGTGGCACAGGACAGTTAGTAGGTCGCTGCCTTCCTTGCCGCGGCGCTCCTTGACGCGCTCACGGAAGTAGTTCTCGAGTAGCTCACGCGCCTGGAGACCGCGCCACCAGGTAAAGGGCGGCACGCTGGTGCGGATGATCGCGTTTCCGGCGCGGGTGGTGATTGTGAAGGCCTTGTTCACCTTGGTCACCAGCTCATGGTCGGTGCCGGGTTCGTGACCCATGAACACCATCGACGCGATGTCGAGGGTGAGCTCCTTCATTGCCGGGTAGAGCAGAAAACGTGAGTCGTTGACCACCCAGTCGTTAGCCACTACCTGCGAGACGACCTTGTCCATCTGCTCGACATAGCCGACCAGTCGGGAGCGGATGAACGCTTCCTGCATGATCCGCCGATGGAACATGTGCTCCTCGAAATCGAGCAACATCAGGCCGCGGTGGAAGAACGGCCCGATCACCGGCACCCAGCCCTGCTGGGAGTAGTCCTTGTTGCGGTTGGAGTAGATGATCTGGGCTGCGTCGGGACCCAGCGCCGCGACGCCCGGCACGACCGGTGAGTCACCGAATATGACCGGACCTTTGGTTTGGTACAGGAATAGCAGGTAGTCCGGTCCGCCCCGCAGCATCTCGATGAGGTGGCCGAGGATCGGCAGGCCACGATCGCCCATGACCGGCTTGAGCCCGCTGCCCGGCGGCGGATCCGCAAGCTTCCTCGGCGACCAGTCGGCGTTCAGCAGCCTCTGTTCGACGGCAGCCATGCCGGGAAAGTTGTTGAATGACGGCGTCAGCCGGCGCTTCGCCTGATCGAGCAGGTAATTCGGGGTGCTGATGGTCGGCATTGACACTCCTCCTCGACGCCTGCGGTGAAGGTTGACCGGCGTTGTGGCAGGCATCACCAACCGCTATCCTTCGATGAAACTTGACGGCTGTCAAGTTTCCTTTTGTACGTGGTGTGGTGCAAGGTCAAAGGGTGCGCATCGAGCAGGAGGCCGGCAGGGCGGCTGATCATGGCGCGGTGGTGCCGGTTCCGCGACGACGGGGTGATCGGCAGCGGCAGGCCATTGTGCAGGCGGTGCGTGAACTGCTCGAGGAAAGGCCGTTCGCGCAGCTCTCGGTGAGCACTATCAGCGATCGCGCGGGCGTGGCCCGTTCTGGCTTCTACTTCTACTTCGACTCGAAATACGCGGTGCTGGCCCAGATCCTTGCGGACGCGACACACGAACTCGAAGAAATGACGGAGTACTTTGCGCCCCGCGGCCCAGACGAATCACCGGCGGCGTTCGCCAAGCGGATGGTCGGAAGTGCCGCCGCGGTCTATGCGCACAACGATCCGGTGATGTCGGCATGCAACGCCGCCCGCAACACCGACGCAGAGATCCGCGACCTTCTCGACCAACAGGTCGAAGGCGTGATCCAGCAGATCATCGGCATCGTGAAAGACGAGTTGCGGGCCGGCACCGCCCACCCCATCAGCGACGACATCCCGGCGTTGGTGCGGACGCTGGCCGTCACCACCGCGCAGACACTCTCCGGCGACACCGCTTTCCTGGGCCCCGACGGCGACGTGCAGCGTGGTGTGCGGGTGCTGGAGGCGTTGTGGCTCAACGCGCTGTGGGGCGGCTCGCTCACGACCTAGTCCGTTACCGTCGGTATCGTCATTGCCCATGGCCAAGACGACGTTCGCGGGTAAGCGGTGTTTCATCACCGGTGCGGCCAGCGGCATCGGCCGGGCGACCGCTTTGCGGCTCGCTAACCAAGGTGCCGAGCTGTACTTGACGGACCGCAATGCCGACGGTCTGGCGCAGACAGTGGCCGATGCTCGCGCGCTAGGTGCACACGTCCCCGAGCATCGGGCGTTGGATGTCGCCAACTACGACGACGTCGCCGCGTTCGCCGACGAGATTCATGCCAAGCACCCGAGCATGGACATCGTGATGAACATCGCCGGGATATCGGCGTGGGGGACGGTCGACCGGTTGACCCACGAGCAGTGGGACAAGGTGGTCGCGGTTAACCTGATGGGCCCGATCCACGTCATCGAGAACTTCGTACCACCGATGGTGGCGGCGCGCCGGGGCGGTCATCTGGTCAACGTGTCCTCGGCGGCCGGGCTGATCGGGTTGCCCTGGCATGCCGCATACAGCGCCAGCAAGTTCGGGTTGTGCGGCCTCTCCGAAGTGCTGCGCTTCGACCTGGCCCGAAACCGCATCGGGGTGTCGGTGGTCGTACCGGGCGCCGTCAAGACCCCGCTGGTGAACACTGTCGAGATCGCCGGCGTGGACCGCGACGATCCTGCAGTAATTCGCTGGGTGGATCGCTTCGCCGGCCACGCGGTGTCGCCGGAAAAAGCCGCGGAGAAGATCCTGACCGGGGTCGCCAAAAATCGGTTCCTGATCTACACCTCGGTGGACATCCGCGCGCTGTATGCGTTCAAACGAGTCGCGTGGTGGCCCTACAGCGTGGCGATGCGCCACGTCAACGTGGTGTTCTCCCGGGCGCTCCGGCCGGCACCCCTACCGCGCTGATTTACTGCGGCATCTGCAGTTCCAGCCGCACCCCGAGCAGCCGGACCGGACGGTCCAACTCGAACAGGTCCAGCACCCGCAGCGCGGCCGCGACGATCACGTCAGCATCGGTCGTGGGCTTGTCGAGCTTGCGGATCTTGGTGCGGGTGTAGAACGTGGCGGTGCGGACGGTCACCGCGACACGGGTGACGATCCGCGACGCAGCTACCACCTCACTCAGCGCCTGTTGCGCCAATTCGGTTATCGCTGAATTCATTTCGCCTCGATCGGTGAGGTCTTGCGGGAAGGTCACGACGTGACTGCGGGAGCGGGGCACCCATGGCTCGGCGCTGACCGTGTCGTCGCCGCCGCCATTGGCCAGCAGCAACAGCCACAGCCCGGTCCGCGGGCCGAACGTCGACGTCAGCAGCTCGGCATCGGTGTGGGCCAATTGCCAGACTGTTGTGATGCCAAGGCCGACAAGTTTTTTCGCGGTCTTCGGGCCGACGCCCCAGAGCGCGTCGACTGGCCGGTCGCCCATCACCGTCATCCAGTTCGCGTCGCTGAGGGTGGACACGCCGGCCGGTTTCGCAAATCCGGTGGCGACCTTGGCGCGCTGTTTGTTGTCGCTGATGCCCACCGAGCAGGACAGCCCGGTGGCCGAAGAGATGACGCTGCGGATCTGCTCGGCGAGTTCGCTGACGTCCCCGGCGTCGGCCGCCAAGTACGCCTCGTCCCAGCCCCACACCTCGACCGGGTGCCCTAAGTCGCGCAGCAATCCCATCACCTGGTCAGAGGCCGCGTCATAGGCCGCGGGATCCGACGGCAAGAAGGTGGCGTCGGGACAGCGCCGGGCCGCGGTGCGCAGCGGCATACCCGCGTGCACGCCGAATTCGCGGGCTTCGTATGACGCACATGTGACCACCTTGCGCGCTTCAGTCGGATCGCCGTTGCCCCCGACGATGACCGGCAGGCCGGCCAACTCGGGGTGGCGACGTAGTTCGACCGAGGCCAGGAATTGGTCGAGGTCGACGTGCAGGATCCACCTTTTCGGCACCGGACTCGGGTCGCTCACCGTCCACACAGCTTGCGCGCCAGGCTTTCCCACGCGTCGCTTAACGTCTGCAGGGTCTGGCCGGCATAGTTCAGCTGATGCTCGACGTAGTCGGCGTCGAGCAGCGCCAGCAGGGCATCGGTTTGGGCGTCGAGGTTGCCGGTCGTCCCGGCCGAGGCCAGCAGCATCCGAACATGCATGCGTAGCACCATGTAGGGGGCGTTGACCGGCGAACCGTAACGGGTCTGGGGGTCGCGGTTGGCGGCGGAGAGCAGCCCATGGTGGGCATGGGTAAAACGCAACCGGTCGCGCCCAAACGCCACCAGGCGTTCCATCGGCGGCGCATCCGGACCCAGCGGCGGCGGACCGAAGAGGAACGCCTGCTGGCTGGCCCGCTCGTCCTCGTCGAGCAACACCATCATCAAGCCGGCCCGGCTGCCGAACCGACGAAAAACCGTGCCTTTGCCGACGCCGGCGGCGGCGGCGATGTCGTCCATGCTGACCGCATCGGCGCCGCGCTCGGCGATGAGCCGGCGCGCGGCGTCCAGCAGCAGCGCACGGTTGCGGGCCGCGTCGCCGCGCTCCAGCGGCGGGGAGGGGGGCAGCTCGCCCAGCCAGTCGACAGCGCTCACACCTGCACTTTAACCCGGATGGAATAATCCGGACCACGGTCCGCTTAAGTCATGCAAGGATGTAGATCAACTACCGAAGGGAAGCAGACAATGCCGGACATCAAGGTGTTGACGTTGGTGGGAAGCTTGCGTGCCGCGTCGCTCAACCGTCAGATCGCTGAGCTGGCTGCCGACGTCGCTCCGGACGGCGTCGCCGTGACCATCTTCGATCAGCTCGGTGAGCTGCCGTTCTACAACGAGGACATCGACAACGAGGCCGACGTGCCCGCCTCGGTCACCGCGCTACGGGCCGTCGCGGCCGAGGCCGATGCCACCCTGGTGGTGACCCCGGAATACAACGGCAGCATCCCGGCGGTCATCAAGAACGCGATCGACTGGCTGTCCCGGCCGTTTGGCGACGGGGCGCTGAAGGACAAGCCGCTGGCCGTCATCGGCGGGTCGTTCGGCCGCTACGGCGGCGTCTGGGCGCATGACGAGACTCGCAAGTCCTTTGGAGTTGCCGGTCCGCGCGTCGTCGAGTCGATCAAGCTGTCGGTGCCGTTCGGATCGCTTAACGGCCAAGCGCCGCGGGACCACGCCGAGCTGGTAGCCAATGTGCGCGATGCGGTGGGCAAGCTGGTCGCCGAGGTCAGCTGACCAGTGTGCGGCCACCGAGCTTTGCCCGGGGCCGCACACCCGTCGGGCGCTTTGCTGGACGGATGCGGCCGGGCGTGTTTTGTCGGTGCCGGGTGGTAAATGTAGGTGTATACCGCCGCGAGACCATTTTGTGATCTACGACACGCCGAAGCCGCGCCGACGGTAGGGCTTACGACCAGGGAATTTCATGAATGTCTTTCAGAACATCTTGTATACCTTCTCATCGTCACCCACTAGGTGTAGTGTTTCGGGCACCGACAGACCCAGGTTCGTCAGGTCGGCCGGGCCGCTTCAACCGGCATCGCACGCAGGCTGAACGCGGATCGGCAAGATGGGAATTCTGTGGCGCGGCGGTCTGCTGAACATCAGTACAGATGCAATACCTGAGTAGTTGCCAGTCCGTGTCTCGTTCCCACCTTCGACAGAGGAGTCGTACGGCCGATGAGCATCACCGTTTACACCAAACCGGCATGTGTGCAGTGCAACGCCACGTACAAGGCACTGGACAAGCAAGGCATCGCCTACGACAAGGTCGACATCAGCCTGGATTCCGAGGCCCGCGACTACGTGATGGCGCTGGGATATCTACAGGCTCCCGTCGTGGTGGCCGGAAACGAGCACTGGTCGGGCTTCCGGCCCGACAGGATCAAGGCGCTCGCCGGTGCGGTGCTGAGCGCGTAGCCGGCAGCGCCGCAGTAGGACAGGAGGAGATCGCCGTGCCGTCCTGCAGCCTGGTGTATTTCTCCAGCGTGTCGGAGAACACCCACCGCTTCGTGCAGAAGCTGGGTATTCCGGCGACGCGGATACCGCTGCACGGCCGCATCGAGGTGGACCGGCCGTATGTGCTGGTGCTGCCGACCTACGGGGGCGGCCGCGCGACTCCGAACATCAATGACGGCGGCTATGTCCCCAAGCAGGTCATCGCCTTTTTGAACAACGAGCACAACCGGTTGCTGATCCGCGGCGTCATCGCCGCGGGCAACAACAACTTCGGTGCCGAATTCGCCTATGCGGGCAACGTGGTCTCCGGCAAGTGCGGCGTTCCCTACCTCTACCGCTTCGAACTGATGGGAACCGAGGACGACGTGGAAGCCGTCCGCGCGGGCCTAGCTGACTTTTGGAAGGACGACACGTGTCACCAACCGCCGCAACTGCAGAGCGTGTAACGCCCGCCGGGCACGGCGCATTGCCGGGCGAGACGGATTACCACGCCCTGAATGCGATGCTGAATCTGTACGACGCCGACGGCAAGATTCAGTTCGACAAGGACCGGGAAGCCGCACATCAGTACTTCCTGCAGCACGTCAACCAGAACACCGTCTTCTTCCATAACCAGGACGAGAAGCTCGACTACCTGATCCGCGAAAACTATTACGAGCGTGAGGTTCTCGACCAGTACTCGCGCAACTTCGTCAAGACCCTGCTGGATCGCGCGTATGCCAAGAAGTTCCGGTTCCCGACGTTCCTGGGCGCGTTCAAGTACTACACCTCCTACACGTTGAAGACTTTCGACGGCAAGCGGTATCTGGAGCGCTTCGAAGACCGGGTCGTCATGGTCGCGCTTACCCTGGCCGCCGGTGACACGGCATTGGCCGAGAAGCTCGTCGACGAGATCATCGACGGCCGGTTCCAGCCGGCCACCCCGACGTTCCTCAACTCGGGCAAGAAGCAGCGCGGCGAACCGGTGAGCTGCTTTTTGCTGCGCATCGAAGACAACATGGAATCGATCGGGCGCTCGATCAACTCCGCACTACAGTTGTCCAAGCGCGGCGGGGGAGTCGCGTTGCTGCTGAGCAATATTCGCGAGCACGGCGCGCCGATCAAGAACATCGAGAACCAGTCTTCGGGGGTCATCCCCATCATGAAGCTGCTCGAGGATTCCTTCTCCTACGCCAACCAGCTCGGTGCGCGTCAGGGCGCCGGCGCCGTGTACCTCAACGCGCATCACCCCGACATCTACCGCTTCCTGGACACCAAGCGTGAGAATGCCGACGAGAAGATCCGCATCAAGACGCTGAGCCTGGGTGTGGTGATCCCCGACATCACCTTCGAGCTGGCCAAGCGCAACGACGACATGTACCTGTTCTCGCCCTACGACGTGGAGCGGGTGTATGGCGTTGCCTTTGCCGACATCTCGGTGACCGAGAAGTACTACGAGATGGTCGACGACGCGCGCATCCGCAAGACCAAGATCAAGGCCCGGGAGTTCTTCCAGACGCTGGCCGAGCTGCAGTTCGAGTCGGGCTACCCGTACATCATGTACGAGGACACCGTGAACCGGGCCAATCCGATCGAAGGCAAGATCACGCACTCCAACCTGTGCTCGGAGATCCTGCAGGTGTCGACGCCGTCGTTGTTCAACGAGGATCTGACGTATGCCAAAGTGGGCAAAGACATTTCGTGCAACCTGGGCTCGCTGAACATCGCCAAGACGATGGACTCGCCGGACTTCGCGCAGACGATCGAGGTGTCGATCCGCGCGCTGACCGCCGTCAGCGACCAGACCCACATCTGGTCGGTGCCCTCAATCGAGCAGGGCAACAACGACTCCCACGCGATCGGGCTCGGGCAGATGAACCTGCACGGTTACCTGGCCCGCGAGGGCATCTTCTACGGTTCCGAAGAGGGCGTCGACTTCACCAACATCTACTTCTATGCGGTGCTCTACCACGCGCTGCGCGCGTCGAACCGCATCGCGATCGAGCGCGGCTCGCACTTCAAGGGTTTCGAGCGATCCAAGTACGCGTCGGGGGAGTTCTTCGACAAGTACACCGAGCAGGCCTGGGAGCCGAAAACGGAAGCTGTTCGGCAGTTGTTTTCCAAAGCGGACATCCGCATCCCGAACCAGGACGATTGGCGGCGGCTGAAGGAATCCGTGCAGGCGCACGGCATCTACAACCAGAACCTGCAGGCGGTGCCGCCGACCGGGTCGATCTCCTACATCAACCATTCGACGTCGTCGATCCACCCGATCGTGTCGAAGGTCGAGATCCGCAAGGAAGGCAAGATCGGCCGGGTCTACTACCCGGCGCCCTACATGACCAACGAGAACCTGGAGTACTACCAGGACGCCTACGAGATCGGCTACGAGAAGATCATCGACACCTACGCGGCGGCCACTCAGCATGTGGATCAAGGGCTTTCGCTGACGCTGTTCTTTAAGGACACCGCCACCACCCGTGACGTGAACAAAGCGCAGATCTACGCGTGGCGCAAGGGAATCAAGACGCTGTACTACATCCGACTGCGGCAGATGGCGCTCGAAGGCACCGAGGTCGAAGGCTGCGTGTCCTGCATGCTGTAAATGCGCCGTCTGACCAGGTCAGCAGTGCCAACGGGGTAAGGTGCTTGTTGTGGTGAGAATACCCGGACCACCGCACCCGAGCGTGAAGCCCGGACGGAAGGTCGACGCGCGCAGCGAACGCTGGCGTGAACACCGCAAGAAGGTGCGCAGCGAAATCGTCGATGCGGCGTTCCGCGCCATCGACCGGCTGGGGCCCGAGCTGAGTGTGCGGGAAATCGCCGAGGAGGCGGGCACCGCCAAACCGAAGATCTACCGGCATTTCCACGACAAGTCCGACTTGTTCCAGGCGATCGGGGAGCGTCTGCGTGACATGTTGTGGGCGGCGATCTTCCCGTCGCTCAACCTGAAAACGGACTCCGCCCGGGAGGTGATCCGGCGCAGCGTCGAGGAGTACGTCACCCTCGTCGACATGCACCCCAACGTCCTGCGGGTCTTTATTCAAGGCGGGTCCGCGGCCACCCCGCAGTCGACGGTGCAGATTCTCAACGAAGGCCGCGAGATCACGTTGGCCATGGCCGACATGTTCGACAACGAGCTGCGGGAGATGGAGCTGGACCCCGCGGCGGTCCAACTGGCCGCGCACGCGGCCTTCGGGTCGGCCGCCTCAGCCACCGAGTGGTGGCTGGGTCCCGATTCGGATAGTCCCCGCCGCATGCCGCGTGAGCGGTTCGAGGCCCATTTGACGACCATCATGATCGGCGTCATCGTCGGCACGGCCGAGGCGCTGGGCATCGCGATGGACCCTGACCAGCCGATTCACCATGTTGTGCCGCGCAACTCTGCGTGAGTTGAGCCTTGGCGCGTTGACGGCGTTGACACGGCCGCAGCGATCGATGACACTCGTTGTAACCGATACCCCGGGTACTGGGTATTTTCCGGGTATACCACCGCAGCAGGTGCAGGCCCTCAATAGGAAGATCAATTCACCATGACCGACGTCGTGACAGAAGCCGATACTCGGCCGCAAGCCGACAAGCCACCGGTGCACACCCGCACCGTCATCATCGGGACCGGATTCTCTGGTCTGGGTATGGCCATCGCGTTGCAGAAGCAGGGTGTGGACTTCGTCATCCTGGAGAAGGCAGAAGACGTCGGCGGCACCTGGCGCGACAACACCTACCCGGGCTGCGCGTGCGATATCCCGTCGCACCTGTACTCGTACTCCTTCGAGCCCAAGCCGGATTGGAAGAACCCGTTCTCCTACCAGCCCGAGATCTGGGATTACCTCAAGGCAATCACCGAGAAGTACGGGCTGCGCCGCTACATCGAGTTCAACTCCCTGGTAGACCGCGGCTATTGGGACGACGACGAGTACCGCTGGCACGTGTTCACCACCGACGGGCGCGAATACGTCGCCCAGTTCCTGGTCTCCGGCGCCGGCGCGCTGCACGTCCCGTCTTTCCCCGACATTGACGGTCGCGACGAATTCGCCGGTCCCGCTTTCCATTCCGCGGAATGGGACCATGGCGTCGATCTGACCGGAAAGCGGGTGGCGATCATCGGAACGGGTGCGAGCGCGATCCAGATCGTGCCCGAGATCGTCGGGCAGGTCGCCGAGTTGCAGCTCTACCAGCGCACCCCGCCGTGGGTGGTGCCGCGGTCCAACCCGGACCTCCCGCTGGCGCTGCGGCGGGCCATGGGGAACGTCCCCGGGCTACGCGCGCTGACGCGTCTGGGGATCTACTGGGCACAGGAGGCGCTGGCCTTCGGCATGACCAAGCGGCCGAACGCGCTGAAGTTCATCGAGGCCTACTGCAAATACAACATCCGCCGGTCGGTGAAGGACCGCGAGCTGCGCCGCAAACTGACCCCGCACTATCGCATCGGGTGCAAGCGAATCCTGAACTCCTCAACCTATTACGGCGCCGTCGCGGACCCCAAGACCCAACTGATCACCGACGGCATCAGCCGAATCACGCGCGACGGCATCGTCACCGCCGACGGCCGCGAACACCAGGTGGATGTGATCGTGTACGCCACCGGCTTCCACGTCACCGACTCCTACACCTACGTCCAGATCAAGGGGCAGCACGGCGAGGATCTGGTCGA
>NZ_JBKQTQ010000332.1:0-6139 GCF_052143115.1 Mycobacterium sp.
CCAATAATGACCAACAACGGGCTCTAACGTCGAGAACGCCCCCGAGGGAACCCTCCAAATCACCCACGCGGGCCGTGAGTTAGGTAAATCGCCTCTTTGTAGAGAGACGGATTGCACCCAAATCAAATTGATTGTTTGTGACCACCCCGGCCCCATCGAACTGCTGATAAACCTTGCCCCTCAGGTTCAGGGCCTGATCTTGCGACGCGCTCGGCTGACCTTCGCCGTAAACGGTTTTCTCGGCGAGCTGTTCGGGGCTACTGCCAGTCTGGACGAACAGGCCCGTGGGCCGTCGCGCCGCGTCGTATTCGTGCCGGAGCTGATGGTTCCGGCTGTCCCAGCCCATAAACGGCTTGCCGGCGACGTCGTTCAACATCCAGCGCTCGCCGGCGTCCACGCTGACCGAGTGGATCTTGGTACCGAGCATGTCGTAGTCGTAAGTCATGATCGTGCGGCCGAGCGCATCGGTGATCGACCGCTGATTCCCTTCGATGTCGAGCTCGACGACGGTCCGATAATGAGCCTCGACCGGCGATCCACCCGACAGGTAGCGGTTGTAGGCGAGCGTGAGGAACGCCCGCCCCATGGTGTCGAAATGAACCGTTGTCGGAGTGCTGGCATGGATTGCCGCTTTCTGGGCGGCATCCTGCTCCTGGGGGCCAAGCCCGCCCGTGATCCGCTGGGTGTACCAGGTGGGCATATAATCCGAAGCTGGGATCCGCTGAAAGAACGGGCCTATATCCGGATCGGTCGATGGATCGGTGATCAGCACCGTGTCGTTGCCGTCCCAGGTGTCTTGCCGCCACGGGTCGAAGACGACCTTTCCCCAGGTCTGATTCGGTTGCAGTGTCGCGACGACCCTCCCCACCGGGTCATAGAAAAGGGTCGCGCTCACTCCGACCATCACGCCGAACTCAAAATCGTACGTGGCCGTGAAAAACGGCTCGTACTGGCGGACCGGCTTGCCCTTGTTGTTGAAGATGGTCCAGCCGCTGCCCACCCAGCGCGGATCCACAGTGGTACCGCCGGGCGTGAGCGGACCCGGCTCCGCTTGTCCCTTGCGCTGGATTTCGCGACCGAACCCGTCTGAATAGCTAAAACTGACCTGGAGCTTGGAAGTCTGGTCTTGAGTGAGATCACTGACATGAGTCTCTCGGGCGATCGTCGCGGCGTAGACGGGCGCCGGTGTGGTCGGGGTGCTGGGCGTGCGTGCAAACCGGCCGATGTCGTAGACGATGCGCGATGTCGCATTTCCCAGGAGCGCGGCCGCGGGTGGGCCCTTCGGGTCAGTGAAGAACTGATCGATCTGCGACTGCGTGAGGTCGGCGGCGAATCCGGCGAGCGAATCCCCCAAATTCTCGGAGGTTTTCCCCATGACGGCCGTACCGGCAACGAGCCCGAGGGCGTCGAACGACGCGGCGGATTGGTTGCCGTTGGCATCGGTCACGAGGGCGGCTTGCAGCACGCGGTAGTCATTGCTCGCCGTGACGATGTTCCCGACGGGGTCCTGGACCTGGACGAGAAGCAGGGAGTAGGCATCGTAGGTCACGATCGTGTTGTTGCCGAAGGGGTCGCGGAAGCGCTGCGGCAGGAACAACTGGGCCTGGGCGTTTGCAAGTTCTTGGCTGGGCGTATCGGCGGGGTTGGCGGAGTAAAAGACTTGACCGGACGGGATCCACCAGTTACCGCTTGGATCAGTTGCCGGAAAGAGGCCGAGGGTTTTCTGATCGTCGCTGAGGACATAGCTTCCTCCGTCTCTCAAGGTACTGACAGGTGTCGGTAAAAGGTTCTCAGATCCGCGCTGGTATAAAAGCAGCAGACCGGGGGTGAACGCGAGCTTGTAGGTCGCGAACGGCAGCGCCAGAGACTCAACCGTGCGCAACGCGAGGCCAGCGGTGAGATCGTCCTTTCGGTAAAGCGTGCGCACGTGCTCGATGATGCGTCGATAGGGGTGGTTCTGAGTGGCGCCGGTGGCGTCGACGTCTTCGTAGGGAATGTCATTTTTCGCGGCTATCGCGATCTTGCACGAGAGTTCTTTGAAACCAAACCGGTTGGTCACGCCTGGCGTGGCGGCGGCGGGGTCGGGCGTCACCTTGATCAGCTCGTAGGTGCTCGTCTCGGCCGGCAATGGCGTGCGGTACGCGTCGGGCTCGAGAATGGGGTTCGTGAAGGCGTTCTGGGTGTAGGTGACGTGCAGCGTCTGCTGGATTACTTGATCGTCCGGCGTGAGCAGCGTATCGGAGTCTTTGTAACGGCGGCCGTAGGCAATCGCGGCCGACTGCAAGACGTTCCCGTAGGGGTCGACCGCGAGCGTCATGCTGTGTGTCACCCGTGGATCAGCGAGCTCGGGTTGCCCAGGTCCATTGACGGCGTAGAGCGTGCGCTCGTAGTGGAAGTCGATCGACTCGCGGGCGTGGGTGAAGAACACCGCATGACGGTTTCCGCCGAACGGTTGCAGGCGACAGACGGTGTAGTTGCGCTCGGATACGCTGTAGGGGAGCACGGCGGCCGCGGTGCCGTCGGACGCGTAAACTTCTTGCCGCAGGATTCCCCCTTTGAGAGACCGGATCGCCTCGTGGATTTCGTCGCCGGTGAGGCCGTCGGGGAGCACGGAATCCGGCAACAACATGGCATGGGATTGCGTGGGGGTGAGGCCCGGCTCGCTGAAGTACTCGGCATCGTAGATCCGCGTCACGCGGGTGCCCATGGGGTAGGCGCCGGTGTGGTACCATGTCTTGGTGACCACCGGGGGAACGTAGGACGCCGCGTCGATATTGGTGGCATCGGGGAAGGCGCCGGTCTGGGTCAGGACGCCCAGTTCGACGGTGTCGTGCTGTTCCACCATGCCGAACCCGCGAAACTCACGCTCGATGCCGTCAAAGTAGCCGTGGTGGTAGGCGGAACGGGTCACGAAACGGCTGCGGCTGACCCAGTCGAGGGTCTCGACACTCACGACGACCTGGACGGGGAAGGGGAGCCGCGTCGCCCAGGGCCGCCCCGCCTCGCGGTCGGCGAGGTAGAAAGCGGTCGAGGGGGCGTACATGACCCGCGTTTCCGCGCCCAGGTTGTTGAAGCTCCGCACGAGCAGGTAGGGCTTCTGGCTGCCCATCATGTCGATGTAGCGGATTGACCTGCCGGCGTCGCCCGGCAGCGCTGAGGTCCAGACCAGGCAGGAGGTCCCGTTGCCGAGCAGGTCGAGGGCCTGGATCGAGGCCAGGTCGTCGACCGGCGGGAAGTCCGCGACCCGCCGGGGTCCGTCCCAGGCGTTGCCCGCCTGGTTGAAGTAGAGCGAGACGCCGTTGCGGGCCAGGTAGATGATGTCGGTGACCCCGGAACCATCGACGTCGGCCAGGCGGAGCCGCCGCGGGTCGAACTGGTCAGGAGAGTCGAACCAGGGCGCCTGGTCCATGTCGACCTTGGCGCCGAACCGCCCGTAGCCGAGGTTCGGCCAGTAGCAGACCTCGCCGTTGCGGATGCGTACGATGTCGGACAGGCCGTCGCCGGACATGTCGGCCAGGAAGATCGACTGCGTACTGTCCGCGAAGACGATCGCCGGACCCCTCTCCTCATCATCAGTCGCCTTGAAGACGCGGTTGGGCGGGCCGAAACCGAACTCGGCGAGCGACGGATAATAGGTGATCGCCTCGTGATCGGTGATCAGTACGTCGCTGAACCCATTGCCGTCGACATCAATGAACCTCAGGTTGGGGTCGTCCCAGTTGACGTTGGGCTGGGATGGCAAGAACTCGAACGGCTTCCAGCCTCCCGCGCTGCCGCGCTTGTAATAGCCCGAGCCCGGACGGCGGAACACGACACAGTCTTTGTGCCCGTCGCCGGCGAGGTCGAGGAACTGGTGGCGCGGGGTGCCCGCTTCGGCGAACGCGGGGAGCCGGCTCACCTCGGTGAGCGTCTCGAACCGAGCGGTGGCGGTGCCGGCCATGCCGTCGACGGCGAACGAAAGCGGGCTCAGGTTTCGCTTGTAGTACCAGGCGTCGTCCTGCTCTGCGAGCACGCACTGGAGCCCCTCGCCGTCGAGATCCAGCCAGCGGTACCGGCCGCCGTCGACGGTCGATGGCAGGTTGGCCAGACTGGCCGGGTCGACGTCGCGAACCTCCGGTTGCACTTGGGCCTGGCTGTATTCGAATTCGACCGGCGGGAGCGCGCCCTGGAGGAACGTGCCGTCGTCTTGCCGCACGAAGCCCGACCGCGTGATGGCCGTCATGAATGATGCGATCGGCGTCTGCTGGTAGGTGAACTCGACGGCGTGTGCCAGGTAATCGACTGTGCCCAGCTCTTTCGGGAAATGGTGGAATACAAGCACGCGCTGGCAGAGCCGGTAGGTTCGTATCTCGAAACAGGAGCGATATCGTGAAAACGGGTCCTGCCGCACCGGCCACGGCTGTGTGCCGGCGACCGAGGCCGTCACGAAGACGCGTCCCTCGGAGTCTGGCGGCTGCGCCTGGTAGTGGCCCTCGCCATAGTCGAAGACCACCTCAAACAGCCACGAGAGCTGCGTGATATCCGGTTGCGTCAAGAGCGACGGGATATTGCCGTACTTGATCCGCTTCACATAGCGGTTGGCCGATCGGGACGTGTCGCTACGGTTGCGCTCGGTCGACTGCGAGAGGTCGACGTTGGATGAGTCTTCGGCCTCGTACTCGTAGGAGATCGCATTTCCCTTGTCGTCCTGGCTGTCGGCGATCAACCAGGAAAAGATCCGGGTGGGGTCGGCGGGGTCGGCAATGCGGGTGGCGAGGGACGTGCCGTAGTTGGTCGTCACGTTATCTTTGGAAATCGACCGCCAGAAGGTGTCGCCATCGCTCTCACGCGTCCAGCGCTCGATGCGCGCGAAGAGGCCCTCCACGCGCGGCCGGTAGCTCGTGACGACGTAGCCATTTTGCGTGGTCACGTCCCGCACCCAGTTCCCCTGGGCGTCCTGGACGAGTACGGGGACCAGGTCTTCGGATCCTGACAGGATGAAAATGTCCGACTCGTCGGCGTCCTGATACAGCGGCAACCCCCGGTCGGTCCGGCGCGTGATCTCGGGAAGCGAGAGCCCCCAGCCCATGCCAAAGGGCCCGTTCCCTTCTCCCGAGTCGTACGACAGCGTTAGCTCGGGTGTGGAGCCCGCCCGCCCCTGGCTCACGGCGATGGGCACTGTGAGGGTCCCCGTCCCGTTCACCGAATTGACGGAAAACGTCTCCCCGATCCCCCGGATTGCCCCGCCCGGCTTGGGCAGGCTGATCTGCGGCGCGCCCCCGCCGACGCTCCCGTTCTTATTCGCATCCTGGTTCACGGAATCGGTGTTTTGATCGGGCATCTCGATGACTCCGGCGACATTCGACGTATGTCTTACCGCACTACCCGGATTGGACCTGATCGTACGAGTGCATTCGCTTACTCGCTTGACGGGAACCAGCATTTGATCTGTCGCACTAGTTAATTGCAAGAAAAAAAACAAGTTTTTTTCCGCAACACTTCTGCCGGCTGGTTGAGGATGGCTTCATGATTTATTCACAAAAACAAAGCCCCTGTCCGCCGAATGCTGTCTTCGGAACTGTCGGAGACCGCGTCGAGGACCGGTGCACCTGACCCGCGGTCCGACGATTTGGTATAGGAGCTTGGCCTCGACAGGCAGGAATAAGGTCGGATGAAAGGCGAGGATCGGCGAGCCGGAGGTTAACCAGCCCCCAGGAGGGCAACGCGATCATTGACGACCGGCGCACACCGGAGGAATCGTCACTCCGGAGGAGGCCGCGACGACGCCGGATCGGAGGTGTTACACCGCCGCGGAGACCGGCGCCAGCGAGCGGCTTGGTACTCGTAGGCCCGCTTCTTGCGAGCGTCCAACGTGCCGCGCGCGAGCCACTTGCGTTCCCGATCCTGGACATTGCGAGCCGCCTGACGGCAAGCGGGGCAACAGTACCGTGCCGGGTTGCGGAGTGAGGTCACGGGGTGTTCGTGACAACCTGGCCGAGTCATCAATGACAGGGCGTGATTCTACATCCAGAGACTCCGGTCCAGCGACCTATACCCCACCGCCTCGGCGATGTGCTGAGGCTTGATCTCGTCGGAGCCTTCGAGATCGGCGATGGTGCGGGCGACGCGGAGAACCTTGTCGTGAGCCCGGGCCGACAAA
>NZ_JBKQTQ010000333.1:0-6198 GCF_052143115.1 Mycobacterium sp.
GTTGAGTTTCCGCGAAATTCCGGTGGTACTGTGTCGGCTATGACCAGTTCAGAGCCCATAAAGGCTGGTCATGGCACCAAACCCGCTAACCCCCCACAGCCTACTTCAATCCCAGTACCGCGCACCAGTATTTATGCAGCTCATACTATATATCTAGGCGGGCTTACTAATAGCCATGCAACATACATGCAATAGCCTCTCAGCTGGGCTGACGGACGCAGGTCACCGCTCGACGGCGCAGCGCAATCACGATGCGCTGAATGCAGGATGCGAAAAATGACACCCTTAGGCCCACTCCCATCCGGGCAACCCATAGGCGCAGCCGGGCAGTACGCTTTGCCGATGCGTGTCCTGCACATCGAACACCGGATCGCCGACCTCGGCACGTGGCTGCGGGACTTCGCCAACCGTGCGCCCGCGCGGGAGCAGGCTGGCGTCACCGAGGTTCACGTCTTTCAAGCCGAGGACGACCCGAAGTACATCGTGGAACTTCTCTTCTTCGACACAGCCGACGCCGCAAGCAATTATCGGAGGTTCCTCCGCGAGCAGGTGTGGTCATCGTCGTCGCCAGGGCTGGCCAGCCACCCGCACAGCATCATCCTTCACGAGGTGGAAACCCCGGCTCTAAAGCTTGACCGACACCCCCCGCGCGCTACTCGAGGACGAATGTGACCAGCATGTTGACGCGGTAGGCAACAATCCCCCCGTTCGCCACATCCACCGACTGCTCCTTGATCCAGGCCGACTTGACACCACGCAGCGTCTCCTCGGCCCGAGCAAGGCCAGTCGTCACGGCGTCTTCGAAACTGGTGTCGGACCTCGCGCTGATCTCGGTGACGCGAGCGACGGTGCCTCCTGACACGATGACCTCCCAGAGTCGATGTTGGATCGGATGGTCCCAGACTTTGACCATCTAACTCCGGCGCGACAGAAGCAAGTAGGGAAGATATGCCCCACGCCGGAGGACTTTGGGCCACTCGTTCCCGCACCGCAACGGGTTTAGCCTTAGGAGCATGCCGATAGAGCCACTTGTCAGACGCGACCCTGACCATCGCTGCCCGATCTGCGGGGGCGAAACGCAGCTCGTTTCGCTGACTCTGACGCATTGGGACGGTCAGAAGGATCAGGTAGAGGTTACGCCGCAGCGGCGGCGGTGTGCGGATCTGCATTGCAAAGGCCACGCCGGACTGCCTACAGAGGCCGTGGCGAAAGAGGGCTGACACGACAAACGCCACCCTGGTCAACACAACAGGGGTGGCGTTCGCGGCGCTGCCATTCGGCGCACTTGGCGGGGGCGACAAGGAAGGGAACCCCGCACGATGGGGTGGCGCTGGGTTAATCAGGCCCAGCGCCCGCGGCAGGTGACCAGTGGCAGTAGGAACCTACGCGTTGTCTCGGGTTGCTCCACGCAGGAGCGGGGTTGGCACAACTGGCACAACTGGAGAAACGCGAACCCCCCCGGCCAGGAAGGACCAACCGGGGGGGTGTCGGTGCAGCCGAGACGGCGCACTACACCGCCAGCCTCTCGGGCCAAGGAAACCCGTGCGTCGGCAAAACGCCTGGCGATGTTGCTTGGCGCTCCCCGTCTGGCGACAACCACAGGTGGACGGGGAGCACGTTGGTTGCCCACCGTCGCCATGAGGCAAATCAGGTGGGCAAGTCTTTCTAAATCACTGCGCGGGCGTGCAGCCAGTAGTACGGGAATGTGTCCCCGCTGAGCGGGTTCGCGCCCGTGTACAGTCTCGGCCCGTAGATCTGAATCTGCGCCCCGTAGTCGGTCACGAGAATGTCGCCATGCAGCGGCTTGATGGCCCCATCTTGGGGCACGCCGATCTGCAGGTCGACCTGGGAGTACGGGCCACCACGGCTCTGGGGGTTGCCGCCCGCAGTGTTGGTGTCCGTGCCTCTGGATGTGTCGCTGACGGTCGGGTCAAAGATCAGCACATCGATCTCGCCCAGGTAGGTCTGGGGGCTGGTGTCCCTGATGACGTTGCCGTCAGCATCGATGGGATCACCGTTGCGGTCGATGGTTACGAGGCTCGGCCGGTAGACGAGGACGGTCGTCACTAGACGGCCCGAATCCTGTACCTGTCGAGCACGATCTGCTCAACCACAGTCCAGCCCGTCCACGCCGTTGTGAACGCAACGGACGACGGCCCGTAGGTGGCTGACCTGGCGAGCTGGCTTGGGTTCTTCACCAGCCGCGCTGCGGCGCTTACGATCACCGCCGCTATGTCGCTGTTGGGAACGCCCGAGGTGAACCCCCGGTCGCGCGTGTATCCGGCAGCCAGTTGCGTCACCAACGACAGGGCTGCTCCACCCTGATCGTCGGATACGGTGCAGCCCAACAGGTTTGACAGGTCAGCGACCGTGGGGGCCGCGAACGTGGGCGCGTTGGGCGAGGTCACTAGGCCGCAGCGGTGATAGCCAGAACGGCCTGCGGGTGGGCAAGCTGCAGGTCGGCGCGGGTGACTACCTTCAGGCCGGTGCTGTCGTAGTCGGCGTAACGCTCGATCAGCACCTGCACGTCAGGCAGCTCGTCAATCGCAACCAGGACACGGCTGAAGTCGATGAGAGCCACGGTGCCCTGCGTGATCTGGGTCGAGATGACGACCGGGACACCGAAGATCGAGCCGGGGGTAGCGCCGGTCACGTCGGCCACGACCAACGGACGGCCGAGCGAGTCCTTACTGGTCAGGATCGAGCCGAACCAGTCGGTCGGGTGGATCAGCCACTTGGACGACCCCAGGTCCAGGTGGTTGGCCGAAAACGTGCCCAGCGCGGCCAGATACGTGTCCGGGTCACCAAGGCTGCCAGCGGCTGCCGTCGCCCCACTGCCCAGCGGCTCATAGCTCTGCGTGAGGATCGACGGTTGATTCAGCAGGCCAATGATGTTGGTGCCAGCGGTGCCGCTGCCGGTGATGAACGCGGAGTCGAGAGCCAGCGCGATGTCGTAGACGATCCGGTCCTGCAGGACTTGGGAGACACCAAGAACCGCCGAGCGGATCAACTGGTTCGATACAACGGTGATCGTTTTCAACGATTCGAGCGTGGCAGGGATGAGGTCGACCTCGTCCAACGAGACATCGTTGGTGTTGATCTGGGTGCCTTCGGCGTAGAACTGCAGGCCGCTGGCGGCGGCTAGACGGGGCACGCGGATCGGAGCGGAAGTCCTGAAGGTGCGCGGGTTCTGTTGCAGCACAATGGATATCGCCACCAAAGGCTCAATGACATACGACTGCACCGTCTCTTGTATGACGGCAGCCGAATTGGACGTGAGTTGGTAAGTCACGAAATCACTTTCGAGTGAGAAGATTTGGGCCGGACCACCTGGGTCACGGAATGAATCGGCACCTGGCCTCTACCATCCATTATACGGCTAATCAGTAGCCGAGTACTTGGCGCATTGCGCCGACGAGATCCAGCTTCGGCGTGACGGGGGCACCCTTGATGCCCTGGCCGATGCTGCTGCCGGGGGCGGGACGACGCGACGCATAGTGAGGGCGTTCGGCGAGCAGGTCGGTAATAGCCTGCTTATGCGCCTCCGAGTCGGTCAGGTGTGTCTCGTCGTATGGGAGGTCGCGCCAGTCGGCAAGCCGCCCATCAGCTTTGGTCAGTTCGGCATGCAGGCGAGCCTTTGTCTCGTCGTGCTTGGCTGACGCCACGCGGTAGCGTGCGGACTCCTCGCGCAGGGACTTCACATAGTCGCGGTCGAACGTCTCCGGCTCTGATTCGTCCCCTCCCGTTTCCGGGGTGGTGTCGGCAGGGGGGGTGTCCACTGGCTCGTCAGCGGGGCGCTCAGGGGTCATTACTGCAGGGTTTGCCCTGATAACTTTTCGATCCCAGTACCGCGCACAAGTATTAGTGCAGTTCAGGCTAGGTTTCCGAGCGAGAAATTGGCTCCATGACCTCAATATGACCTGACCGATTGGCGAGCTAGCAACCGACACGAAAGGTTGCTAGATGACCTACAACCCGCGTCGTCGCATCGACGCGCTGATTCGTAAGGTCAAGTTCGTCACCGCGCTCGCGCTAGAGATCGCCGTGATACTTGTGATTGAGGTAGCAATCGTCATCGCCATTGGTCTGGCTCTGACATGCGGCATCGCGGTCTTGCTATGACGACGCGACCGAGCCCCGACAAGAGGGGTGGCGCTGCCCTGTGCTGCCAATGTGGCAACCTGCGCACCAGTCCCAGTGCGGGCCTCCGGACTAAGCGGAGCGACCCGAACCGTACCTCCGAGGTAGACGACGACCCGCGGGGCTGGAGGATGACACGCACTCTTGACTGCCCCATATGCGAGACGCCGACCGTGCACGCGATGCTCTGCAGGGGCGACCTCCGGGACAGCGCGGAAAGGTGGGCCTACAAACGCCCGTCGTGGATGCAAGGATGACGGCCATGAGCACTGACGACCCATGGGACCGGTACTTCAAAGAGCACATCACTTCCGCTACCGCCGCCCTTTCCGATGCCCCGGAGGAGTTGGAAAAGCGCTTAGAGGTCACGATTGACAACGAGGCTGGACGAATCGGCGTCAGTGCATTACAGCCGCGCGACAGGAAGCTATTCGAGCGCGCCGCCAGAGAGCGCGGCATATCAGTGGAAGAGCTGCTCCAGCAGGCAGTTGACGACTACTTCAACAGGCTAAGTCGGCTTCTCGGCGTCTCTGAAGATGGGAACCAGCCGCCGGGTTAGCAGCGTCTGGCCGGAATCAGATCGCCTGATGCGACGAGATCCGCGCCGCAGCGGCGTGCGCGTGGTGCAGGGTGTGGTTATCCAAATGGACAACCTGAGCCATACGCCAGGCAAAAACCTCCATCTGGCGGGGGTGTTTTCCGGTCAACGCCGAAAAACACAGGTGGGCGGCAAATAAGGTTGCGCGAATGGCGAACCACTACGCGACCACCGAAAGCCGCGTCGACGAACTGGAGATCGGTTTCGAGCTGCTCTTGCCGTCCGGCATGGATGGTGTACCGCCTATGAACTTCGTCATCGACGGGATCAAGCTCATCCACAATAAGGGCGCTGGCGAACCACCGAAGATCAGGCTGACGTCTGATCTCCCTGAAGGGCCGTACACCGTCGACTTCCCGCTTGACGGGGTCGTCACCATGATCGTCGAGCCCAGGGACGACGACTGAGCACGTCTGAATAGATATCAGCCCGCCACATCCTCTCCGCGTGGCGGGCCGAACTTTTTGCGTGGGGTTGCGGCCGGCCAAATCGGCCGGTATCGCGTCGGGAACCGCGACGAGGAGGACGCCGAGCCCGAGCAGGATCGCGGCCGTGCCATATGTGACCGCGCGGCCCCACGGAAGCGTCTTCTCCGCGGCGATCAGCCCGGCGACGAACGCCATCCAGACGATGCTCATTACCCCGAGCGCAAAGAGCGATGCCATGAACGCCCAGCAACACCCCAGACACCAGGCGCCATGTTTTACCCCCATTGACAACGCTCCGGACATGCCGTCACGCCAGGAGCCGAGCAGGAAGCCGAGCGGGCTGCGGCAATGCCTCAGGCAGACGGTCTTCAGTGGCGTCAGTTCGTAAGCGGCGGCGGCCACGAGGGTTCCGCCCGCCACCCATCGGCCGGCGCGATCCCAGGACAGCACATCGCCAAAAACGCGACCACCGGCTTCAGAAACGGCGAAGGCTACCAGCCCGGCTCCGGCCCAGGTCAGCAGATAACCGGACACGAAAACGGCCGGGGCAACCGGAGACCGCTGTTTCGTCATGCGTGAATACAGAGCGACCGTCGGCGAAACCGACGGCAGCATCATCGCGGCCATCATGACGATCCAGACGCCGAGGAACCAGCCCAGGGTCCCGAGGTCGGTGCCCGGCCCTTCGTCCATGCCGCGCATGCGGTCGACCGTCCACCACCAGCCGGCCGCGGCGAGCGCAAACACCAGCGCGATTAGCACAAGCCGGCTGCGCGCTGCCGCGAAAGCCGGCCGGAGCCCACTGCCGTCGCCAGCCTGGTGCGCCGAGGCCACCATTACGTCAAGCGGCCCACGAGAACAACGGTGCGGACAAGGCGGACTTGCCCTGGTACTCAATGCCGAACTGAATCGCCCTGGTTCCGATGGAGGCTTGGGCTGTTGGATTTCGACCAGGCGTTGGTCGTTCCGTTTCGTAGCGTAGAACGTGGCTTCGAACTCTGCTGGTGGTATGTCGTTGAGGTAGCCGTGGAG
>NZ_JBKQTQ010000334.1:0-3677 GCF_052143115.1 Mycobacterium sp.
TCCACCGGGATCGCCCTGCGGCGGTTGATTTGTCAGCTCATTGACATCGGCTTGCCGGTCGACCCGTTCTGGCGGAAAGACGGAGGGCTTGCGTTTGATCTGCTGTCCAGTTACAGCGGCGGTGAACGCGTGGTAATCGGGCACGCCGGCGGGGTAATCACGATCGATCTGGTCGAGTCGCTGGACGCCTACCGTGAGTCGCTTCGGGTCCACCTCGGTGAGCCGTACCGCACCATGCTGGGGCATTTCCGCCACGAGGTCGGCCACTATTACCAGAACATTCTGGTGGAAACCGATCCCGGAGCGGCGCGCTACCTTGACGAGTGCCGCGAGATGCTGGGCGGTCTTGAGGTTGGTGAAAGGTGTGTGGGCGCTGAGGAATTCAGCTCGCAGGCTGCGGTGGAACCGCTCAATCTTGCCGGTCGTGGTCGGGCTGCGCGGCGCAGTCAGCAGATGCTCGATGCTGGCGATCTTCGACAAAGGCAACGCCATCGCGCTGTACCGCACGAAGCGACTGACCTCACCCGGTCAGCGAATTGTGTTGTACGCCAACAGATGCGAGGGTTACGCGCTACTAGGGAATTGGCGACGCATCACCGTCCACGGCTTCCGGGCCTGCTTATTGCGGCGATTAGCCGGACCCGTTGCTATAAGCCCACCAGTCATATTCACCAGGAGCACCAGGCACCGGGCACAGGTCCTGATACGCAGCAGTAACGAAATGAGCCGCTTCGTCGGTGGTCTTGGTCATCATCGGACTCCACTCCCTCCTCTACGGCAGCAGGGCAACGTGGCCCTCGGACGGGTCCGGCGCGGACTGAGTGCCACCACTGCTGGTGCCACCGCCGTCGATGCCACCGCCTGTGCCACCCTTTCCTTGGCCCCCCTGCGACCCCTCAGAGGGCGGGGGGATCACCTCGGGCGGCGGTGGCGGGGGCTTCTGCACCGGCGGGGGCGTCTGCTTGGGCCTGGGTGCCACCTGCACGGGCGGCGCCGCAAAGTGAATCACGTCGGGCACCTCCGGCAACTGCGGGGGCGGCGACGGCACGTTGAGGCCCGCGAGAATCACGCGACCACCGTGGTGGTAGGCCGCGCCAACGCGTCCAGGGCAGAAGGTCTGCGTCGACACCCGCACGAACGCCTGCATGGTGCGCAGGTACTGGTCGAACGGGTGGCTCGGGTCCTCGGCATAGCCGTGGTGAGCCAACTCGTCGGCTGCCGCCCCCGGAGACATTCCAGCACCGAGGACATCGCACACGTTGTGGCCGTGAGCGATCACGCCCGGAATGCCGTCATGGGCCGGGATGCCCGCCGCGGCCAGCGCGGACAAGAACTGGTCGTCGCTTCCGTCGGCAAGCGCCACGGGGGCCAGCGCCAATGCGGCGTCGGTCAGCAACGCGGCTACGAGTGACTTCATGATTTCTCCTGCTGCAAAGCCGCAGCCGCCCCATGACCGGTGTAGCCGCCGTCCGGTAACGCCTGCCGCCTGCGCGGCAGCAAAGAAGTCCGTCGGATTGGCGTTCGCAACAGGGTCGGCACCCAAAGCCATAACCGCCAGGACGGCCATGCCACCTATCCGCACCCTTCGCGCGGCACCGTTAACCCGCCTTGACGCAACCGCACTACTGAGAACCACGCGGGACAGAGTTGACATTTGCTACCTCACTCGGCTACGAGTGGTCCGTCAGCGTTAGAGCCGTCTGTGACCTCGGCTTTTTTGATCAAATTCTGAGCGCATGCGCGATGCATCGTTGCGACAACGATGTTTCGACACCTTGCTCCGCCTGTTTTATTCAACGTGATTTTATGGTGATGACACAACCTTGCGTTAGGCTGTGGTTTGGTTGCATGTTTCCTGTTGTTTGCTTGTAGTTTACCATTTGGACATCTCACTGACAATCAATGAGGGATGGGCGCGCGGTGGCCACACCCGCTCTCATTGCGCACCCTTTGCCGAAGCCCGGCTGGTGCGATCCTTTCGCCAACCTCATCGGGTGAGTTGTCCGGTAGAGGTCTATTTCGGTTGGCTCCCTTCGCCTTTCACTGCCATATAGATCGGCTGGTTACTCGGTTAGACGGCGGAGGGGCTCACAAGTAACCACCTTGACAGGTTTCATTCCCGGGCGCGAGCACGCGAGGAGCTACTGACCGAGCCGAAACTGCTGTCGGACTGGGCGGTTCAGGGCGGGCTGGTGGACGCCGCCATCGATGTCACCGACGACGATCTGGTCGCCGCGATCGAGCTGCGGGAAGCCATATATCGGACGGTTACCGCTCGACTCGACGGCCGCCGGCTCCAGCCCGCCGACGTCGACCTGCTCAACGAGCGCGCTTCCGGCGCGCAGCTCACGCCACGATTACTGCGCACCGGCGCCACCCGCCGTGACGGCACCCCATCGCAACTGCTGGCGACCCTGGCCGCGGATCTGCTCGACCTGCTGCCCGGCGCCGACATCGACAACGTCAAGCGCTGTGTGCACCCCGACTGCACCCGCCTGTACGTGGATGCATCGCGAGCCAAGAACCGGCTTTGGTGTGGGATGGGCACCTGCGGCAATAAGGCGAAAGTCCAGGCCTTCCGCGCCCGCCAGCGCGCCGCGTCGGGTTAGCCCCCCGCCGGGAACCAGCTCGGCGCCGACAAGGTTGAGCGCAGCAGGCTTAACTTTGGAGGACTAATGGCTGAAGCCAAATCAGTGCCGGCGTTATTTGTCAAAGACCCGATCGTGTTGCCGGGAATGGTCGTGCCGGTCGCGCTGGATGACGCTGCTCGCGCGGCCGTCGACGCTGCCCGCGCCACCGAATCGGGCAAGCTGCTGCGGCTCGCTGCGCAAGTGGGGAAGAAGTGTGGCTACTACGGCGCGTGGCAGATTGCCGTTGTGACGACCGGGCTTGATGGTGCGACGTCGAGCAAAACGGTTGATTCATGGGGTGATCCAGGGCCGATCTACACAGAGCCGACTTACGGTAAGGCCACTGAGGCGACGTTTACCGAGCTCGACACCGAGCCGGACAACGTGACGGCGAGACTCGTGTTGAGGCTACTGAGGTCGTTAGGAGCGCACAGCCACCCCGACTACCAGCACTTGTCGCCCGTTAGCTAGATCGGCCTGCACCCGCCAGTCGCGTACACGCCGCGTACGTCAACGGCTGCGGGAAGTCGCCCGCGGCGCCTCAAATAGGCGCTGACCAGGCATTTTACAGTGGGGCGGCCGGGGCTCGAACCCGCGACCTACGGATTATGAGTCCCTATCTGGCGCACGCACGACCAGGCGAAATGGTTCGCTCCGACGCATCAAATCGCCTGGAAGGCAACGAATCTGCCCGTTGCCAGTACGATTCCGGTACGGCTTCGGTGCGGCTAGGAATCGCCCCCAGTCGCCGGGGTGACGCCGGGGCGAGCTGCGGCGCGGCCCGTTAGCTAGCCACGGCTGGGGCGGCGCGCCGCGTCGGTAGGGACGGGCGACGCATGGAACTGCTCCTGCGGTACGTTGCCGGGTGAAGTTTGACCCATGACGTTGCGACATTCGCCGCGTCCGTCGTGATTCCGGCCGAAGCGATGCGGCCGGCCCGCGCGGACTGCCACGATGGAATCCGTGCGCGCGTTCGCCTGCCCCGTCTGCCATGGCTTCGTCCCATTCGAGTCGCGCCGCTGCCCGAATTGCTCGGCAGAACTTGGA
>NZ_JBKQTQ010000335.1:0-7960 GCF_052143115.1 Mycobacterium sp.
GCCGAGGCGCTGCAAGCACCGCTGGATGTTCTTGTGGTGCGCAAGCTTGGTGTGCCATTTCAGCCCGAATTGGCCTTCGGCGCCATCGGCGAGGGCGGGGTGCGGGTGATCAACGAGTCGGTCGTGCGCGAGGCGAACCTCAGCGACGAGGATATGGCCGCGGTCGAAAAGCGGCAGCGGGCCGAGGTGCAACGCCGGTCGCAAAGGTTTCGCCAGGGACGTGAGCAGATCTCGCTGGCGGGGCGGGTCGCGGTGATCGTGGATGACGGAATCGCGACCGGGGCGACCGCAAAGGCTGCCTGCCAGGTGGCCCGCGCCCAGGGTGCGAGCAGGGTGGTGTTGGCGGTTCCCATCGGTGCTGCCGACACCGCCGAAGTGCTGGCCCCCTACGCCGATGAGGTGGTCTGCCTTCATGCGCCCGCGTTCTTCTATGCGGTGGGGCAGGGATACCGCAACTTCACGCAGACCTCCGATGACGAGGTGGTGGCGCTGCTCGATCGCGCCCGCGGCGATGTCCGGCGGATCGCTGCCGCCGGCGGTGCAGCCGACCCGCCGCTGCGCGATGAGGAAGTCTGGGTGAGCGCCGGACCGGTGTCGGTGGCCGGGCATCTCACGATCCCGGAGCACCCGTCAGGTGTTGTGGTGTTCGCCCACGGCAGCGGGAGCAGCAGGCACGGCCCACGCAACCGGTATGTCGCCGAGGTCCTCAACCGAGCGGGCCTGGCCACCTTGGTGTTCGATTTGCTCACACCGGCCGAAGAACGCAACCGCGCTAACGTTTTCGACATCGAGCTGCTGGCCCGTCGGCTAGTCGATGTCACCGGCTGGCTGGGGGGCCAGCGTGACACGGCGTCGCTGCCCGTCGGCTATTTCGGCGCCAGCACCGCAGCGGGCGCGGCCCTGGTCGCGGCCGCCGATCCCCGGGTGAAGGTGGCAGCGGTCGTGTCGCGCGGGGGAAGGCCCGATCTGGCGGGCCAGTCGCTGACCCACGTGGTCGCGCCGACACTGCTGATCGTGGGGGGCCGCGACACCGTGGTGCTGAAACTGAACCGCCGCGCACAAGCCGCAATGCCCGGCGAGTGCCGGCTTGTAGTGGTTTCGGGCGCCACCCACCGTTTCGAAGAACCCGGCACCCTCGAGCGGGTCGCGGTACTGGCCCGTGACTGGTTCACCGGCCACCTGATGCCCCTGACTGCCCACCGATAGAAGTGTGCGAAACGCTATGGCGACCAACGCATCAGGGCCTCGAGCCGTGCTAGGCCAGGCCCACCAGCTGCAACGTCTGGAGATCATCAACGGGCCGCAGGTGGTGGGCGCATCGCCGGCGTGGCTGCGCATTCAGCTGCGGGCAGCTGGAGTGCACGATTTCTTGTGGAGGCACAAGAAAGACAGCGCCGGGGCGTGCGCGCAGGCCGAGCCGCCGAAGGTACAACCTGGGGCGCCCAGCCGATGAGCGTCGCCAACGGCATCGCGCTGGTAGCCATCTTCGTCTGGATTGGCCTGGTGGTTGCCATCTCGTTTTTTGAGGCGCCACTGGGTTTCCGCGCTCCCGCGGGTCAGCCTCGGATGTCGCCTCGTCGCGGCCGCCGGGTGTTCGCCACTGCCAGGACAGGGGAGGTTATTGCGGCAGTGACGCTGGTGATCGCCGTCGCGGTCGACCCGCCGCCGGTGGCGGGCATCGTCGCGGTCGCCATCGCCGTCGTGATGCTGGCTGTTGAGTTGCTCGTGGTGCGGCTACGCCGTGGGTTGAATGCTGTGCTGGGCGCACCCGATATGTCAGGCGGCGCGTCAACGCGGCCAGACACTAGCCCCGGCTATATCCCAGTGGAAATCATCATCCCGCTGGAAGTCGCCAGAGTTGCCGCGCTCGCCGTCGGCGCCGGCGCGTTGCTGGCCATGTGACGCTCCAACGGCTTCGGTGGCAGGCTAGATACGCCAAGACAGCACCGGCCGCGGTGCCGATGCCGATGCCGATGCCGATGCCGCGATCATTCTCGCGGAACTCTCCGTTGAGGCTGAAGCGCCAATGTCGTGCTGCGGTGCGGAGAGGGCTCGAGGGCATTTGAACTCACCGACAGGCGTCTGCCGGGGTCGTATGTCTTCAGGCCGATAAGGGCCTAACGGCCCTAGAGAACAGCGCACCGCCGCCTTTAGGTTCAGAGCCGCTGGGAAATCAGCAGGTGAGGAACTGTTAAGGAGAATCATGACCACTGCGCGTGACATCATGCATGCCGGAGCCACTTGTGTGGGCGAGCGTGAGACGCTGGCCGCCGCGGCGCAACACATGCGCGATTTGGGGGTTGGCGCCTTGCCGATTTGCGGCGATGATGACCGCCTGCGCGGGATGATCACCGACCGCGACATCGTCATCAAGTGCATCGCGGCCGGCCACGATCCGAATACCGTCAGCGCCGGTGAACTGGCGCAGGGTGCCACCTACCACGTCGATGCCGGGGCAAGCATTGAAGAAATGCTCACTGTGATGGAGGAGCACCAGGTTCGCCGGCTGCCGGTGATCGACAATCACCGATTGGCGGGCATCGTCAGCGAGGCCGACATAGCGCGCCATCTTCCCGAAAACGCCATCGCCGAGTTCGTCAAAGCGATCTGTTCGCAGTCGGCCATCACCAGCCGCTGAATCACCCAGGCCGCGGGGGGCGCCCACAAGCCCCAGCGTGCGCGGATGAGCTAATTCGGGGCCTGGTTATAGACGGTGTTCATCGGGCGGGTTCGAAACCGCATTGGCCCTCGGTGATTGGTGGTTGTCGTGCTCTACACGGCAGATCAGGGACGGGACGGCGGTGGCGTATTTTCAGGCGGTAGCCGTCGACTTCGACGGCACATTGACATCGCGGGGCGAGGTCTCTGCAAAGGCACTGGACGCCATCGACCAGGCTCGGCGCAGCGGTCTCGCGGTCGTGCTGGTCACCGGCCGCATCGGCGTGGAGCTGCGGGCCGAGTTCCCGCAGATCGCCGAGCATGTCGACGCGTTGGTGCTCGAAAACGGGGCGGTGACCGTCATCGACGGCACGACTCACGCGCTATCGGCGCCGGTGGAAAGCGGGCTCGACGACGTGCTCACCGATCGGGGGGTGCCCTACCGGCGCGGCGCGGTGCTGTTGGCCATCGACGGCGAGCACGCCGCGACCGTCGCCGAGGTGATCGGCCAGCTCGGCTTGGACTGCCAGATCATCCACAACCGGGGAACCTTGATGGTGCTGCCGGCGGGGTTGACGAAAGGCAGCGGGCTTGCCGTGGTGCTGACGCAGATGAATCTATCCGCGCACAACACGATCGCGATCGGGGATGCCCAAAACGACCTGTCGTTGTTCGCGACGGCAGAGATCGGCGCCGCGGTGGCCGACGCCATCCCCTCGGTGCGCCAACATGCCGATCTGGTGCTCGACGAACCCGACGGGGATGGCGTGGTCGATCTGCTGACCGGCCCCTATCTCAGTGGGGCGCGACGCTGGTGCCCGCCACGCCGGTGGGTCGACATCGGCACCTTCGAGGACGCAACGCCCACCCAGATACCGGGAAGCCAAGGCCGCATCCTGGTCACCGGGCCCGCCGGAGCGGGCAAAAGTTACCTGACCGGGCTGATGGCCGAGCAATGGATCCTGGCCGGCTACAGCGTGTTGGTCATTGATCCCGAAGGCGACCACCTCGAACTGCGGGAGCTCAACCAGGTGCAGATTATCGATGCCAGACACTGGCTTCCCGAACCACCCGAGCTCGTCACGATGCTGGGGCCGCACACCAGCATCGTGGCGGATCTGTCGGCGCTGGCCGAGCCGAACAAGATCGACTATCTACATCGATTGCGCCCGGCCGCCGAGGCGCACCGCGAGCAGCACGGATTCCCCCATTGGGTGATCTATGACGAGGCCCATCTGCTGGGCACCGACGAGCAAGCACGCTGGGTCAGGCGAGGCGGGTATGTGTTGTCATCGTTTGCGCCAAAGTCACTACCCGCCAACGAACTCGACAGCACCGATGTGGTGCTCAAGCTCACCGATACCGACACCTCAGCAAAAATCACTGCGCAGCCAGTATGGTGCGCGAGCGTGCGGTTTGGGTCCGGGCCCTCTCGTCCATTTACCATCGCCGAGCGCCGCACCGCGCACGTGCGCCACCGCCACAAGTACGCCGATGTCGTCCTGCCCCAGGAGCGCCGCTTTTACTTCCGGGCCACCGACGGCCACCACATCGCTGCGGCCGGCTCCATGCATGACTTCCGCACCGCCCTAGCGCATCTGGACCGCCAAGCACTCCAATACCACCTGGAACACGGTGACTTTTCCCGCTGGCTCGATGACACCATCGCCGACCGGGACCTGGCAGCCCAGGTGGCCGCCTGGGAGGACAAGTTGCTGGCACATCGTGCCGCAGATCTGGAATATATACGCCACCAGCTGATCCGGGCCGTCGAGGACAGGTATCTCGATGCACCAAACATCGCCGGGTGAGTTAGTTGAATTGGATGCCACACCGCAGGAACGGCCGAAGGAACAACACGTGAGCCACCAGGACAACGGCGAGACGTCTGACAAAGTCACCGGGGAAACCACCGCCGCTTTCCGCACCGACTTCCTAGGCGAGTTGGACGCTTCGGCCGCTGCCGCCGCCGAGGCGGGGGTGCAGGGAATCGAAGGGTTGCCGAGCGGCTCGGCCGTGGTCGTCGTAAAGCGCGGCCCCAACGAGGGATCGCGGTTCCTGCTGGATCGGCCCGTCACATCGGCCGGCCGGCATCCCGACAGCGACATCTTCCTCGACGACGTGACCTCCAGCCGACGCCACGCCGAGTTCCGGCGGGAGAACGGCACATTCCGGATCGTCGACCTCGACAGCCTCAACGGCACCTATGTCAACCGTCAACCGGTGGAGTCGGCGGTGCTGGCCAACGGCGATGAGATCCAGATCGGCAAGTTCCGTCTGGTATTCCTGACCAAGCCCACGACGGGTTGATACCGCGGGCGGAGTCCGGATCGCTACGCGACGAGCCGGCGCCCCAGCGGTGAGCGGTTCGATCCTGCAGAACGACGGGATCGTGCGCAGCAGATCCCACTCCACGTCGGAAATACCGTTTCAGATAACGCTGTCGCCCCCGAGCAAAACAGCTGCCCGAGATCACATAGGGAACAGTCCTACACACCCCGAAACGAGTTACAGATAAGGCGAGCCCGCCGGCGGGGATCGGAGCGGACCCGAGAAGTTCACGCAATTGGGGGTAGCAAGCCCGGAGATTTGATTGGCGTCGGCCCTGCCTAAGGCGGCCAGTTCAATTGCACTGCTGTGGTTTTCGGAGGACCTCACGCCGGTGCCGGCGGCAACGAACTGGACGGGAACATCTGGATAACGTCGAATCCAGCTGTTCAGTCGCCGATCGATCTGCCGCACAGTAGCGTTGCGGCGCCGTCCTTCCTCCATGGCGTAGTGCACAACTTCATCGTTGTCGGGCTCATCGTTGAGCACGACGGCGGTCACACCCGGGCTCTGCCGCCGTTCCGTCAGGATTGGTCGGGACGATTGCTACCGGGCAGTGTGCACGCGTCGCCAACGCGGCCTCGGTTGTGCCCAGCAACTTGTCAGCTGCCCATCCGCGCCTGTCGGTGCCGACACAAACCAGGGCTGCATCCTGCGATTCATTAATCAACACTTGCTCAGGGTCACCAGAGAGAAGAACCGTTTCGACCTCGACCGGCTTTCCTACGTCTTGCACGGCGACGTCTGCCTGGTAGAGCGACGTTTCGCCACATTCAAGCTCCCAGTCGGAGGGTTGCGCCGATGCGGATTGCACTTCGCTGCGCCCGACGACATGGCTCCTGACTGGCTGTGTTGGCTGCCGACCACTTATTGGCTCAATCTCAGGCTATTAAGCTGCCGCTGATTACGGAGGGGCCATTAGGCCCCACATCCGATGCCGTTCGTACCCAAGACGTGGCCCTGACGGCTATTCGACGCCGATCAGGCTTCAACAGCACGACTTTCGATCCCAGGACACTGCAGGTCAGGCGCTAATACCCACACCCTTCATTGACGTCGGGCCGACATAACAGCCGGGACCACAGCAAAACTTTTGGCGCACATGGCGTCTCACGGCTACACCCACGCGTGCCCACATCGTGGCGACGAGCCGATGGCCGAGAAGCCGTCATGGGACATTCAGGCCGGCTAATGTGCTGCGATCGCTGCACGCGCTACCCAAGTCGGGAACCAAGCGCCCGTGGAACGTGCGACAGAACTACCTCGCCGACGCCATCGACTACCGGTTCGACCGCATCGAGGAGGCGATGGTGTTCGGCCGCGCCGGCGACCGGGCGCCTTTGGCAGGGCAGGATTGACGCCCTCAGCCCGAGCGTAAGGGCGTCAACGTATTTGGCCGGTTCCCCGCGCTGATTTTCCAAGAGATATTTGCTTACCGCAGTTCGGGCAGAACCTTTCGGCAGGGTGGTGCTCCGCTCCGCAGCTGGCACAGAAGTGGGGTTCCGTCGCCGTCAACTGTTGCGCGGGAACGATGCCGAGGGGTTGGACGGCGCCGGTTTCTTCATCAACCTGTGCATCGACAGGTTTGTCGGTAGCGCCACCGACTGGAGGCGGCCCGCCCGTAACCGGCTGGAAGCCAACAGCTTCGGCTTCGGCGAGACGCTGCCGACGGTTTCTCAGCACCATGAAGATCGCACGGCCGCCTACGGCGAGCACCAGTAAAACGGCACTTACGATGTACCACGGCACGTTTGAGCTATGGAACACCGATACATCACCGTACTGCTGCCGCAGATTGACTGCGCTCGTCCTGAGATCGGCCAGCCCGGGATAGTCGGGTGACATCGCCAAGGTCTGGTCGAAATCCTTGATTGCGTCGCTGTAGCGGCCGGAGTAGTAATGGCCGAGCCCTTTGCGGTAGTACACATCAGCGGGTCCGAGCATCGGCTTGACAGCCTTGCCTGCCAGTAGTGCCGCGAGACCATCTGCGGGTGCGATGAAGTTGAATGCCTGCGGTTCGCCGGCGGAGCCGAAGCTGTTCACGCCGATCACCTTGCCGTTGAGCTCGATGGTCGGGCCGCCGCTCATGCCTTCGGACACCGCGGCGTCGATTTCATATTCCGGACTGGATTGCATGGTCGACTTTTTGCTGACCGTGCCGCTCTTGTTCGTTGGGTCCAGTGAAGGATCGGTGACCCGTTGGGTGGTCTCCGGGAAACCCACCGTGAGAATCGATGTACCGATGCTCACGTCGGCGTCGGTAGCCAACTCGGACGACGGCATGTTGTGCTTTTCCACCTTGAGAAGAGCGACGTCGCCTTTGCCGAGGGGCCGGAAATCCACGACATTGGCGGGCATCTTCCCGGCAACCTTTATCCCGGTGCCGTATAACAACGTGAGGCTAGTCTCCGGACCCCGGTCGGCAGTGTCGCCTTCGACCCGTGCGTTCTTCAGAAGCCACTCCAGTGCTGCGACCGGGTCCCGGGCCTCAGGCGAGTCGGGAAACTGATTCGTATACGCACTCACGGCATTTTTGAGTATTAACTCTTTTGCGCTCTCCGGATCGACGCAGTGACCTGCGGTCGCCACCCAACCGTCGGGATTGACGATGAAACCGGTGCAGCTCCAGGTTGCGACGAAGGGGAAATTCGAACCTTCGCCAAACTGAGATAGCATCTGGCCGCTGGGCAGCCGGACCTGGCCGTAAGTCTGACCCGCGAGGTAAATTACGGCCGGCCGGATCATGGCCGCCGCCCTTTCCTGCGGGTTGGCCTGCGGACGACCACCACCGGCAGATGCGGTGCCGGGCGACCCAACCAACACCGCCAGAGCAGCCGCAGACAGCAACGCCAACGCCCGGCCCCAACGAGCGCGTCTGGCCATGATTCCTCCTCGTATCGAACCTGGCCTTTGACGATCCGGCACGTCGCGTGGTGGGGGTAGGGACCGAAGTCCCATGCCCAGAGGTCATTGG
>NZ_JBKQTQ010000336.1:0-3033 GCF_052143115.1 Mycobacterium sp.
GTGGTGTTCCCGGCGCCGCTGATGAGCGCGATCGGTGATGTCGGAACTTTCTTCGCCCGCGAGACCGCCGCCGCCTCGGCAATCCTGCAGCCGCCGATCGAGGCCCCATCCGCCCAACACGCACAGACACCGGCAGCCAACGGAGAGACCACACCCGACGCAAGCGCCAAACGGCCTGCTGTTTAACAGCAGAGCAAAAGTCCTAGGGCCAGGAGCCAAGTGATGGAGGGGCAGCAACCATGTCACGCGAGTGTCACAGCTCGATCCAAAGTCGCGCCAGCGGGCTTGAAGGCTTCGTTCTGTGAATGGGCGTAGAGCCGACTTCTTCCCCTGTAGCCAGTGCACTTGGTGGCCAGGGGCGCACGACCCACAGGACCGATCAACGGGCCGAATCCCGTAGCGGGACATCGCATTTACTCCATGAATTCCGAGCCTCCGCAAGGGGAGGCGCTCTTGCCCGGCACCGGTTGGCGCTGGCCGCTTCGTCATCCGAGCCACCCACGAGCGTGGGGTTGGCGCGCTGTCCAGTCGGAGCTTGTCGGCAGCGTCTCGTGAAGCGAACTCAGTCTACGAGGGGGCACCGACATACTGTCGGCACAAACCACAGTTTGGGGCGCGGTATGCGGCGGCCCCAAACACTGGACTGGTTCAATGCCAGTACCGCGCGCACCAGCATTGCCGCAGGTCAAGCTATATATTTAGGTTGGCTGTATAACCGCCGTGGGAGATACGTGGAATATCCGGGCGGGATCATGCAACACTGAGCCGGTGCGGGCGGTCGGGCCGCCCATGTGTGTTGGCGTTAAGATTCGGCCCATCGTCTAACAGATTCGAGTTAGCCATGAATCGCATCGGACGCCTCTTCGCAGCATTCGCTACGGCGGCCGCCGTCGGCGGCCTGGTCGGTTCCCCGGCCGCACTCGCCGACCCCGAACCACCGCCTCCGCCGCCGGTACCCGCACCGGCTCCGGCGGATATTCCTGAGATGCCGGGGCTGACGGCAACCGCACCGGCTCCGACGTATGTTTCTGAGATACCGCCGGCTGACGGCTGAAACGAGGGAAACTAGCCTGGTTCGCCAGCTGCGACCCAACGGTGTAGCGCATCGTTCAAGTCGGGGCAGTAGGCGCCGATCGCCGCGCCCATCAAGTCCCGCCCTGCCCGGGCGTAAATCCGGAATCCATCGCGATGGTGGCGATCTTCGAGAACCCGACACCGTTGTGGAGCTGGTCGCAGATGCTGCGGCCTAGCGCGGTGATGGTCGACCGATTCACCGACGGAAAGCCTGCGTCCTGCAGGGCTGCAATGAATACGTCGTCGGAACTGTCCGCCCGCGCGGGAGGCGCACCCAGCCGCGTCACACTGACGGTGATTGACCCAAGAAGAAGAGCCGTCGCTTTCACAGCTATTGCGACTGTTGGCATGGGGTCGAGGATGGCGAGCAATTTCACGTCAGCATGTTGCACATCCCGTTTGGCCCCTGGCAACTGACAAGGTCGAACTCAGGTAGCCGGATTCAAGACGCACAGGTCCGGCGTGGCCAGGCTCGGCCCGACGCGCAGCGCGGCGATGGACTGCTCGATGGCGTCGATAGCCTGGTCGGCGGTCGAGGCATCAAAGGTCAGAATGCCGGCGGCACCGAAAAAGCCGTTGATGCCTGTGGCGCCGCCGGTGCCGTAGAGCAACTCCTGGTTCTCGGTCTGAATCATCTGCCGCTGCAGCTCCACCCGGACGTAGTTCGAGAACACGTCAAAATCCGACAGTGCTTCATACGACAGGCCAACGTGTGCACTGATTTTTTGCGCAGCGACGGTGAGCGGCGTGGTGACCGGCACGATTTCCGGCTTGACGCTGCCCTCGGGTGTGATCGCGGCCGAACCGGTGACGCTGTTGATTTGGACGATTTCAACCGAGGGCGCGTCGATGCCGAACGCGGGTAAGCGGTCCAAAATCCTGCCCTCATGCTGCAATTCAGTGATGAACGGCGCCAATTCGGCAGGCAAAATCGGGGTGGCGCTGGCGTAGTCGCGGGCCTCCAGCCGCACTGACTCGCCGGCCATCAGCCGCCCGTGGGCGTGGCGCGGCTCCCCCATGTCGAAGCCAATCGGCGCCACGCGGGCGCCGCTGTTGCGGGCGCGCTTGGACAGGCTGCCCAGGCTCGGGACGTATGAGCGGTCCAAGTCTTCGCGGATTTGAGCGATGTGCTCGGAGTTGCAGTCCAAGTCCCGTTTCGCGTGGGCGAACCGTTGCGCTTCCCCGGCGTTCAGATGTTCGCGGCCTGCGCTGCGGGCCTCTAAACAGATGCCTTCACAGGCCGTAACTAGCTGCTCTTTGCGCGCTTCGAGCTTGGACAGAAAGCCGCGACTAACGGTGCCAACCATGATGATTCGCTTTCGGGATTCCGCTTTCGGGGTACGACGAACCCGCCGGTCGGACGACCTGCGGATTTCTTTCGATTAGCTTCGGCCCCGGCTGTGCCAGTCTGCGAACCTACCGCCGAACGCGTTCGTGAGCGCCTCAACCGCTGTGCCAGCTGCATCGCGGCGACCGAAGCATTATGCGGTGAGACCAATCGTAGAACTTTTTTTCCGGTTTTCAGGTCAAAAAAACATGGGTCTTTGGCCTCTACCTGTCATCGCCATGCCGCAACAAGCTGGTGCTGTGCTAGGCGAGGTTGAGTCAGCGGCTGATGAGCCAGTTACTGTCCTATCGGAAGACGAAAGTTGGGATCGGCTGGCCAGCGTAGCGCTGGGCCGGCTAGTCGCCAGCGTTGGCGGTCAGCCCGAGATCTTCCCGGTCAACTTTGTCGTCCAAGATCGGACCGTGCTGTTCCGAACGTCGGAGGGCACCAAATTGTTTGCAGCCGTTGCGAGCAACAGGGTGGCCTTCGAGGCCGACGACCACAACGTCGCCGAAGGCTGGAGTGTGATCGTCAAGGGTCGCGCGCAGGTGTTGCGTACCGGCGCAGAGATCGAGAAAGCCGAACGCGCGCAATTAGTGCCGTGGATCGCGACTCTGAAACTTCACTACGTG
>NZ_JBKQTQ010000337.1:0-10200 GCF_052143115.1 Mycobacterium sp.
ACCCGGCGTGGGTCGTTGTCGAGCAGGTTGGCTGCGACGATTTCGAAGTCGTTGTAGGAGGTGTGGGTGAACGCGCCCTTGCCGTTACAGTCCCCCATTGCCCAGATATGGTCGACGCTGGTTTTCAGTTGGTCATCGACCGTAATGTATCCCCGGGCATCGGTGTGGACACCGGCGGCCTCGAGGCCGAGGTCGTCGGTGTTGGGCCGGCGCCCGACCGCCAGCAGCAGATGACTGCCGGCGATCGGCCCGGCGCCGTCTCGCGGCGACACCTTGAAGCCGTTGTCCTGCTTTGCTATCCGAATATCAGCAGCATCGACGACGATGTCGATGCCCTCGTTTTGCAGGATCGACTTGATGGTGTCCGAGACGTCGTTGTCTTCGCGAGATGCCAGCCGCGGCCCTTTCTCGACGACGGTCACCCGGGCGCCGAAGCGGCGGTACATCTGGGCGAACTCGAGCGCGATGTAGCTCCCGCCGATGATGACGAGATGTTCGGGCACGGTGTCGAGTTCGAGGATCGAGACGTTGGTGAGGAAGTCGACACCCTCAAGGCCCGGAATGTCGGGCACCACCGCACGGCCACCGACGTTGAGGAAGATCCGCTCGGCTTGCAGGACTTCGTCGCCGACGCGCAGCGTGTGCGGGTCCTCGAATCGGGCATGCCCGCGAATGACCGTGCAGCCGTCCATTCCGTTCAGCCAGTCTTCGACGCCCTTGCGGTCGTCCAGCATGATCTCGTCTTTGCGCGTCTTGACTTTCGCCATGTCCACGCTGACCGCTCCGGTCCCGATACCAAAGTCGGCGCCGCGACGGGCCAGGTGCGCGGCATGCGCGCTGGCCACCAAGGTCTTGGTCGGGATGCATCCGTTGTTGACACAGGTGCCGCCGATGAGCTTGCGCTCCACCACGGCAACGGTGTGGCCGGCTGCGGTCAACCGGCCTGCGAGCGAGGGCCCGGCCTGACCGGCGCCCACTACGATCGCGTCGAAACGCCTTGTCACAGAGCAGCTGTTACCGCGGCAAGTGCGAACGCACCCAGCACCGCGACCGCATCCTCGAGCAAGGCGATCGGCAGGTCGTGGCCGTGCGACGCGACCAGGCGGGTCCGCGCCTGGTAGCCGCCCAGGGTGCCGAGCACCGCACCAATGGCTCCCGCCCCGAGCGCACTCCAGGTGTAGCCCCACGCGGTGCCGATGACCGCGCCCGCGAACGCGCCCAAGACGATCCGGGCGGCGAACGACGGCGGCGCCGTGCGGCTGGGTGTCTTGGGAAGCTTGTCGACGACCAGTTCACCGACCGCGAGGACGCTAAGGATCGCGACCGTCACCGGATGCCCCAGCCAGGAAGCCCACGTCCCATTGAGATTGATCCAGTGCAGCACGGCAGCCCACGCGACTACCGCGGGAGCTGTCATGGAACGCAACCCGGCGACGACACCGATCCCCAGAGCTAGCAGCAGAACATAAAAATGCGTCACGGCGACCCTCCTGAGGGGCTCAACAACAGAACGCGGCTCTAGCGGGACGCTAACACAGCAAAGCCGGTTACACCGGCGCATTCAAGATCAGAAACGACAGAACCGAATGTCCGAGGCCAGGATCGCCTTGGCCCCGATGGCCACCAGATCGTCCATGATCGCATTGACGCCCCGACGCGGCACCAGCGCCCGTACCGCGACCCAATCCGGGTCGGCGAGCGGAGCGATCGTCGGGGACTCCAAACCCGGTGTGATCAAGGTGGCGTCGTCAAGCACCGAACGCGGGCAGTCATAGTCCAGCATCAAATACTGTTGGCCAAACACCACGCCCTGCACCCGCGCGACCAGCTGCTCGCGGGCGGAGGCATCCGGTCCGTCGCCTGCGTCGTCAGGGTCGACCTGTTCGATGAGCACCGCCTCCGAATCGCACAGGGTTTCACCGAAGGCCACCAGATTGTGCAGGTTCAAGGTGCGACCCGAACCCACCACGTCGGCGATCGCATCGGCCACCCCGAGCTGCACGGAAATCTCCACGGCGCCGTCCAGGCGGATCACGGTCGCGTCAATACCGCGGGCCGCCAAGTCTTCTCGCACCAAATTCGGATATGCCGTGGCGATTCGCCGGCCGGCCAGGTCGTCGATGGTCCAGTCGCGTCCGGCCGGTGCGGCGTAACGAAAGCTGGACGACCCGAAGCCGAGCGCCAGTCGTTCGCGCACCGGCGCGCCGGACTCACGCGCCAAATCCCGTCCGGTTATTCCGAAGTCGAGCTCCCCCGACCCGACATAGATAGCAATGTCTTTGGGCCGCAGGAAAAAGAACTCGACATGGTTGTGCGGGTCGATGACGGTCAAGTCTTTGGGATCGGTACGACGACGGTAGCCGGCCTCGGCGAGAATCTCGACCGCCGGCTCGCTCAGCGCTCCCTTGTTGGGAACTGCGACCCGCAGTCTCGTGGAGCCGTTTCGGTGCAGCGCCACCATCACAGCTTCCGGTACACGTCGTCGAGCGTCAGCCCGCGAGCGATCATGAGCACCTGCGTCCAGTACAACAACTGACTGATCTCCTCGGCGAGTGCGTCGTCAGATTCGTGCTCGGCCGCCAACCACACTTCACCGGCCTCCTCCAGGACCTTTTTGCCCACCGCATGCACCCCACCGTCCAGCGCGGCCACGGTGCTGCTGCCGGGCGGGCGGATACGGGCACGCTCGCCGAGCTCGGCAAACAGATCGTCAAAGGTCTTCACGGCCTGCGATTGTTTCATGGGCGGGTAGCAAAGTCACGGCGGTTTCAGGTCGCGGGCCGTCCGCTTGCCGGAGCCACCTCGTCGGGCATGTCTTCCAGGGACACCCCATTGGTTTCCCGGACCCATCGCCACACGAAAAGAAGCGAGAGCAGCGCACACAGCGCGTAAAAGCCGTAGGCCAAGCCGAGCACGTGCCGCAGTGCCGGGAAGGTTACGACGATTGTCCAGTTGGCCATCCATTGCACGCCCGACGCCAATCCCAGCGCCGCGGACCGGATGCGGTTGGGGAACATCTCACCCAGCAGCACCCATAGGACGGGTCCCCACGATATGCCGAACGCGATAACGAACAGGTCGGCGGCGACCAGCGCGATCACCCCGGAGGCCATGTCCAGGTCTGGTCGACCGTTGACGACGGATGCGCTGGTGAAAACGACGGTCATGGTGACCAGCATCAATGCCATACCCGCTGATCCGGCCAGCAACAGCGGCCTGCGGCCGACCCTGTCGATCAGCGCGATCGCCACCAACGTGATCACGACATTGACCCCGGTGGTCACCAGCGCAATGGTGAACGACGACTTCTCGCCGAATCCCACTGCCTCCCAGAGCACATCCGAGTAGTAGAAGATCACGTTGATACCAACGAACTGCTGAAAGATGGCCAGCCCCAGGCCCACCCAGACGATGCTGTACAGCCCGCCGGTCGGCTTACGCAGATCGCGCCAGGACGGTGGTTTCTCCTGCTCCAGGCTGTCCGCGATCCGGTTTATCGTCAGCTCGACATCGCGGTCACCGAGCAGCTTGGAAAGCACTCGGCGAGCCTGCGAAATTTGCTGTCGCGCAACCAGATAGCGTGGCGATTCCGGAATGGTGAAAATTAGCGCGAAATACACCAGCGCCGGGATCACCTCGCTGAGGTAGGTCCAGCGCCACGCGGCCAGACCCAGCCACAGCCGCCCGCTGGAGCTCCCCGCCAGATGAAACGGCAACCAGGTCAGCGCCAGGGAGCCGAAAATGCCGCACACGATGGCGAGTTGCTGCAGTGAACCGAGCCGACCGCGGAAACGCGGGGGCGAGATTTCGGCGATGTACGCCGGGGCGGCGACGGACCCGAAGCCGATACCGATGCCACCGACTGTGTGAAAGATGACGAACATCCAAATGCTGCTTGCCAACCCGGCTCCGAGCCCGCAGATGAAAAACAATGTGGCCGAAAGCTTCATCATCGCCAGTCGGCCCATCCGGTCCGCGAACCGTCCGGCGAACACCGCTCCGGCAGCGGCGCCCATCAGTGCCGAGGCCGCGGCGAAACCCAACACCGCGTTGCCGACATGAAAGTTGGCCTGCAACGCCTTGACTGCACGGTTGGTCACCGAGATGTCGTAGCCGAACATCAGTCCCCCGATTGCAGCCACCGACGCGAAGCGGGTGGCGGACAAGAAAGGGACGCGGCGGTCGGCGGGCAGGTCTTCGTGAGGCGCCGATGGCGTCTGCCCGAGGGCATCATCACCGGTCATGGCGTCCGAGGATACCGCCGCACACCCGGCCGGCATCAGCGGTCAGACGTTGAAGTACTTCGCTTCGGGGTGGTGCAGGATGAACGCGTCGGTGGATTGCTCGGGATGCAGCTGCATCTCCTCCGAAAGAGTCACCCCGATACGCTCCGGTTCGAGCACGGCCATGGTTTTAACCCGGTCTTCCAGGTCGGGGCAGGCGCCGTAGCCGAAGGAGAACCGGGCGCCGCGGTAGCCCAGCTTGAAGTAGGCCTCTTTCGTGTCGGGATCTTCGGCGGACATCGCCCGGTCGCCGGAGAATCGCAGTTCCTCGCGAATACGGCGGTGCCAATACTCGGCAAGCGCCTCGGTGAGCTGCACGCCGATGCCATGCACCTCGAGGTAGTCGCGGTAGGAGTCCGACGCGAACAGCTCGTTGGCGAAGTCGGCGATTGGCTGACCCATGGTCGCCAACTGGAATGGCAACACGTCAACTTGTCCGCGCTCGGCCGCCAGGTCGCGGGAGCGGATGAAGTCAGCGATGCACAAGAACCGGTCCCGCTGCTGACGCGGGAAGGTGAAGCGGAATCGCTGCTCGGCATCGGGCCGCGGCTCGGTCAGCAGGACGACGTCGTCGCCCTCGGACACCACTGGGAAGTAGCCGTAGACAACGGCGGCGTGTGCCAGCACGCCGTCGGTGGACAGCCGGTCCAGCCAGTACCGCAACCGCGGTCGACCCTCGGTCTCCACCAATTCCTCATAGGACGGTCCCTCGCCGCCGCGAACCCCGCGCAGGCCCCACTGACCCAGGAACAGCGCACGCTCGTCCAGCAGCTCCGTGTAGTCGGCTAGGGCCAGCCCCTTGACGACCCGTGACCCCCAAAACGGCGGCACCGGCACCTCGACATCGGCCGCGACGTCGGAGCGCACTGGCACGACGACCGGTTCTTCGGACGCTTTCCTTTGCGCCGCAATCCGCTTGGACCGCTCATGGCGGGCCTTGCGTTCGGCCTCTTTCTCCCGGGCGGCGACGGCCTCCGGGCTGTCGACGTCGGGCGCCTCGCCCCGCTTCGCGCTCATGATGGTGTCCATCAATTTCAGGCCCTCGAAAGCGTCTCGCGCGTAATGAACTTCGCCTTCGTAGATCTCGGCGAGGTCGTTCTCCACGTAGCTACGGGTCAGCGCAGCACCGCCGAGCAGCACCGGGAACTTCTCGGCGACTCCACGGGTGTTCATCTCCTGGAGGTTTTCCTTCATCACCACGGTGGATTTCACCAGCAGGCCCGACATGCCGACCACATCGGCGCTCTTGTCTTCGGCCACTTCGAGGATGGTGGCGATCGGCTGCTTGATGCCGATGTTGACCACTTCGTAGCCGTTGTTGCTCAAGATGATGTCGACGAGGTTTTTGCCGATGTCGTGCACGTCGCCCTTGACGGTGGCCAAGACGATGCGTCCCTTGCCGGAGTCGTCGTCGGATTTCTCCATGTGCGGCTCAAGATGTGCGACGGCGGTTTTCATCACCTCGGCCGACTGCAGCACGAACGGCAGCTGCATCTGCCCGGAGCCGAACAACTCGCCGACCGTCTTCATCCCGGCCAGCAGGTTCTCGTTGATGATTTCCAGCGGCGGCTTTTGGGTCATGGCCTCGTCGAGATCGGCCTCTAGGCCGTTGCGCTCTCCGTCGACGATGCGTTGGGCCAGTCGCTCGAACAACGGGAGTTTGGCCAGTTCGGCGGCGCGCGACTCCTTCGACGACGCCGCCGACACCCCTTCAAACAGCCGCATCAGTTCCTGCAGCGGATCATATTCCTCGCGGCGGCGGTCGTAGACCAGATCCAGCGCAACCTCGCGCTCCTCGTCTGGGATCCGGTTCATCGGCAGGATCTTCGACGCGTGCACGATCGCCGAATCCAGCCCGGCTTCCTGGCATTCGTGCAGGAATACCGAGTTGAGCACTTGGCGGGCAGCGGGATTGAGACCAAACGAGATGTTGGACAACCCAAGCGTGGTCTGCACGTCGGGGTGACGTTTTTTCAGCTCACGGATCGCCTCGATCGTCTCGATGCCGTCTTTGCGCGACTCTTCCTGCCCGGTCGCGATAGTGAAGGTCAAACAGTCGATCAGAATCGAGGATTCGTCGACTCCCCAGTTGCCGGTGATGTCGTTGATCAGCCGCTCGGCGATCTCGACCTTCTTCTCGGCGGTACGGGCCTGGCCCTCTTCGTCGATGGTCAGCGCGACCACCGCCGCGCCGTGTTCGGCGACCAACTCCATGGTCTTGGCAAAGCGCGACTCGGGACCGTCACCGTCTTCGTAGTTGACCGAGTTGATGGTGCAGCGTCCACCCAGGTGCTCCAAACCTGCTTGCAGCACCGGGGTTTCGGTAGAGTCCAGCATGATCGGCAAAGTCGACGCTGTGGCCAGGCGGCTGGCCAGCGCCGTCATGTCGGCCGCGCCGTCGCGGCCCACGTAGTCGACGCACAGATCCAGCAGGTGCGCACCGTCGCGAGTCTGATCCTTGGCGATGTCCAGGCACTTCTGATAGTCCTCGGCGATCATCGCCTCACGAAAAGCCTTGGAGCCGTTGGCATTCGTCCGCTCCCCGATCACCAAGACCGAGGCGTCCTGCTCGAAGGGGACGGCGGTGTACAACGATGACACCGACGGCTCAAAGGTCACGTGGCGCTCGCCGCGTTGCGCGGAGCCGTTGTGATATCTGGCCACTACGTCGGCCACTTGCCTGATGTGCTCCGGGGTGGTACCGCAGCAGCCGCCGACCAGCGACAGACCGAACTCGGAAATGAAACTGTCCATCGCGTCGGCCAATTCGTCTGGCTGCAGCGGGTATTCAGCGCCCTTGGCGCCCAGCACCGGCAGCCCGGCGTTGGGCATCACCGAGACCGCGATGCGGGCATGCCGCGACAGGTACCGGAGGTGCTCACTCATCTCGGCAGGACCCGTCGCGCAGTTCAAACCGATCATGTCGACACCGAGTGGCTCGATGGCCGTCAGCGCCGCACCGATCTCGCTGCCCAGCAGCATCGTGCCGGTGGTCTCGACGGTGACATGGGTGAACACCGGGATATGCCGCCCGGTTTGCGCCATCGCCCGTCGCGACCCCAGCACCGCGGCCTTGAGCTGCAGGAGATCCTGGCAGGTTTCCACCAGGATCGCGTCGGCGCCCGCGTCGAGCATGCCCAACGCGGCTTCGGTGTAGGCGTCGCGAATGAGGTGGTACTCGGTGTGGCCCAGGGTCGGCAGCTTGGTGCCCGGCCCCAGAGACCCCAGCACGTAGCGTTTGCGGTCGCCAGTGGTCAATTCGTCAGCAACCCGACGTGCGATCGCGGTGCCCTTATGTGATAGGTCGCGGATCTTGTCGGCGATGTCGTAATCGCCGAGATTCGACAAGTTGCAGCCGAACGTGTTGGTTTCCACAGCGTCCGCGCCAGCCTCGAAATAGGCGCGGTGGATGGTGTCCAACACATCGGGGCGGGTCTCGTTGAGGATCTCGTTGCAGCCCTCCAGCCCGCGGAAGTCGTCGAGGGTGAGATCTGCGGCCTGCAGCTGGGTCCCCATGGCGCCGTCGCCGACAACTACGCGCTGCGACAACGTCTCGAGCAGATCGGTGTCGTAGCGGGTGTCGTTGGCGGAAGTCATCCCGACAAGCATAGCCGGTCTATGGAAAATGGCCTGGTCGTCGCGGCACCGGGACTCCGATCAGGCCGTACGCTAATTCTGTGAACTCGCCGGATCCCAGCGCTTCGCTACCCGAACTGCACAACACGATCGTCGTGGCGGCGTTCGAGGGGTGGAACGACGCCGGTGACGCGGCCAGCGACGCCCTGGAGCACTTGGACGCCATCTGGGAGGCCGATCCGATCGTCGAGATCGACGACGAGGCTTACTACGACTATCAGGTGAACCGCCCGGTCATCCGGCAGGTCGACGGCGTCACGCGGGAATTAGTGTGGCCGTCGATGCGGATCTCGCACTGTCGCCCGTCGGGCAGCGACCGCGACATCGTGTTGATGCACGGCGTCGAGCCGAATATGCGTTGGCGCACATTCTGCGCCGAGCTGCTGGCCGTCGCCGACAAGCTCAACGTCGACACCGTGGTGATCCTCGGCGCGCTATTGGCCGACACGCCGCACACCCGACCGGTGCCGGTGTCCGGGGCGGCCTACTCCCCCGAGTCGGCGCGCCGTTTCGGGCTGCAGGAAACCCGCTACGAAGGTCCGACCGGCATCGCCGGCGTGTTCCAGGACGCCTGCGTGGCGGCCGGGATACCGGCGGTCACCTTCTGGGCGGCGGTTCCGCACTACGTGTCGCAGCCACCCAATCCGAAGGCAACTGTGGCGCTGCTGCGCCGGGTCGAGGATGTGCTCGATATCGAGGTCCCGCTGGCCGATCTGCCGGCGCAGGCCGAGGAGTGGGAGCAGGCGGTCACCGAGATGACCGCCGAGGACGACGAGATCGCTGAGTATGTGCAGTCCTTGGAGCAGCGCGGCGACGCCGAGGTCGACATGAATGAGGCGCTGGGCAAGATCGACGGCGACGCGCTGGCCGCCGAGTTCGAACGCTATTTACGACGCCGCCGCCCGGGCTTTGGACGCTAGATGCTCAACGGAATCGGGTGCAGACCTCAGTAGATCCAACTCGGACTAATGAATGTTTGAGTTGTTTGCCGTACATACTGACCGATTCGGCAGTCAGCATCTCGTGATGCGTACAGTCGATCGAGTACACGGTAATGTCGCCAGCAACGTAAGGTCGCCAACTTGGCAGAAGAGACGAACTCCGATCGTTCTCATCCCGCACAGCAGAAAATATGATCATATCACCATTGAAAACACCGGGTTCGTGAGCTTGATACAACGTCATGCCATTCTTAACGTTGTGCACAAACAAATCCAGAACCTGTTTGTATCGAGGAAATTCTGCGGCTCCTCGTTCGCGAAGTAGTTCTTCTATCTGCTCGTAGGTAAGCGGCCCATCCTGTTCTGGAACGCCCTTAAGATAGAATCGCAAGACTTCTATCTCCTTTTTCCAATCGCCTAACTCCGGGTTTGATTGGATGTCGATGCTGGGAACAGCGTCGAGAAGGACAAGGCGTGCAATTACGCATCCGCGTCGCTGAAGCTCGATGGCGATTTCATGGGCGATCATGCCTCCCACAGACCAGCCGAGAAGGTTGTAGGGCCCGGTAGGATAAACCCCTTGGATCCTGTCGGCATAGTTTTTCGCCATATCGCGAATTGACCCAGGTTCAACTTCTTCGTCCTGCAGGATTTGTTGGATTCCAATGATCGGGCAGTCCAAGTAATTACCAAGAGCCAGGTACGGCCAACTCACCCCACCCAAAGGATGAATGCAGAACAGCGGCACGCCAGTACCCTTCTTCAGGGTCTGAACCGGAACTACTTCTTGCAAATCAGTGGTATCGCTATCGCCACGATGCCGGTGCAGATAGTCGGCAAGATCCCCGACAGTGGGCGCGTCAAACAGATACCGCACCGGCACTTCCCTGCCCAGCGCCGACCGCAGCCGCGCGCTGACCCGGGTGGCGATCAACGAATCCCCACCCAGGGCGAAGAAGTCGTCATCGAGCCCGACCCGATCCAGGCCCAACACCTCGGCGAACACCTCGGCGACGATTTTCTCGGTCGGGGTCTGCGGCGCCCGGAAGGGTGCAGCGGCAACCACCGGCGCCGGCAGCGCTTTACGGTCGATCTTGCCCGAGGAGGTCAACGGGAACTCGTCAAGCACCACAATCTCAGCCGGCACCATGTAATCGGGCAACCACGCACACAATTGCCGATGCACCACAGTGGGCTCGGGCTGCGGCACGCCGCTGATGTAGGCGATGAGGTGGTCGGCGCCGGTGGTGCTGTGGTGCACGGTGGCGGCGGCCCGGGTGACCTGCGGGCAGGCCAGCAGGGTGTTTTCGATTTCGCCCAGCTCGATGCGCTGTCCGCGC
>NZ_JBKQTQ010000338.1:0-6753 GCF_052143115.1 Mycobacterium sp.
ACATTCGTGGGTGTCCGCACAATCCCGCGGCTTGCGGGGTCCCGAGATAGATAGGGTGGAGTAGATGGCAAACGAGGCAGGAACACTACTGACCTGTTCCCACGAAGGCTGTGGCTGCCGGGTTCGCATTGAGGTCGAATGCCACTGCGCCGGCGCGGACCAGCCGTACCGGTGCACCTGTGGCGACGAGATGGTCGCCGTCTAGCAGCTGGTCGCTCGCGCTGGCCGGTCAGCGCCCGAAGACGCGGCCGGCCAGCTCGACCTCGGCAGTCAGCTCGAGGTCCACCGCCGAGGCCCCCACCGCCACCGTGTGAGTGCCCTCGGCGATCCGCCAGCCCCCCGCGACCCCGTCATAACGGGCGAGCAGCCGCGGATCCGCCTCGATGGTCACCACCCGAGAGTCGCCCGGCTCCAGCTCCACCCGCTCGAATCCGAGCAATCGCAGCCGCCGCTCGCCGGGAGCCGCGGTCAAGTATAGCTGCGGGACGGCGACGCCGCCGCGATCGCCGGTGTTGACCACGGTGAAGCTGGCGGTGAGGGTGCCACTGCCGGCCACGGTCAGGTCACGGTGTTCAAAGTTGGTGTAGGACAAGCCGTGACCGAACGCGAACATCGGGATGTGGCCCCGTTTGGCAAACCCCCGATAGCCGACCTCGGCGCCTTCGGTGTAGTGGACCGTTGTCGGAGAACCCCACGGAACATCGACAACCGGCAGCTCGGGACGGGGCGTCTGGCCGAGATCGATCGGAAAGGTGACGGGCAACCGGCCGGACGGGTTGACCCGACCGGCGATGACCTCCGCGATCGCTTGACCGCCGGCCTGACCCGGATACCACGCCTGGACGATCGCTTCGACCGCGTCCCGCCACGGCATCGCAACCGGGTTGCCGGTTTCCAGCACCACAACGGTGTGCGGATTGGCATCTGCGACCGCGGCAATCACCGCGTCCTGATCCCAGGGCAGCGACAGGTCGGCGCTGTCGAAGCCCTCTCCTTCCACCTTGACCGCGAACACGATCGCAACATCCGCGCGGCGCGCCGCCCCCGCCGCCTCGGCCGAGCTGACACCGGGGTCGAATTCAATCTGCGCGTTGGGAAACTGCTTGTTCAGTTCAGCCAGCGGCGACGACGGCAACAGGTAGAGGTTGCGCAGACCACCGGGCGAGCCGATCGGTAACACCGCGGCATAGCCACCGGGCGGAACCACGGTGCTCGACCCGCAGCCGGCCGGCACACCGATCTGAGCGCAGCCGCCGATCACCGCAATGCGTCGGGTCGTAGACGAAACCGGAAGCACACCAGTGTTTTTCAACAGTACGATGCCCTGCCGCGCAATCTGCAATGCAATCCGGCGGTGCGCGGCCATGTCGGGCGCTGGCATGCGGTCCCATCGGTCGGCGCCGACGGCGAATATAGACCGCAGGATTCGGCGCACCATGTCCGACAAACGCTCGCCAGACAGCTTGCCTTCGGCGAAGGCAACCCTCAGCCGATCGGTGAACGCCTCACCCTGCCAGAGCAGAGCGTCGATCTGCGCACCGGATTCCTGGTCGAGGCCCCTGACCGCGAATTCCCAGCTCGGCGTCGCACCCCAGTCGGACATCACCCAACCGCGATATTCCCAAGCCACTTTCAGCACATCGTTGATCAGCACATCGTTTCCGCCTGCGTACTGACCGTTGACCTGGTTGTAGGCGGTCATCACCGCTCCCGGCGCAGCCCGCTCGATGGCGATTTCGAATGCCAGCAGGTCGGATTCCCGGTGCTCGGCGGGATCGATGACGGCGTTCAGCCAATGCCGGTTGGTTTCATTACAGTTCAGCGAGTAGTGCTTGAGCGTCGAGATGACGCCTTGCTGCTGGATTCCGTTGACCGACTCCGCTGCGATGGTAGCGCTCAAAAGCGGGTCTTCCGAGAGGTATTCGAAGTTGCGGCCACTACGCGGATCGCGGGCCAGGTTGATTCCGCCGGCAAGCATCACGTTGAACCCGCGGCTGCGCGCCTCTCGCCCCACCGCCTCGCCCGAAGCGCGGGCCAGCGCAGGGTCGAAGCCGGCGGCCAGCGCCAGACCGGCGGGCAGGGCGGTCGCGGTGTCACCCGGCCGGTAGCCGGGATTGGTGACCCCGAGGCTGGCGTCGCTCATCAGCAGGGCGGGCACGCCGAGGTGGGGAACACCGGGAACATAACCGGCGCTGGCGGGGAGCTCCGGCGGTATGCGCGCATCCCGCACCGGCAACAGATCGCTGGCACCCATCACGCTGACCAGCAACGAGAATCGCTCATCGTCGGTCATCTGCGACTCGACCTCGCGTGCACGGACGTCGGCGTCGGTATCGACGGGGGGCGCGGCGCCTGCATCGCTCACCTTGCCAACGCTAGCCCCGATCGGTCGCGCTGCCCACGTGTCTGGCTACCGCACACCCTCTTTGGCGTATACCACCCGAAGGACGTGTCCGAGTTCAGGCCCCATTACCAGCTCGGCCAGGGTGCACAGCGTTGCGACGTACTGCGGCCCGTGCGGCGGTTGCGTGTCGCACAGGTGATGCGCGATCTCGTGCAGCACCACCAGCTCACGCATCGCCCAGTCCGCGGTATCGAGATCAGGAACCGCGATAACGCCGGTGCCGTCCCGGTTTTCGTAGTGAGCCGCCGTGGCGGCTCGCCGTGACCGCACCGTCAGCGGAGCTACCTTCGGCCACTGTCGTCGTACCGACGGCAACGCCAGCACATCGTTGACGTAACGCTGCACCGCCGGGACCGACCCGAACCGCGCCTCCGGCGGCAGCGTCAACTGCGCGCCGAAGAACTCCACGCTGCGTGAGCCGTGTTCGGCGGCACGGTCGAACAGTGTCCGGACGAATTCCTCGGCGGCATAGACCTTGGAGCGCTGCCAATCCCGCGCAGCCGATTCCCCGGCGCTCACCGCTCCAGCGCGGTCCGCGCCCCCGAGAGCTCTGGACCGGTTCCCAACCGCGCCCGCTCGCCGGCCCGGTCCCCCGCCCGCCGCGCCGCCGACGAATACCCCGCGGAAGCCCGGCTGGCCTGCCAAGTGCCTCGCGCCTTGGACGCACTGCGGTAGTGATCGCGAAGTTCGATCTCTTTGTCCCGCAACGCGATCACAGTTCCCGGCGGGCGACGACGATCCTTCTTCGCTTCGCGCTGGGTCTGCTCGCGGGCCTCGACCAACCGCTGCCCGACCCGGGCGCCGAACGCCAGCTGAAAATTCAACCGAGCGGTGATCGTCGGGGTGGGCCGGTGCGCACCCGAAGAGATATAGCCATCCGACGCGCGCACCATCTGCACCACCAAGCCGGCATACAGGGCATGTGTGGCGTCGATGTCTTCGGCAAACCCGTAGGCGTACACGAACGTCGAGTTGGATGCCACGTCGCAGCGCACGTCGTTGGCCGACGCGATGACCACGAACAGCTGCACATACGTCCGCAGTCCCCTGGTGCCGGCCGCGCCGATGGTGATGGTGCGCTGGACTGGTGTCTGCGCGGGCGTGCGCTTGTCCGCATGCGACCGCGCCACAGCCAAGTCGATCGACGTCGCCGTGGCCAGCCGTTGCGCGGCCGCCATGAACGCCTCCGCCTCATGCGCGTTGTCGGTGCCTTCGGCCTGACGCAACAGCGCGGCGATACGCGCCAGCATCTTGTCGTCGCTCATAGCACCAAAGTAAAGGAACGGTACGACTTTCCGGTGCGGCGCCTCACAGTCTGGCGTTGATCCACGAGACGACATCGTCGAGCACCTGATAACGCTCCGGCTCGTTGAACACCTCGTGATACAGGCCCGGATAGACCTTGAGCTCGACGTCGGAACTACCCACAGCCTCGACCAGCTGGCGGCTGCCGTCGACCGGGATCAGCCGGTCATCGGATCCGTGCACGACCAACAGTGGCGCGGTCAACGCGGCGGCCCGTTGCGGCATCGTCTCGCCGACCGTCAGCAGCGCGCGAGCGATGCCGGCGGGAACCTTGCCGTGATGCACCAGCGGGTCGGTGTTGTAGGCGTTTACCACCGCCGGATCGCGGGATACCGCGCTGGCGTCGAGCTCCTCCAACGGCAAGCCCGGCACGATCGCGCCGAGCGTCTTGGCGACCAGCACCAGCAGCGGCGATACGGCGGATTGGGCCGCCACCGCCGGTCCGGACAGCACCATCAGGTCGTAGTCGTCGGGGTGTTCGACGCCGTAGGCGAACACGATCCCGCCGCCCATGCTGTGGCCGAGCACGATGCGCTTGCACTCCGGATGTGCTTTGGTGGCGATACCGACCAGGGTGTCGAAGTCGCCGGTGTACTCGGAGATGTTTTTGACCAGGACGCGTTTGCCGCCCGAGCGGCCATGTCCGCGGTGGTCGAGCGCGTAGGTCACCAGCCCGTCCTGGCCGAACCGCTCAGCGACGTGATCGTAGCGGCAGGCGTGCTCCCCCAGCCCGTGCGAAAGGACGACCACCGCACGCGGTGTGACGTCGGGGGTCCAGACATCGTAGACGATGCGCACGCCGCCGACGCCGTCGAAGGTGTGTTCGCTACGGGTGGTTGTCATCAGGGGCAGCGTAGACCCAATCGCCCGGCGCGGCGCGGCCCCGCTAGAAGAGCCGGCTGTCCGGCGACGGCCCTGGCACCGAACGGACCAGCCCCGCGCCGGTGACCATCGGCAGATCCAGCGCTGACAGCAGACCAGGCCGCGCTTCGCACACCGCCGGGATGGCGTTGACCATCCGGGATGCGCCGGCCATCCGCGCACCGAGGTCATGATCGTGGTCGTCGGCCATCTCGAACTCGCACCGCATGCTCGGCGAACCCTCGATCTCGACGCGGTAGACGCCTCGGCCGGACGCCAACCCGAATCCGAGATCCTTCGGCTCGATGGAGATATGCGGTTGCGGCCACTCCGGAGCGATGTCGTCTCGCATGCGGGTGACGTGGTCGACGACGAATGTTGGTGCGCCGTCGACGTATCCGGTCAGGGTGGACCGCATCGCGGCGATCGTCCCCGCGACGATGTGGCCGGTCGGGGTGTCGAAGGATTCCTCGGCGGCGACCCGTTCGACGTTCTCGTCGATGGTGTCGATCTTCACCCCCAGGCCGGCGGCGAGCTGGTGCAGTACCGGGCCCCAGCCGAAGGTGAACACCCCGGGTGTCGCCGCGAACGGGGTCTCCTCCGGCGGCTTGCCGAATCCGAGGATCTCGTAGACCGCATCCTTGTCCGGGTAGGTGGCGTAGTTGAACATCTCGGTCATCCGGACGGACTCGATAACTCGCGAGACCCCGGTAAGCACCAGCGGCAGAACATCGTTGGCGAATCCAGAGTCGATCCCGGTGGTGAAGAACGACACCCCACCGGCGATTGCGGCCTCGCGCAGCGGTTCGGTGAACGCCGCGTCGACGGCGTCCGGGAAGACCAACGGGACCACCGAGCATGACACCACGTTCTTAGCGGCCCGCAGGATCGACACCATGTCGGCGATCGCCTCCGCCGGCCGCAGGTTGGCCGCCGCGGCATAGACCACCACGTCGGCGTCACCGGCCAGCGTTGCCGCGGGGTTCTTGGTTGCTCTGACGCCCACCGGGGCGATACCGCACAACTCGCCCGCGTCGCGACCGGCCTTGGCGTCGCTGTGCACGACGAGGTCGACCAGTTGCAGCTGTGGGTGGTCGATCACCCCGCGCAGGGCGATCACCCCCATCGAACCCGGACCCCACACGCCGACCTTGTACATTGTGCTCCTAATATTAGGAAAGAGTTTATTAGATTTCGGACGGATGGTAGGAACGCGGCAATGGGTTCGTCAACAGTGCCACCACCCGGGGCCGGACCGGCTAAGTCGCCACCCACCGGCCGCGTAATGGATGTGCTCGGGGCACTGTCGGATTCACCGGACGGCCGGACATCGGCCGAACTGGCCAAAATCTGCGATATCAGCACCTCGACATGTGCCCTGGTGCTGGCCGAACTCGAGCGGCGCACCTGGGTGACCCGGCACGACGATCGCCGTTACACGTTGGGCACCGGCTTGTTCGGGCTGGTGCATGGGCTGCGAGCGCAATTCCCGCTGCTGGACCGTGGCCGTGATGCACTCACTTTCCTGCACACCACCCTGGGCGCGGGTTGCTCCATGTCCAAGATCGGCCAGGCACACCTGATCACCGTCGACGCGGTCGGCCACGGCACCGACGGTGGGCACGCCGTCGGCCAGTGCTTCCCCATCGGACCTCCGTTCGGCCTGGTCGCGATGGCCTGGCGCGACGAGGAAGCGGTCGACGCCTGGCTGCGGCGGGTCACGCCGCGGCTCACCGGCGCCGAGATCACCGGGCATCGGCGGGTGCTCGCCGAGATACGCGACCGCGGCTACGGGGCCTGGCGGTTCGACGCCGCCCACACCTCGCTGCACGACCGGCTCACCGCGGTGCTGGCATCCTTGGAGCCGACCGCCCAGGTGACTCGAGAGCTCAGCACTCTGATGACGATGGTGACCCTGCAATCGGTCACGCACGTGCTCGAAACCAAGCTGACATCAACGGAATTCGTCGTATTTCCGATCTTCGACCGCGATGGACAGCCGGAGTACCAGATCGAGATCCACTTGGGCGGCCGCGATGACCTGAGCCTTCCCGACCTCGACGCCGCCCTCGGGCACGCCCAGACGCTGCTGTACCCTGACCCGCCATGGGACGCGTAGACGGAAAAGTTGCACTGATCAGTGGCGGCGCGCGCGGGATGGGCGCCTCGCATGCGCGGGCGTT
>NZ_JBKQTQ010000339.1:0-3093 GCF_052143115.1 Mycobacterium sp.
TCCTTGCTGACGGTTGGCGCTGCTGCATGGATCGGGACGGCCCGCTGCTAATTGAAATGGGTGGAAGGCCGGGCCAAGCGGGTGTCGTCGACGAAAATATCGAGCTTCTCGTTGTAGAACGCGATCATCCCGGCGATAGGGGCGACCTCGCGCAGCGGGTAGTCATAGGTCCAGGCGAGATCGGGATACACCGCGTCGCCGATTCTGACTGCCCAGTACTGCGACGTGATTCCTTTATATGGGCATACGGTCTGAGTGCTGGTTGTGTCCAAGCGCCCGAATAGGACGTCCGTGCGGTCGATGTAGTACCGGGTCGGCAGACCCGTCTCGAAAAGCAGCACCGGGCTGTGTGTCTCGGCCAGCACCACCCCGTCGAGTTCGACCCTGATGTGACGGTGAGAACGCAGCGCGTCGACACGGACATAGGGGTTGCGCGGGTGCCCGATGATCGGCTCGTCCTCCTCAACCCAATCGAGTGCGTCCCATTCGAACCGGATGCTGCCCGCGACCGCGCCCGTGTCGTACAGCCGCGCAGCCGACTTCTGTGTGCGTTGGGGCGACGTCAACGAAAATAAGCGTGAGGAGCCGAACTGCAGTTCCTGGACATGGTTCTCGTCATGCAAATACTCCATGCGGACGTCGCCGACGGGCACGTAATACTGTGGGTAGTAGGCGATCTCCCACACGTAATGGGCGCTGGTCGTATCGAATACGAGTGTCCCGTCGACATAGCCCCGTACTCGGCGTGGGACAGGCTCGATGAGGCCGCGTTGCCCCACCATCTGCGGATAGTCCCGATCAGGAGTCCGTGTCTCCGGGATCGTCCGGCCCCCTTTAGGGGCTTTGGCGGACACAGTCATGGGTAACCCTCCTATTTCATGTGACGAACTGCTGTCCGCCGTCAATGTCATACGTCGCACCGGTAAGCGCGGTGTTGCTCATGATGTGGACGGCGAGCGCGGCGACGTCGGCAGGACCCACAACACGGCCGATCGGTAGGGTCGCCCGCAGTTCATTGCGGCGCTCCTCGAGCCGATCACCGAGCAGTGCCGCGGACAACGGTGTGTCGACGAACCCGGCGGCGATGAGGTTGACCCGAACCGGCGCGAGCCCAAGGGCCAGGGCCGCCGTGAACGGTGGCAGCGCAGCGGTGGCCGCCGAGACGATCCCGAGGCCGTGACCGACACGCCGCCCGCCGGTGCCGCCAATGAGCAGCAGCCTGCCGCCAGGCCTCATCTTGGCCACAGCGTTACGCGCGACCTCGAGCGCCAGCACCAGGTGTTCGCTGACCGCGTCGCGCACTTGGGCTGAGTCCATTTCCAGCAGAGGTCCGTAACGCGGGCCGCCGGCGGTGACCATCACATGGTCAATCGGTGCGGGCAACTCCGAAAAGAAGCTCTGCAGAGCAGCCTTGTCATTGGCGTCGAACGCTGCGGTGCGCTGCGCGCCGACGTCCTGGGCCGCTTGTGTGAGTCGGTCGAGATTGCGGCCGGTGATGATGACGTCGGCTCCCTCGGCCCGGGCGCGTCGCGCTGTTTCCAGCCCGATGCCTGCGCTGCCGCCGATCACCACGACAGTCTGCCCCGGCAGCTCCGGTTCGCGCTGAGCCGCAACGGAAGTGGCTCGGCTCATCATGCTTCCTCCGCTGGGTGGAGCTGGAGGCTTTCCTCCACAACGGTGTCATCGTCGGAGGGCGGCAGCTAACACTGGCGTGCCCCGGCTTCTTTGATCATGGTCGCATTCCGCTGCGGATAAATCGACGACGACCTATGTGGCGTCAGATAGGTCGTCATACCTGACTCAGGCGTGGGCGAGCGCGGGCGGCTTGACGGCCTCCGGGTCGGGGTTGGCGAGTGGCAGGCCCATGAAGCGGCGGGCGTTGTCTCCCATGAAGTCATAGGTGCGCCGGGTGTCCATGCCCTCGGCGTACTGCCAATACCGCTTGGGTTCGGCCAGGCCTTCGGGATGCGGCCAGTCCGAGCCGAACATCACCTTGTCCCACCCGACGGTCTGCACGACATCGGCGACGGAACCCTCCCAAAACGGGCTCACCCAGACGTTGCGGCGGAACACCTCGTGCGGATGCTCGGGGAAGTTCTGCGGCATCTTGTTGTACGTCGACTGCAAATCATCGAATAGCGGCTTGATCCACGCGCTTCCGTTCTCCACGCTGGCGATGCGCAGTTTCGGGAACCGGGTCAACGTGCCGTGGCAGATCAGACTGGTCAACATGTCGGCGATCTCCCGGTGACCCAGCGCCGTCCACTTGAATGCGGACATCTCGAACGCACTGCTGGTTGACGGCGGCTCCCACTTGTCGATGTACTCCTGCAGCGGAGGTTGGCTGGCGTGCAACACAATTGGCAGACCTGCATCCTCGACGTCGCGCCAGAACGGATCGAACTCAGGCAGCGCGGGCGAGCGCCAGCCCTTGTAGCCGTTCACCGGCGCCGGCTTGATCAGCGCGACCTTGGCGCCGTTGTCGAGGATGTAGGCGAGTTCGCGTCGGGCTTCGTCGACGATGCCGAGGTTGAGCACCGGTGTCGAATAGACCCGGTCGGCGTGGCTAAAGCCCCAGCGCTCCAGCATCCACTGGTTGAGGGCATGGATGATCGCCACCGTCAGGTCGGGGTCCTCGGCGGCCGAATGCTCGACCAGATTGGCCAGGGTGGGGTAGTTCAGGCACGAGTCGACGCCCTGGCGGTCGAGTTCGGCGATCCGGTCCTCGGGGTTGCGCGCGCCCGGCGGTGTGTCGATGCCACGGCCGGACATCTCCCGCATAGACAGACCCTCCGGGTTCTGGCCGGAGTAGAACTTCTCGTGCGCTCCGGGAGCGGCGACCCGATCGAATGTCGGGTTCGGCATGTAGTCGGTGATCTTGTTCAGGATCGCGATGCGGGTGTGCCTACCGATCTGGACGAACTGCACCTTCGGCTGGAACTGCGTGGGCAGATACCTCGTCAGCGCGTCGGGGGTCTCATACATGTGCTGATCGGCATCGAAGATCGGTGCATCTTTGAACTGGGTCATCGGATTGCCTCTCGCGGCTCGACATACGTCTCGATTAAGAGCTTGACGCAACCAGACGGTTAT
>NZ_JBKQTQ010000340.1:0-4805 GCF_052143115.1 Mycobacterium sp.
ACACCCTGCCCGACGATCCCTACACCGCGATCCTGAAAGGGGGCGGACCGCGCGCGGGGATCATCACCCCCGAGCAGGTTGCCGCCGAGGTGGTCGACGCTGCCGAGAAACCCCAACTGCCGCTACGGATTCCAATCGGTGACGCCGCGCGGGCGCTGTTGGCTGCGCGTCACACGGCACCCGACGACGTCCCGTTCGTCCCGACGAACTACTTCGCCTGAACAGTCGTCAGACCTGGCGGGCTGCTTCCTGGGCAAGTTGCACCCGGGAGGTGAGGCCGAGTTTGGCGTAGACGTGGGTGAGGTGAGATTGCACCGTCCGCGGTGAGACGAAAAGCCGTGCGGCGATGTCGTTATTGCCGAGCCCTTCGCTGACCAGTCGCACAACGTCGCGCTCCGCCGGCGTGAGCGCGGCCCAGCCGCGGGTGGGTCGTTTGGGTTGGCCGCGGCCGCGCTGGGCGTAGGCGATCGCCTCCTCGGTGGACAGGGCGGCGCCCTCGGCCCACGCGGCATCAAATTCTTCGTTGCCCATTGCATTTCGCAGCGCCGCCACCGACGCTTCGTACCCGGCGTCGTAGACCTTGAAGCGCACCGCGCCGATGCGCAGCCGGATGGCTTCAGCTGCGCCGAAGAGGCGGGCCGCTTCGCGGTGACCAACGGCCTCGCCGACCAGAGTGCCGAGGCATTCCAGGATGTCGGGGATGAACAGGTACGCCTCGACTTCGGCGGCACGCGCGAGCGCGTCGTGGGCGTCACGCTCAGCCTGGTCTGGCTCACCCTGTGCGATCGCCACGCGGGCGCGCACCATCAGCGCCTCCGACAGTACCGCGCCCGTCGTTTTCGATGCGACGTCGTCGGCCAAGTGGCGCGCCGCGACCAGATCCCCGCCCGCCAAGGCGACCTGCGCACTGAGGACTCGCTGTATCGCCGGCGTCTGGGGCAGGGCACTCATGTGCTGCCCCACCGCCTCGGTCGCGTCGAGCGCCGTCGCGGCATCGCCGGCGGCGAGGGCAACTATGGCCAACGCCGCGTAGGCGAGGCTCGCCTTAAGCCCGCCGAACTCGGCAGCCGCCTCGACGGCCGCGTCGACGGCGGCCCGGGCCGCAGCTGTGTCACCCTGGTACGCCAGCGCGACGCCCTGGTACGCGAGGCTGTCCGCCCTAAAGATCTCATCGTGAGCTGCCTCGGACTCGTCGCCCACCGCGGCGAATTGTGCTACCGCTCCGGGCAGATCACCCGTAAACAGCTGTGCGATACCGAGGTTGACGCGGCACCAGCGCGAGGTGAACCGGTCACCGATCGCGTCGGCGAGATCGCGTCCCTCTTCGGCGGCCGCGCGCCCGGCGAGCGGGTTAACCACGGCGCGTGCCGCGGAGGCTTGCGCGGCGAGGATCTGGCTGAGCCGCCACCGATCACCCAACGCCCGGGCCAGGCCGATCGCCTCGGCCAAGTACGCCCGGGCCGCCTCCGCGTCGAAGAAGCCGGCGATGTAGCCGCAGGCGGTCAGCGCCCGCGCCAGCAGGGCCGGATCCTCGACCTCGCGCGCGATCGCCAGGGCCTGCTGAGCCTGATCCGGGCTGTCGGCGGCGCCCGCCCATAGGCCGAGGATGGCCCGGTCGGCGAGCGCCCGCGCCCGCACCGCGGGCGCCACCCCGGGGTGGTATGCGTCGAGGTCGGCCAGGGCGGTGTCGAACCAGGCCAGCCCTTCCCGGAGGCGTCCGCGCGCTTGCCACAGTGGCTGCAACGAGGACGCCAGCGCCAGGGCCAGTTCGATGTCGGAGTTTTCCCGGCTCCACGCGAACGCGGCGCGCAGGTTGTCGATCTCGAGGTCGGCCTGCTCGAGACGCTGCTCATAATCACTGCCCGCCGGGGCGTCGAGCAGGGCCGCCAGCGACGTGTAATGGTCGCGGTGACGTGAGCGCACGCTGTCCGCCTCGCCGGACTCGCCAAGTTTTTCCAGCGCGTATTGGCGCACCGTCTCCAGCAGTCGATAACGGGTTCGACCGCCACTCTCGTCGGCCGCCACCAGCGACTTGTCCACCAGCAGGGTGAGTTGATCGAGCACTTGGTAGCGCTGTACGTCGCCGCCGCCTGCGACGGCTTGGGCGGCATCGAGGTCGAAGCCGCCCAGGAATGCGGCGAGCCGGCGGAACAGTACCCGTTCGGGTTCGGTCAGTAGGGCGTGTGACCAGTCCACCGAGGCGCGCAGCGTCTGTTGGCGGCGCACCGCGTTGCGCGCACCACCGGTCAGCAGCCGGAACCGGTCATGCAGGCTGTCGAGGATCTCGCTTAGCGACAGCGCGCGCACCCGCGCCGCGGCAAGCTCGATGGCCAGCGGCAACCCATCCAGGCGCGCGCAAATTTCGCCCACCGTCGCGGCATTGTCATCGGTGAGGGTGAAATCGGGGCGGGCATGGCGGGCCCGGTCGGCGAACAACTCGAGGGCTTCACCGTCTAGCGATAGCGACGGCACCCGCCAGCTCACCTCACCCGCCACCCCGATCGCCTCACGGCTCGTCGCGAGCATGGTCAGCCCAGGCGCGGCACCTAGGAGGGCGACGATCAGCTCGGCGCTGGCATCCAGCAGATGCTCGCAGTTGTCCAGCACCACCAGCATCTGACGGTCGCGAACAAACCGCGGCAGGCTGTCCATGGTGGAGCGGCCAGGCTGATCCGGTAGCCCGAAAGCGCGGGCCGCCGCGATCGGGACGACATTGGGATCGGTGATCGGCGCCAAATCCACATACCACGCCCCATCGCTGAACTCGCCTGCCAGCTGGGCCGCGACCTGTACCGCCAGCCGGGTCTTGCCCGCCCCGCCGGCGCCGGTCAACGTCACCAGCCGGTTGCTGGCCAGGAGCTCGCGCACCTGGGCCAGCTCTGTGTCACGACCCACGAAGCTGGTCAACTGCACCGGAAGTCGCCGGGAGACAACGGAAGCGGAGACGCGCAGCGGCGGGAACTCGTTGACCAGGTCGGGATGGCACAGCTGCACCACCCGCTCGGGGCGGGGCAGATCCCGCAGCGCGTGGGTGCCCAGATCGGTCAGCCAGGCGCCCTCGGGTAGCCGGTCGACCACCAACTCCTCGGTCGCTCCCGACAGCACGGTCTGGCCACCGTGGGCCAGATCGCGCAGCCGCGCCGTGCGGTTGATCGCCGGGCCGATGTAGTTGCCCTCATCGCGCAGCTGCACCTCACCGGTATGCACCCCGACCCGTAGCCGGATCGGGGCCAGAGGTGCGCGCTGCAACTCCAGCGCGCAGGCCACCGCATCGGAGGCCCGGGCGAACGCGACCACGAAGCTGTCGCCTTCGCCTTGTTCGACCGGGCGCACACCGTCATTCGCGGCGACGACATCACATACGACCTGGTTCAGACGCGCGATCGCGGCCGTCATCACCTCGGCCTGGGTCTCCCACAGCCGCGTCGAACCCTCCACGTCGGCCAACAGCAACGTCACCGTTCCGGTCGGCAGCAGCTCGCTCACGCCCAGCTCGCTCCAGTTCACCGCCGGCATGTCCGCGCGGCGGTCAGTGTCGCTCATGCTAGCCAGCATGCGCGCAGCGCGTAGCGCAAAGCATCAGCGCAAACGCGTATCTACGACCCCCGACCGCGCGTATCTACGCGTTCTGGCCGATGGTCTTACTGCCGTGGCCCCGGATAGTCGACTTGGTCGAATCCGAGGAGGCCACCGTGACCGTGCACACCGTCGGCACTAATAGCCCCACCGTCTTTGATGCCGGGCTGCCGGCCATCGCTTATGAGCACGCCCAAAACCCCGAAGAGGCGCACCGGCTCATTCGGCAGGCCCGCCAAAAGGGGCCGATTGCGCTGGGGCCACATGGGCCCGAAGTGTTGAGCTACGAGCTGGTGCGCACTGTTTTGCGCGATCCCCGGTTTTGCATGCCGAAGGGACTCGTGCTCGCCGCACAAGGCATCACGTCGGGGCGGCTGTGGGACAAGGCCACCACGGGCCTGTTAAGCCTGGACGGCGCCGAACACCATCGGCTGCGCCGACTGGTCTGCAAAGCGTTCACAGCACGGTCGACCGCACGGCTACAGACCACGATCGTCAACGTCATCACCGAGCTGGTCGACCCGGTGACCGTCACGGGGCGCTGCGACGCGGTCGCCGACATCACCCGCCGCTATCCGATTCCGATCATCTGCGAGCTGCTCGGCGCTCCTCGCCGTGACTGGCAACTGTTCTCCGACTGGGCCGAGGACATCTTCAAAATCTTCAACTGGAACGTCGCCAACGACGAGCCGGTCATCATGGAGGCCTTCGACGAACTCGACGCCTACATCGACGACATGGTCGCCCAGCGACGCCGCAACCTCACCGACGACCTGATCTCGCAGCTGATCCGCGCCGAAGACGACGGGGACCGACTCAGCGCCGACGAGCTGGTCATGCTCGCAGAAGTCCTGCTGATGGCGGGCACCGACACCACCCGCAATCAGCTGGCTGCCGCCGTGGACGAGTTGTGCGACCACCCCCAGCAGTGGGCCCTGCTGGCTGAGCATCCCGAGCTCGCACCGCAGGCAGTCGAAGAGCTCATCCGCCATAGCCCGGTCATTTTCGCCGCCATGCGCATGGCTGCCGAAGATGTCCAACTTGGGGGGGTCACTATTCCCGCCGGCACGCTCGTGCTGGCCAACATTGCCTCGGCCAACCACGACCCCGCCGTCTACGACGACCCCGACCGCCTTGACATCACCCGCGCAAATCCGCCAGCCATGCTCGGCTTCGGCGGCGGCATTCACTACTGCCTAGGAACGCACCTGGCCCGACTCGAACTCGCC
>NZ_JBKQTQ010000341.1:0-23163 GCF_052143115.1 Mycobacterium sp.
ACCCACCCTGGCCGGCTCGCGCCCCGCGGCGCTAGCCGGCCACCCCAACCAACACTGACCGGGAGGACACCGTGGTAGTCACCAGGAATCTGATCAGCGGCTTGGCCGCCGCGGCGCTCGCTTGCAGTGCCGCAGTGGCGCTCAGCCCCGGCGCGCTTGCCGACCCGACGCCGCCCCAGCCGCTCCCCGCCCAACAGTTTCCCGGGCTGCCGGCGCTGACCGAGTTGAGCCCGATCATTCAGCAGGCCGCCGGCAACCCCGAGCAGGCGACGCAGTTGCTCATGGCCGCGGCGTCGGCATTCACTCACAATCCGACGGCGCCCGACCAGTCGAAAAACGTTGCGGCGTCCGTGAACCAGTTCGTCCAGGCGCCCAATGCAGCGGTTCCGGCCGACCTGAACCAGCCACCCAACTCCGCCCCCACGGCGCACATCGTCCCGCCCGGCGTGGAACCGGGCGCTCAGGCGCACCTGCCGACGGGTATCGACCCGGTGCATGCCGCGGGCCCCGGGCCCGAGGCCGCATCTGCCCCCGCGACCGCCATCCCGGTAGCCGCGCCGGTGGCACCCGCCGGACCGCCTCCCGCCGCCGCGCCGGCGCCCGCCGCCAGCCCGGTGGGACCACCCGTAGCGCCGGCGGCCGCTCCTGCGGCTACTCCTCCAGTGGCTCCGGGTTTCAGCCCGGACACCCCGCCCACGCAGGATTTCATGTATCCGTCGATCAGCAGTGGCTGTTTGGCCGACGGCGGTAACGTCCTCGCGACCGCGCTGTCAGTGGCCGGGCCCGCGAAGATCCCTACGCCCGGCCCTACATCCGGCCAGACCGCCTACGTGTTCACCGCCATCGGCACACCGGGACCTGCCGACGTGCAGAAGCTGCCGTTGAATGTGACCTGGGTGAACTTGACCACCGGCAAATCGGGCAGCGTGACGCTCAAGCCGCAACCGGACATCAACCCGGCAGGGCCGACCACGTTGACCGCCATCGCCGACACCGGTTCGGGCAGCGTCATGTCGACGATCTTCGGGCAGGTCACCACCAAGGACAAGCAGTGCCAGTTCATGCCCACCATCGGTTCGACGGTGGTGCCCTAACCGCGGTTCTATCCGTCGGCGCGCACCCATAGCCATGTGCGCGCCGGCGGATCAGCCGTCAGTAGGCCATGAACAGAATCGCGTCCCGGTCGTACTCCAGGCCTGGGTGAACGCTGGCCAGGTGTGCCTGGGTGAGCTCGACCAGTTCGTCTTCATCTTTCCCGACGATGGCCTCGCCGCACGGACAGTTCAGGTGTGTCTTCACGTTGCCGCCTTTCCGTTAGCCTTCTTGGCCGCTTTCATCTGCTTCTTATACGAACGCACCTTATCCAGCGAACTGGCGTCGGCGATATCGGCGACCGACAGGTGCGTGCCGGCCTTGCCGTAGTCGCCGGCAGCTGTCCGCCAGCCCTTCGGGGTCACCGAGTACTGCTTGCCGAGCAGCGCCAGGAAGATTCGCGCCTTCTGCTCGCCGAATCCGGGTAGGTCATTAAGTCGCCGCAGCAGCTCGGCTCCGTCCGGATCGCCCGCCGTCCACACGGCGGCGGCATCGCCCTCGTAGTGATCCACGATGATCTGGGCCAACGCCTGGATGCGCTTGGCCATTGCACCTGGAAAGCGATGTATTGCAGGCCTTTCCGAGCACAACGCGGCGAACTTGTCCGGGTCGTAGTCGGCGATCTCGGTTGCGTCGAAGCCGCCCATCCGGTCGGCGATCTTCTTCGGGCCGGCGAACGCGGTCTCCATCGGCACCTGCTGGTCGAGCAGTACACCTATGAAAAGAGCGAAAGGATTCTCATCCAGCAGGGCATCAGCTGCTGGATCACCGGTTAGTCGCAGGTTAGGCACTCGGCCAGTCTAGGGCTACGCGGTAGGTGTATGCGGACATGTGCATGCGAACCTCACCTACTCAACGCTATTGAAGCCTTTGGCCCAGGCCCAGGCGGCTAAGCGCCAGTCGTCGCCGACCTTCCGAAGCGCCACCGTGAAGAACGCGTCCGTCTGCGTAACCTGACTGCCCTTCAATTTGTAGGAGAAGATCACGGGCGCGACGACGTATGCGTAATCGCCAGTGACGTTCACATGCCGTGGCTCGCCTAGAACGATGTTGTAGTCCGATACCCCAAGGTGCTCACCTTCGGCAAGCGCATCCGCATACCAGTCCTCGGCGGCTGTTGGTCCCTGCCACACATGCGGCGACATTCCATCGAGGATTTGCATGGGGTCAGCGCATGCCGTTGCCATCGCCTCCACGTCACCGTGGTTGAAACCGTCGACGTATTGGCGCACCGCCGCCATCGGATCGTTCGAGCTGGCCATTACCCGGTCTCCTTCTTCCGCGAATGTCACGGTAGCTGTCAATGAAGATGTCGCGTCGGTGTAGTGCGGTACGCAGCCATCCCAGAGGATGATCCATGGCGAAAGACCTGGCCGGTAATGCGATTGCGCTTCCCCAAGCATCCCAGGGGGCTCGGTCTAGTCAACATCGTCTAATGCTGGTCGAGCAGCATGCCCACCAGCAACGCGAACGGGTTGTCTCCGAGCAGCGCGTCCGCGGCCGGATCACCGGCTAGTCGTAGGTTCGGCACTCGGCCAGTCTAGGACTGTGCGGCGGCGAGGGAGCCCGTCCGAGCCGACTGACGTCCGCGTTACGCACCGGGGTCGTCAGGGCCGAGCCCTGCGTTCGCCATCGTCAAAGCTTGGCAACGGTGCGTGTTCAAGAGGTGCGAGTTACCGCGTGCTTTAGTCAGCTGTCGACTTGGCGTTCGCCCGAGATAGCCCCATCGGCTGGCCCGACCGTGTTGGAATCGTGGTTATGACGCAGCAAGAGCCCTTAGCCATGCCGCTCGAAGAGGCGATGCGTACGCAACGGGCGATCCGTCAGATCAAGAGTGACCCGGTTGACGACTCGCTTGTGCTTCACATTCTCGAGCTGGCAATGAAGGCGCCGACTGGTTCGAACGCGCAGAATTGGGAATTCATCGTCGTCAAGGACCGCGAAGTAATCGCGAAACTAGGCCGCTTGAATCGCAGAGCCATCAATCTGGCCGGCCCGATCTACAAACGTTCCATTGAACGCCGCGGTGACGAGAAGATGCTCGGGGTACAGAAGGCCGTGCAATGGCAGGCGGATCACTTCGACGAGATCCCCGTCGTCGTTGTGGCATGCCTCAAGGGTGTCATCCCACCCTGGCCTTCGGTGTTGACGAGCAGCGCCTACGGTTCGATTTATCCGGCGGTGCAGAACCTCTTGCTGGCGGCACGTGCGGCCGGGTTGGGCGCGGCTCTGATCACCGCGCCGCTGTGGAGCAAGCTGCTGGCGAGACGCGCCGTGGGCCTGCCGTGGAATGTCACTCCTTGTGCGCTAATCCCTCTTGGCTGGCCGATTGGCAAATACGGTCCCACGACGCGTCGGCCAGTTGGAGAGCTCGTCTCGCTCGACAAATACGGCAATCGAGCGTTTCTGTAGGCGAACACGACACGAGCCCCGACTAGAGCACGCAGAGATTGCTTCTTCACGGTTGTAAGCGTCTACTGCTGGTCGAGCAGCATGCCCACCAGCAACGCGAACGGGTTGTCTCCGAGCAGCGCGTCCGCGGTCGGGTCTTGAGCAAGCTGCAGCTTCGGCACCGTCACAGTTTAAGACCGTGCTGACGAGTTACGGTGTCGGTACGCCATTCGCTCGGTGAGGGGAGGATCAAGATGACCGACCGCTACTTGAAGAACCTGGCAGTGTTCACCGGACTCTCCTGTGTCGCCATCGGCATCTACCACTTCGCTCTCGGTACAGCCTCGGTGCCCGGCGCGACGGACGCCAACGCCACGGTCGATTCGCGGGAGCGGTTCTACTCGGCGTATTTCGCCGGGTATGGCTTCGCCTGGCTACGAGCCGCACGCAAATCCCCGATCCGGGCCGGTGACGTGCGTCTACTGGCGGGCCTCATGCTGCTGAGCGCTGTTGGACGGTTGATCTCACTGGTCCACAACGGCCGGCCGCACTGGCTCCAGGAAGTGCTCACGGCAATTGAATTCGTTGTTCCCGCAGTATTTTTCGGGATAGCAGAGGCTGCGGAACAACCGAGCGAAAGCGAGCTGAACCCCGCCGGGTAGCCGACTAACCGCTTTTGCGGCGGAACTCTCGGCGGTTCTCCACCGGCCCGTGCACGCGGGGCTGCTTGGCGCCGCCGTCCTTGTGATCCGATCCGCCAGACGACTTGGCATTCTTGCGTTCGAGCGCCTCGCGGAATTTGCGTTTGGTGTCGTCCTCCGACGCAGAATCCGTCCCCGACTTGGATGCAGCCATGCCCGCAGCCTAGCGCGCCCGCGGCGATTAGGTCTGAATCACCGCACGCCCGGCGGCATGCCGTATACGTGTGCGATCGGCATCGTCAGCAGTACCCGACGGTCGGTGACCATCGCCTGGCGGTAGTCGTCCCAGTCCGGGTGTTCGCCGGCGATGTTGCGGTACAAGGTAATCAGCGCTTCGACAGTGTCGTCGTCGACCGCGAGCGCCGGCGGTGTCAGCTCCGCGGCGCCCTCGGCGACGGCATACGACCAGCCGTCGTCGGCGCTGACCAACAGCGAAGCCCGCGGGTCGCGGCGCAGGTTGCGGGTCTTGGCCCGCGGCTCGGTGACCGACACCTGAACGGCGACGTTGCGGGCGTCAAAGTAATACGACACGTTGGACAGCTGTGGACGTCCGTCGCGCTTGACAGTTGCCAGCACGCCGAGCGAATTGTCGGCGATCACGGCCAGCAGCTTGTCGTCGAACACTTGGCGTCCCATGTCGAAAGCCTACTAGTCGACGCTCGCTACCATCAGCTCATGACCCGCTACGCGGCATTCCTGCGCGGCGTCAACGTCGGCGGCGTCAACCTCAAGATGGCCGACGTAGCGGACGCGTTGGCCGAGGCTGGTTTCGCCAATGTGCGCACGATCTTGGCGAGCGGCAACATCGTCCTGGAGTCACGGGCTGGTGCGGATGCGGTGCGCACCAAGGCGGAGACGGCACTGCGCAAGCGTTTCGGATACGACGCGTGGGTACTGGTCTACCCCATCGAGACGGTACGGACCATCGTCGCTGCCTATCCGTTCGAGGCCGAACTGGACGGATACCAGTCCTACGTCACGTTTGTCAGCGACACCGGCGTGCTCGACGAGCTCGCCGCACTGGCCGACCAGGCCGGCGCCGACGAGAAGATCGCCCGCGGACCCGATTCCGCCGGCGTGATCTATTGGCAGGTCCGAAAAAACAACACGCTGGACAGCACCATCGGCAAAACGATGGGCAAGAAGCGATACAAATCGTCGACCACCACCCGCAACGTGCGCACGCTGGCCAAACTCCTGCGGTGATCTCAGTCCTCGGAGGCGGCCTCGACATAGCGCAGCGCGTCGGCCTTGCCGAGTCCCAGTCCGCGAGCGACGTCGAGATAGGCGCGCGCGGCCGCGGCCATCGCGGAATCCGACGGGTCCGCCCGCGCGACGAATGTGCCAAAGCGTCCACGGGTTTCGACGACGCCGGCGGTCTCCAGCTCGCGGTACGCGCGGGCCACGGTGTTGACCGCCAGACCGAGCTGACCGGCCAGTTCACGTACCGTAGGCAGCCGGGCGCCGGGTGGCAAACTACCGTCCCGAATCGCGTCGATGACCTGGCTTCGCAGCTGGTCGAACAGCGGTCGACCCGCTTGTCCGTCAACTCGCAGCCACTCCCCCAACTCCACCTGCTCAGTATCCCGCAGTCCCGCTATGTTGGTGGGGTGCGGATAACGGTCCTGTCCGGCGCGGGAATCTCGGCGGAGAGCGGCGTGCCGACGTTTCGCGACGACAAGAACGGACTGTGGGCCCGGTTCGACCCCTACGAGTTGTCCAGCACGCAAGGTTGGCTTCGCAACCCCGAACGGGTTTGGGGATGGTATTTGTGGCGGCACTATCTGGTGGCCACCGTCGAGCCCAACGCAGGCCACCGCGCCGTCGCCGCCTGGCAGGACCACGCCGAGGTCAGCGTCGTCACGCAGAACGTCGACGACCTGCATGAGCGTGCCGGTAGCTCACTGGTACATCATCTGCACGGCAGCCTGTTCGAGTTCCGTTGCGCGACTTGCGGTATGCACTACACGCGCGAGTTGCCCGAGATGCCGGAGCCGGCTTTGGAAGTTGAGCCACCGACCTGTCACTGTGGCGGCTTGATCCGACCCGACATCGTCTGGTTCGGCGAGCCGCTGCCCGAGGAGCCGTGGCAGCACGCGGTCGAGGCGACGACCGCCGCCGACGTGCTGGTCGTGGTGGGGACTTCCGGCATCGTGTACCCGGCGGCGAGTCTGCCCGAGTTGGCGCTGGCGCGCGGCACGGTCGTCATCGAGGTCAACCCGGAGCCGACGCCGCTGTCCGACAGCGCCACCATCACCGTGCGCGAGACGGCAAGCAAGGCGCTGCCGACATTGCTGCAGCGGCTGCCCGCGCTGCTGAACTAAGCCGGACGCCGAGCCCGGCCGAGCACGAACTCCGACACCGGCAGCGGCGCCCACGCCGGCAAGGTCCGCTCGATTCGGGCATGGTCCACTTCGAATCCCGCAGCGCGGATCGACTGCTCGGTGTGGCGGTGGGTGTGGCAGTTACCCGCCAGCCTCGGCCATATCGTCGCGTCGACCAGCTGCTGGAACCGGCCCCGAATCCCGCCGGTGGCCACATGCTCCAGAAATCGCAGCTCGCCGCCCGCGCGCAGACACGAAAGCAGTTCCCGCAGAACGGAATCGGGGTCGCTCACCGAGCACAGCACCAGCGAGCACACCACCGCGTCAAACGGCTCGGTGGCCGAATAATTCTCCACCGCCGCATCGCTCACCACGACCGGAACGTGTGCATCGGCGGCCGCAGCGCGAGCCCGTACCGCCAGCCGATGCTCGGGCTCGACCGCGACGACCTGCACAACGGAATCCGGGTAAAAAGCGAAGTTGGTCCCCGTGCCCGCACCGACTTCTAGGACTCGGCCCGACAACCCGGCCAGATTCTCCCGACGCAGCGCACGAATCTGCTCGGTCTCGTGGGCGGCGATGGTGGGCCAGATCCGGGCGAAGAACGGGTTGTCGACCTTTACCGGGGCCGATGACGTCACGCTTGCGAACCTTCCTTGGGTTTCTGCAAAGATCCAACCGCCATCAGCCACTCCACGGTCTGCTGCGGGGTGGCATCGGCGCCGACCAGTCCCTCCACGATATGTCCGCAAAACACCGCACCGAGCACCCGGTCGGCGAAGTCTTTGGCATCGCCGAACGGCAGGTGCGGTTTAGCGATCAGCAGCGACGCCACCCCGTGCGCAGCACTCCACAGTTGCAGAGCGACGGTCGTCGCATCGCCGGGCGGGCAGCTGCCCTCGTCCATCAGCGCCCGCACGGTGGCACACATGTGCTCGAACGCCGAGCTGGCCAGGGCGGCGTCAACGTCGCTGCCCGAGCGCCACTCACCCATCGTCGCGATCCGATAGAGCTCGGGGGTCTCGGTGGCGAACCGGATATACGCCAGCCCCTGGGCTCGTAGTACCTCGATGGTGTACGGCTGCCCCACGGATACCCGCTGCATTTCGTCGTCCAGCTTTTCGAAGTAGCGTGCGCACACCGCGTTGAGCAGTGTGTCTTTGTCTTCGAAATGCAGGTAGATCGATGGCGGCGTCACACCGACGCGTTGCGCCACCGAGCGGATCGACACCGCCTTGGCGTGACCCGTTTCCAGCAAGAGTTCGGTAGCGGCGTCCAGGATTTGGTCGCGAAGCAGCTCGCCGGACCCGCGTGGTGCGCGACGGCGGCGAAGATTGTCCGTGGACGGGCTAACCACGGTGGCTGACCGTTGCGGGGGCACGTGCGCCCCGAACGCCGATGGACCCCACGGGCGCGGCCGGGTCGACGTCTTCGCGGCGATGTCTTCCACTCGAACGGTCAGGAGGCGCCGGGAACGTCGCGGCGGTGCGTGCGCCACGATCGCCATTGAACCCCATGGGCGCGGCCGCGTCGACGTCTTCGCGGCGATGTCTTCCACTCGAACGGTCAGGAGGCGCCGGGAGCGTCGCGCCGTCGGCCGCCTCACTGATCCCGAACCGCTCATGCAGCCACACCAGTGGTTTGGGCGCCCACCAGCTCCACTGGCCCAGCACGTGCATGAACGCCGGAACCAGAACCATCCGCACCAACGTCGCGTCGGCCAGCACGGCGAGCGTCAGGCCGGAACCGAACATTCGCATGAACGACACGTGAGCGGCGATCAACGCGGCGAACGAAATCGACATCACCAGCGCAGCGGCGGTAACCACGCGGCCGGTCCGCGCCAGGCCGAGGGCCACACTCTCGTCGTTGTCGGCGCGAATCGTTCTGCTGTTCGCCGTCGCGGGGCGGGCTGCGACGGAAGCCAACCAGTACTCCCGAATCCGGGAGACTAGGAACACCTCGTAATCCATGGACAGGCCGAACGCCACGCAGAACAACAGCACCGGGATGTTCGCGACCAGCGTCCCGCTCGGGGTTGTGCCCATTGCGCCGAGGTGGCCGTCCTGGAAGATCCACACCAGCGCGCCGAAAGCCGCGGTCAGCGACAGCACGTTGCACACCAGCGCCTTCACCGGCAGCACCACGCTGCCGGTGAGCAGGAACAGCAGCGCGAACGTGATAACGGCGATGAGCCCCAAGACCAGCGGTAGCCGTGTGGTGATCCCGTGCACGCTGTCGCGGTTGATCTGTGCCAGGCCGGCCATCTCTACCGACTGGCCGGCGGGCCCGTTGACCCCGTGCAGCCGGTCGAGCTGGGTCTGGGAGGCCTGCGAGAACAGCGGCGCGGTGCTGGCGACGGTCAAAAATGCGCTGCCCCCGGTCATCCCGGTGGGCGCCGACGGCGGTCCGGCCCGGTTACCGGCCACGAACGTCCCGGTTGGGGCCGATACCGCCGAGACGTCGGCCACCCGGGACAGGTCCGCGGCGTAGCGGTCGAAGTCGCCCGGACGCACCCCGCGGACGTCCGGGACGACTACCGGCACCGCCGTCGCTGAGTCATCGGTGAAGTCGCGGCGCAACTGGTCACCAACCGCATGCGCCGAAGCCGATTTCGGCAGCACCCGGTCGTCGGGCATACCCCACTTCACCCCGAGGAACGGAACCCCGAGCATCAGCAGCAGCGCGACGACGGCCAGACCGATCGGCACGGCCCGGCGCGTCACGAACTTGGTCGACCGATACCAGAACAGCTGTTCCACCGGTTTGCGCACCGGATCCGGGCGACCGAGTATCCGCCGTCCCAGCCGGCGCACGTCGAGTGCGTCCAGCCGTGGCCCGAGCAACACGATCGCCGCCGGTGTCACCACGATCGCCGCCACAGCGACGAACGCCACGGTGGCCACGCCGGCGTAAGCGAACGACTTCAAGAAGTACATCGGGAACAGCACCATCACCGCCATCGACAACGCGACGGTGGTCGCCGAGAAAAGCACCGTGCGGCCGGCGGTGGCCATGGTCCGGATCAGTGCCTCGTCTCGGCCGGCGCCGTCGGCCAGCTCGTCGCGGTAACGGCTGATGATCAGCAGGGTGTAGTCGATGGCCAGGGCAAGGCCCAATGCGGTGCTCAGGTTGAGCGCGTAGATCGCCACGTCGGTGCTGAAAGTGATAAGCCGCAACGCCGACATCGACCCGACGATCGCTAGCCCGCCCAGAGCAATGGGCAAGGCGGCGGTCAGCAGCCCACCGAAAACCCAGACCAGCACCACGAAGCTCAGCGGAATCGCGATCGATTCCATCAGCAGTAGATCGCGTTCGTTCTGGTGGTTGATCTGGGTGTACGCCATTGCGAGCCCACCGGCTTGAACGGTGACACCATCCCGGTCGTGCACGACATCACTCGCCAGGGTCTTGGCGTAGTTCTGCGCGTTGTTTTCGCCGCCCTTGAGGTTCGCCACGATCAATCCGGACTTGCCGTCCTTGCTCACCAGATCGGCGGCGGCCTGCGGCGGCGATGTCCACGCCGAGGACACGTTGAACACAAACGGTGACTGTTTGAGATGGTCGACGATGTCGGTGCCGACCTGGCCAGCCTGGACGCTGCGGGCACCGGCGGGCGAGGTCACCACGATCAACATCTGCTGGTCGCTCTGCCCGAACTTGTCGGTCAACAGGTGAAGTGCCCGTGCCGACTCCGACTCCGGGTCCTGAAAGCCACCGGCGGAGAGGCTCTTGGCGACCGGCAGCCCGAAGATTGCGGCTGCCACCATGACCAGGCCTGCGACCACCAGGATTCGGCGCGGCGCGACGATGGCAAGGCGAGCGATTCGCTGCAGCATGCGTGTCCTTCCTCCGTGAACTACCCGCGCTAACTTATCGGTGATAACTTAGCCACGCAACGTTCGAACGCTTCCTCAAGCGCCCTACCTAATAGATACGGACCCGGCACCCGCGATGGTTCACCCGTAAAGCGGATTAACCAGGCCATTTTCCGCAGCCTATAGCGTGCTAATTGGATGCGCGACGAACATCCGGGAGTCCGGACGTGCCGTCCACCCAGGCCCGACAAGACTTCAAGCAGCCATCTCGATGCAGTACGCGACATCTCGCCGGCAATCGATGACGCCCCACCCAGCCCTACCGAAGGCCGGCGAGTGCGGCATCCCAGCCAGCCAAAACCTACCCGACGGTAATATTGCCAACGTTTTCCGAATCGTGACTCAAAGATTCCTTAATGGTTGCTCATAAGCTCATCTACATGTGGATCGACGACTCGAGTGCCGACGTGATCAAAGCTGATTTCGAGGCTCTCTACCACGGCGACGTGCTGGTAGAGGGTGAGTGCTCGGAGCAGCTCGACGATTGGCACCCGCTGCCCACCGCGAGCTGATCTGCGCGGAGCGCGCCGGTCGATATGGGCGCGCCGATAACGAGGTGAGACTGAGCCTCAACCGCTCCTTTGCCATTGCCTCATTGTTAGGGTCCCCGCTTCGGCGGGGACCTTTCTATTCGCCCGACTTCTCCGCAGCCGCTTCACGGCTGCATCGTCGTCAGGCGTTTTCGGCTCGGTTACCGGGTTGGCTCGGTTACCGCTGTCCTACCTCGGGGCCATCCGGATCGCGCCGTCCAACCGGATGACCTCCCCGTTGAGCATCGGATTCTCGACGATGTGCACGGCCAGCGCGCCGTATTCGTCGGGTTTACCCAGCCGGCTGGGGTGCGGCACCTGCTTGCCCAGCGACTCCCTGGCCGGCTCGGGCAGACCGGCCAGCAATGGGGTGTCGAACAGGCCGGGGGCGATCGTCACCACGCGGATGCCCTTGCCGGCCAGGTCGCGCGCGATCGGCAGAGTCATGCCGACCACACCGCCCTTGGACGCCGAGTAGGCGGCCTGCCCGATCTGGCCGTCGAAGGCCGCCACCGAAGCGGTGTTGATGATGACGCCGCGCTCTTCGCCGACCGGGTCGGTGTTGGCGATGCGCTCGGCGCCCAGCCGCAACACGTTGAAGGTGCCGATCAGGTTGATATCGACCACCTTGCGGAACGCGTCCAGCGGGAAGACACCGTCCTTCCCCAGCACTCGGATGGCGTTACCGGTACCGGCGCAGTTGACCACGATGCGCAGCGGGCCCAGTGACTCGGCGATATCCAGGGCCGAGGTCACCGCTTTCTCGTCGGTGACGTCGGCGGGCGCGAAGCGGGCACGATCGCCAAGCTCGCGGACCACCTCCTCACCTTTGAGGTCGAGCACGACCACCTGCGCACCGGCGTCCAGCAGGCGCTTGGTGGTGGCCAGGCCCAGGCCTGAGGCTCCACCGGTGACGAGTGCTACGGCATCTCTGATTTCCACGCAAATGTTCCTTTCGGTCCGATCGGGCCGCTCCCCCCAAAGGAGCCGACCTACTAGTTGGTCGGGACTATACCCAGTCGCTGAGGACGGCTTCGGTGTCGGCTCCGGGCTGCCCCGGCGGGCGCGGCTCACCCGGAGCCGTGCGCGAGAACCGGGGCGCCGACAACGGCTGCAGGCCGCCGCCGGTTCGGTAGAAGGTGTTCCGCTGGGTGATATGCGGCTCGGTCTCCACCTCCCCGAACGCCAGCACCGGCGTCACGCACGCGTCCGAATCAGCGAACACCTTCGCCCAGTGATCGCGGTCGCGGCTGGCGAACACCTCGGTGAACCGGGCCCGCAGCTCGGGCCAGCGGGTGCGGTCGTTCTGCTTCGGCAGATCGGCGGCGTCCAGGCCAAGCCCGGCCAGCATCGCCGCGTAGAACTGCGGTTCGATCGCACCCACCGCGACATAGCGACCGTCAGAGCATTCGTAAGTGTCGTAGTAGGGGGCGCCGCCGTCGAGCATGTTGGTGCCTCGCTCGTCGGTCCACATGCCCATGGCGCGCATCGCCCACATCATCTGCACCAGAACCGATGACCCGTCGATCATGGCCGCGTCGATGACCTGGCCCTTGCCGGAGTTCTGCCGTTCCCACAGCGCCGCCAGGATGCCGACCAGCAGGAACATCGACCCGCCGCCGAAGTCGCCGACCAGGTTCAGCGGCGGTACCGGCCGCTCATTGACCCGGCCGATCGAGTGCAGCACGCCGTTGAGTGAGATGTAGTTGATGTCGTGACCGGCTTGCTGGCTGCGCGGGCCGGTTTGTCCCCAGCCGGTCATCCGGGCGTAGACGAGCCGGTCGTTCACCTTGGCGCAGTCTTCCGGGCCCAGGCCCAGCCGCTCGGTGACGCCCGGACGGTAACCCTCGATCAGCACGTCGGCCTTGGCGACGAGCTTGAGCACCAGCTCGCGGCCCGGCTCAGACTTGAGGTCGGCGATGACGAAGCGCCGGTTGCGCAGCATCGGGTCGGCGCCGCTGGCTCCGGGCCGGTCGACGCGCACGACGTCGGCACCGAGGTCACCGAGGATCATCGCGGCGTGCGGGCCCGGCCCAATGCCGGCCAGCTCAATCACCCGCAACCCCGTCAAGGGTCCTGCCATTAGCGACCTCCTTGTCGACAGACCAATACCCCGTGGCGATCGCCAGCGCGGCGAAGCCGGGCGCAGCGGGTCGCCACTAATCACACAGTCGCATCTTCGCAGCCGGGCCGGGTGGCGGTGCACCCCGGTCGCTTAAGGTGATCCCCATGACCGCCATCGATTCCGGAATCGACACCCTCGCACCCGTCACCGGGCTTGCCGTCACCCTTACCGACGGGGTGCTTTCGGTGACGTCGATCGTCCGGACAGCCTGAATTCGCTGACATTGCCGGTGCTCGTGGGCATCGCCGATGCGATGGAGCGGGCGGCCACCGATCCGCGGGTGAAGGTGGTGCGTTTGGGTGGTGCCGGCCGCGGCTTCAGCTCCGGAGCGGGAATGAGCGCCGACGACGTGGCCAGCGGCGGGCCGGGGACCGGGCTGATCTTGGCGGCCAACCGCGCGGTCCGAGCCATCGCGGCGCTGCACTGCCCCGTCGTCGCAGTCGTTCAAGGTCCGGCCGCCGGCGTCGGTGTATCCCTGGCCTTGGCGTGCGACCTGATATTGGCTTCGGACAACGCGTTTTTCATGCTTGCGTTCACCAAGATCGGTCTGATGCCCGACGGCGGCGCCTCGGCGCTGGTCGCGGCTGCGATCGGTCGCACACGAGCGATGCGAATGGCATTGCTGGCCGAACGGCTGCCGGCCGCCGACGCGCTGGCTTGTGGCCTGATCAGCGCCGTCTACCCGGCCGACGACTTCGAGGCCGAGGTGGACAAGGTGGTGTCCGGATTGCTGTCCGGCCTCGCGGTGGCATTCGCGAAGACCAAGGACGCCATCAACGCGGCCACACTTGGTGAGTTGGAGGCTGCGTTGCAGCGCGAACTGGATGGTCAGGCGATCCTGCTGAGATCACCCGACTTCCTCGAGGGCGCAAAGGCTTTCCAAGAGCGTCGGACACCGAACTTCACCGACAGCTGATTGCGGCAAGTTCACAGACCGAACAGCGGGGGCAACGCCAGCAGCACGACCAGGGTCCAGACGAAGTGCGTCAGGATCGGTGCCAGCACCCCGCCGGTGGCGCGCCGTTCCAATGCACACACGGTCCCGAGGATGATGGCGGCGAACCCGAGCATCGGGTTGCCGCTGGCCAACGTCGCAGCGACGTAGACGATGGTCGAGACCAGCGCCGGGTGGTACCGGCCCAGCGCGGTGTAGAGCGCACCGCGGTAGAACAACTCCTCGGCGATCCCGCCGAGGAGCGCGACGGTCATCGTGAGTCGCCACGATCCCTGATCGGTGTACTGCAGCACCCGGGTGATCAGCTCGGAGACCAAGGGGATCTCTCTGGCGATCAACCCGCCGAGCACGAAGACCGCGCCCAGCGCCAGACCGATCACGGTGCCGCTGATCACCGGACGCTGGTTGCGGCCACGCCAGCAGACGCCGCCGAGATGCAAAGGCCCTGAGGCGAATGCCCCGAGCGCCCACACCGCCGTCAGCGCCAGTGTCAGCCAGTAGAAGCTCGACTCGCCGGGGTGCCGTCGCAGGGCCAGACCCAACACCCCCGCGCCGAGGAGCAGCACGATCGCGACGACGACCCGCCGGCGTCGCTTGATTGCGGGCGGCTCATTATGCGGCACAGCGACATTGACTATCCCGCGACGGATATCGGCCAGGGCGCTGGTCTGTGGGTGACCGACGTCAGTCATGGGCGCCGCTCCTCCTCATCGCTTCGCTCTGCATCGTCGCCGGCGCGCGTCATACGAAAGGCACCTTCGGTGTCAGGGTGATCAGCAGGTCGAGGCCGGTTCGCAGTGCACCGGCAATGGGTCCGGGGACGGCATCAACCAACGCGAGGCCGGGCCGCGCGATCGATGGTGTCACCATTCCCGCGAGTCGCCGCAGCCGCAGCGCATCGCCCCCGGCCCACGCCGGATCGCTGTCTGCAAGGTGGTGCGGATCGCCCAGCGCGTTGACCGCAAGCGGTCGGCGACCCGACGAACTCGATAGGGCCCGGGCGATCGCTTCCTCGACAGAAACCAGCCCACCGGGTGGGTCGGGAACCAGATCACGCAGGCCGGAGCCAGCGGCTTCCATCGGGTGATCCAGCGACTCCACCAGATCGGCGGCCAGCCCGTCGGGCACCGGCACCGCCACCGCCGTAACCCATGACGCCACCGCGGTGTCAACTCCGGGTGCCGGCAGACTCGTGTGCCACTTACCGGAAATCCGCGCATAGGTTTTCCGCAGCGCATGGTATGACGTCCGGTCCGGGCCGGCGATGTCGTAGGCGCCCGCAGGTACCTGTCCGGGATCGGCCGCCGCGACCAGGTAATAGAGCACGTCGCGCACGGAAATCGGGTCGATCGGGTTGTGCATCCACGCGGGGATCGGGATGACCGGGAACCGGTCGCCGACGTAGCGCAACATCTCGAACGACGTCGAGCCGGCGCCGAAAATCAATGCCGCGCCGAGCCACACCAGTTCCGGACCGCCGTCGACCGTCAGCGCCTGGGCCACCTCCGCCCGGCTTGTGAGGTGCTCGGACAGCACCCCATCGTCAGGGTCGTCGGGGACGAACCCGCCCAGATAGACGATGCGACGCACACCGGCGTCGTGGGCCGCGGCCGCGACGCTGCCGGCCGCGTCCCGGTCGGCGTCGCGAAACCCTGGCTGACCGATCGCGTGGACCAAGTAATAGACGACGTCGACCGGGCCGGCGGCGGCGAACGCCGCGCGAACCGACTCGGCATCGGAGGCATCCAGAGCGACCGGGTTGACGTCGTCAAACCAGCCAAAGCGAGCAAGTCGCGCCGGGTCGCGGGTGGCGGCCAGCACCTGATGGCCGGCTGTGAGTAGCGCTGTGACCAGCCGCGATCCCACGTAACCGGTCGCGCCCGTCACCAAAATTCGCACACACTCCAACCTACCGACCCTGGCGCATGCGGGCAGGGTTTGGTTGTTGCCGGCGATATCGCAGGCAGAAACGGCGTGTCCGGGTCCGGCCGGCACACGCGACGGGGGCGCGATGCACAATCCGATCAATTGTGGTTTAGTTCCAATAAATCGGATACAAAGAAGCGGCCCAGCCGCGACTGACCACTTGGATACGATTACAAGATGCGCCCTGTTACGCCCGGCGAGCAGGGGGGGAACGCCAACACCACGCCATCCGCGTCCGTCGCGGCGGTAGCCATCGAATTTCCGCCGCACCAGGTCGGCCAGCGGGAGGCACTGTCGGGCCTGACCGGCTTCGGCGGGCCGCGGTTCGACCGGTTCGGCGCCAGCGCCGGCGTGCGAACCCGCCGCATCTCATTGCCATTGCCGCAGTACGGCAAACTGACCGGCTTCACCGAAGCGAACGACATCTTCATCGAGACCGCGCTGGAACTCGGTGAGCGCGCGCTGCTCTCGGCATTCGACGCCGCCAAGGTCAAGCCCGCCGACGTCGATATCGTTTTCTCGACGACGGTCACCGGGTTGGCGGTGCCGACCTTGGAGGCCCGGCTGGCGACCCGCGTCGGCTTGCGACCCGACGTCAAGCGAGTGCCGCTGTTCGGACTTGGCTGTGTCGCCGGGGCGGCCGGGGTGGCCCGCATGCATGACTACCTGCTGGCCTTCCCCGATCACGTGGCAGTGTTGCTCGCTGTCGAACTGTGCTCATTGACGCTCCAGCGTGAAGACTTCTCCATCGCCAATCTGGTGGCGGCCAGCCTGTTCGGTGACGGTGTCGGCGCCGTCGTTGCCAAGGGATCTGCGCTGACACCCATGGGTCCGCGGGTGTTGGCCACCCGCAGCCGGCTCTACCCGGACACCGAAGAGGTCATGGGCTGGAATATCGGCAGTAACGGGTTCCAGATCAAGTTGTCCACAGAAGTCGCGACCGTCGCCGAGAAGTACCTGGGCGAAGACGTCCGCAACTTCCTGAAAGACCACGGCCTTACCTCCGAGGACATCTCGACGTGGGTCTGCCATCCAGGTGGACCGAAGGTGATCGAAGCCGTCGAGCACACGCTGGACCTTCCGGCCGACGCCCTTGACCACACCCGGAACTCGTTGCGCGACAACGGGAATCTCTCGTCAGTGTCGGTGCTGGATGTGCTTCGCGCCAACATGGCCGATCCACCGCCACCGGGCTCATTCGGGCTGATGATGGCGATGGGGCCGGCGTTCTGCTCGGAACTCGTGCTGCTCGGCTGGTAAGTCGTGTACTACCTGCTGATCCTCGCGATCGGCATCGAGCGGCTGGCCGAGCTGATCGTCTCCAAACGCAACGCGCGATGGGCTTTTGCCCACGGCGGCAAGGAATTCGGCCGCGGCCACTACCCGGTGATGGTGACGCTCCACGCTGCACTGCTGCTCGGTTGCGTCGTCGAGGTTTGGGCATTGCACCGACCATTCATCCCCTGGCTCGGCTGGCCGATGCTCGCGCTGGTGGCACTGAGTCAGGTGCTGCGCTGGTGGTGCGTAGCCACATTGGGCCATCGGTGGAACACGTTGGTGATCGTGGTGCCGCAAGCGCCGTTGATACGGCGGGGTCCGTACCGCTGGCTGCATCACCCGAATTATGTGGCCGTCGTCGTCGAAGGTGTGGCGCTACCGCTGGTGCACACGGCGTGGCTGACCGCGGCCAGCTTCACGATGGCCAACGCGCTACTGCTCGCGGTGCGGATCAGGGTGGAAAACGCGGCGCTGGGCTATACATGATTGAGGTCGGGGTCACGAGTTTGATTGCACAACAGGTTTTTCCGCCCCACCCACATATTCGCCCAGATGTCGGCCCCCGAGCCAGCCTCGGGGCTTCGTCAGCTCGATGGTCAAGTCGGAGAGACTGCGTTTGTGAAATGAGCGTCGCAGAGCAAACAGGTTCAGTCTGTTCGTGTATTCAAGCCCGGCGATTGCCGCCGCCTGGGGCGCGCCACGCTTCCGCAATGGCCGGCAACCGACATCTTCGAGAAGTCTGGAAAGTTCAGTGGGTCTTGCGAACCGGCGGAAGTCGTGAATTGACTTGTACATACCGGCCACATACAACGGGCCGACGGTGACGAAGGCCAGCCAGGTGTACAGGTTCCGGTCTGGAGCCACATAAAACACCCGACCGCCGGGTTTCAGCGCACGATAGGCATTCGCCAGTACCGCGCGGTGCTCGCCACAGTGGTCGAGTATTCCGTGCATGTAGACGACGTCGAATTGATTGCTGGGCAGAACGTTCCGATCGCGGATGTCCCCGACGTGGAATTGAACGCTCGCGATGTCGGCGAAGGACCGCCGCGCTGCCCGGATGGCTTTGTAGTCGACGTCGAAGCCATCGATTTCCCAGTCCCGTAGCTCGGGCACCAGCTTGAGCAAACCACGGATCGCGTTACCGCTGCCGCAGCCGACCACGGCCATCCGCGAATGCTCGGTTCCTGCGGACTGGGGTAAGTAGTCTCGCAGGAATTGCCAAGCGACGTAGTCGATTTTGCTGACGAGCTCTTCGGTGAACCGCCAGTGCGCGCTGGCCTGGGCCTGGACGAAGTAGCGCACACCGCGTTCAATCGTGCCGTTGTGGACTCTCGTGAGGAGCTTGTCGAGCCAGGAGTAGCGGTAATCCGGCTCGCCGCTGGCCTCGCTGCGACGCTCGCGGTGGAGGAAGTCGAAGTACGCCCGCTCTTCGACGTCGAGCGGCGCAGCCCACGAGCGCGCTCGACCTAAGACGCGCTCACGTATCCATGAATCGACAACCCGGCTATACAGGTCGGTCTCGAAGAGCATGAGCTGATGTCCGCCGCCGGGCATCACAAAGAGGTCTTTGGGTCCGCCGACGCGCCCAAAGCAGGCCCGGACATGATTTGGATCGACGATCTCGTCGTTCTCGCCACAGGCAATCAGGACGGGCGTGGTATTCGCCGCGGCGGGCTGATTCGGCTTGTAGTTGAAGACGGAGTGGTAGCTCTTGAAGCCGTAGGACCAGACATTGAGCGGGTCAATCAGCTTCTCGGGCAACAAATCTGGGTCTTCCTGGTAGGCGGCTTTGAAGTCGATGAACCGGCGTAGCGGCACCCGAACCCGGTCGCCTAGACCGCGGGCCAGACGATCCATTGCCGCCGAACGCATTAACCGAATCGAGCGGTTCATCTGCAGCTCGTCGTTCAGCAGGATATTCACGCAGACGGCTCCGGCCACCCGCGGGCAACGGGCGAGCGCGTGGAACGCAATTTCGCCGCCCTGACTGGCCCCGTGCAGCACCACCGGAAGGCCGGTGCGTTCGGCCGCGTGGTCGGACACAGCCCGAACGTCTTCGAGGAAGTCTTCGAAGGTGAAGACGCCTCGCGGGCCCACAGTGCGCCCGTGGCCGGTCAAATCGAAGGCCCAGACCGTGGCCGGAAAGCGTCGCCGGAATTGCTCGGCGAAATCGTGGTAGGCCGCGCTGTAGCCCGCGGTGCCATGCACCAGAACCAGCGTGTACTGGGCGTTCGGATGCTCGTAGCGTTTCAGGAAGAGGGGCTTGCCTTTGCTGCCCGCGATGCTCGCGTCGACTGGGGACTCAAGCGCACTTTCCGGCTTGACGGTCGTCATGGCGCTGAATGCTCCGTTCCTTGAGCGATGAGATGGTTGATCAACAGTTGAGCGTGGGCGTCGAACTCGGCCCGGAATGCGGTTTCGTCGTTGGTGAAGGGGCGGCGCATCGCCATCCCGAGGAGAAATGTCTCGATGAGCCCGCTCGATAAATCGGTCTCTGCTCCGGGAGCCAGATCCTCGATGAAGCGTGCGACATTCCGCCGTTGGGTTTGCTGGTAGTCCAAATAGGCTTGTTTGAGGGACTCATTGTGGTTTGCCGCCGCGGCGAATTCCACCGTGAAGGACGCGGCGAGCAAATTGTTCACGAAGAGCGCATACAGCAGTTCTTTTGCAGCATCCAGTCGTTCAACGACAGATCCGCGCTGCGGTAACTGGTCGAATGCCGTCGAGAAGATGTCAGCGGCCATCTTGCCAATCGCCGACTGGAGCAGCCGTTCTTTGGTGTCGAAGTGGTGGTGAAGCAGGGGTTGCGAGACACCGGCGCGCGCGGCGATCCGCTTCATCGAGGATTTCTCGTAGCCAAACTCGCAGAAGCACTCGAAAGCCGCCGCGAGGATACGCATTCGGGCGTTTATCGCAGCGGCTGGACTCAGCTCAGCGGGCGTTGTCGACGAAGTCTCCGTTGTCTCTTGTCGGTGATCCAGGCTACAGTAGCTGACTGATCGATCAGTTAGCACCCATATGGCGACAACTCAGAGCTAGCGTTGCCAGTTGACGCACTCGTCCCCAGAGGGGAGGGCCGAGCGCCTCGGCGTCGGAGTGAGAGAGGTCAATCAACGCTGTGCCGCGAGGTAGACGGATCACCCTCACTTTCGACAACGGACCGACGCCCGGTGTGACCGACGAGGTTCTCGACATACTTGCGGAGAGGTCACTCCGGGCGATCTTTTTTGTCGTCGCCAACCGCGTAGACGGAGACGCAGGAGCGCGTGCCCTGCTCACGCGAATGGTTCGGGATTGTCACCGGGTGGGCAATCACTCGCTGACTCACGGCCGACCACTAGGCGAGCTGGGTAAGCAGGAAACCATCGCCGAAATCGCCACGGCGCACGAAATTTTACGGGGATTTACCGGCGAAAACTTCCTCTTCCGCCCCTGGGGCACCGAGGGTCAGCTAGACCGGCGGTGCCTTAACCGCACTGCGGTCAACTATCTGGTGAGCGGGAAGTACACCTGCGTGTTATGGAACAGCGTGCCGCGCGACTGGGCAGATCCGGTCGGGTGGATCGACCGGGCGCTTGCCGATGTCCGCGCGCGGGAACACACCCTGATGGTGGTTCACGACCTGCCGTCCGGCGCCATGGACGGACTACCACGCTTTCTCGACGCACTGGACCGCAGCGGGGTGGCAGTGACTGCCGAACTGCCCACCGAGTGCGTGCCGATCGTCGGCGGCCGCATCATTAGTCCTGTCGACCATCTGATGCCGCTCGACAATTGATCAGCGTGCCTTCCAAACCGGCTGGCGTTTTTCGGCGAACGCCATCGGGCCTTCTTTGGCGTCCTCGGATTTCAGCAATGTCCCGAACTCGCGTGCGGTGCGGGCCCAGCCCGGTTCTTCGTCGGGGATGACGCCGTCGTCGGCGCCGTATGCGATCCGCTTGCTGGCCTGCACCGACAGCGGCGCATTCACGGTGACCCGCTCGGCCAGGGCCAGCGCGGCCTCCAGCACCGTGCCGTCCGGGACGACCTGGTTGATCAGTCCCCACTGGGCGGCCTCGGCGGCGCTGATCGGCTCACCGGTCAGCAGCATCTGCATGGCGACTTTGCGGGGCAGCTGATGCGCGATGCGGAACACGCCACCGGCTCCGGCGATCAGCCCGACCTTGACCTCGGGCAGGCCGAACTTCGCGCGTTTCTCGGCCACCACGAGGTCGCTGGCCAGGGCCAGCTCGGTGCCGCCGCCCAACGCGGTTCCGTTGACCGCCGCGATGGTCGGCTTGTCGATGAAGTGGTGGACGTAGCCGGCGAAGCCCCATTCGCCGTGGTCGGGGTGGTACAGATTCTCGCGGCGCGAAATCGCCTTGAGATCTGCTCCCGCACAGAAGGATTTGTCGCCGGCGCCGGTGATCACCACCGCCCGCACCTCGTCGTCGTTTTGGGCTTGTTCGAGCGCGTCGCCGACGGCGATACTGACCGCGCCGTTGACCGAGTTGCGGGCCTCGGGCCGGTTGATCGTGATCACCAGGACATTGCCGCGGCGCTCGGTGAGCGCTGCCGTCACAGCAGCTCCACAATGGTGGCGTTGGCCTGGCCACCGCCCTCACACATCGTCTGCAAGCCGTAACGAATTCCCTTGTCCCGCATGTGGTAGAGCAGCGTTGTCATGATCCGGGCGCCGGACCCGCCGAGCGGATGGCCGAGTGCGATCGCGCCGCCGTTGGGGTTGAGCTTCTTCTCGTCAGCGCCGATGTCCTTCAACCAGGCCAATGGCACCGGCGCGAACGCCTCGTTGACTTCGAACACCCCAATATCTTCCAGCTTCAGTCCGGAGCGCTTCAGCGCCTTCTGGGTCGCCGGGATCGGTGCGGTCAGCATGATCACCGGGTCAGCGCCGGCCAGTGTGGCGGTGTGCACCTTGGCGATCGGGTTGAGTTTCAACGACTTCGCCTTCTCCGCCGACATGAACAGCAACGCCGCCGACCCGTCGGAGATCTGGCTGGAGTTGCCGGCGTGAATCACGCCGTCCTCCTTGAAGGCGGGCTTCAGCTGCGCCATCTTCTCCATCGGCGTGCCCCGGCGGATGCCTTCGTCCTTGAGCACAACTGTGCCATCCTGATCCTTGATGGCCACGATCTGGTCGTCGAATGCACCGGAATCCTGTGCGGCACCCGCTTTTTCGTGAGATCCGAGGGAGAACTCGTCGAGTGCGGTCCGGTCGAACCCCCACTGCTCGGCGATCATCTCCGCGCCGATGCCCTGGTTGGGGATTGCACCGTCATACCGGTCGAGGAAGGCCTGCGAGAACGGCCTACCGCCGTTGGCGAGAGAGGCCCCCATCGGAGTCCGCGACATCGACTCCACGCCGCCGGCGACGACGACGTCGTAGTGGCCGGCGATCACACCCGCGGCGGCGAAGTGGATCGACTGCTGGCTGGACCCGCACTGACGGTCGACGGTGACACCGGGAACGGTCTCCGGCCAGCCGGCGGTCAGCAACGCGGTGCGCCCGATGTCGAGCGCCTGCTCGCCGGCCTGCATGACGCAGCCCCAAATCACGTCGTCGACGATCTCGGGATCGATGCCGGCCTTCTCAATGAGTCCGTTGAGAACCTGCGCGGACAGGTCGGCGGGGTGTACGCCGGACAGCCCGCCGTTGCGCTTACCGACCGGTGAACGCACCGCCTCGACGATTACGGCTTCAGCCATCGGATTGTCCTTTCGATGAGTCTTGACTGCTCTACTTGATTCTTAGCAGCCCCGACCAGCCGGTTGGTAGCCGGCCCGGCTGCAGCCGAGCCCGTGACGCACAGGGGCCCGGGTAGCGTCGCATGGCATGTCGCGCATTGTCGTCATCGGCGGCCACGGCAAGGTCGCTTTATATCTGGCCCGCATCTTGACCACGCGGGGTGATCAGGTCACGTCGGTCTTTCGCAATCCCGCCCACGCCAACGACGTCGCCG
>NZ_JBKQTQ010000342.1:0-24482 GCF_052143115.1 Mycobacterium sp.
CGGTGCAGCTCGGCGCGATCCGACTTGAGCTGGGCTTCGTAGGCCACGGTGCGGACCAGCGGATGATGGAACACATACTCGGGTTGTCGGGTGAATCGGATCTGATCGATGAACTCGCCACCCACCAAGCTCTCAAGGACAGGATCAATCCCCAGCGTTTCCAGTAGCTCCCGGCTGAACCGTGAGCCGATGACAGCGGCTGCGCTCAAGGCGCGCTTGGCCACTGGATCAAGTCGGTCGATCCGGGCGGCGATGGTTGCCTGCAGGGTCGCTGGCACACTGACCTCGCCAACATCGGCGGTCGATTCGTAGGCGCTGCGGTTGCCCCGCAGAACGCCACGCTCGGCCAGGTCGCGCACAATCTCCTCGGCGAAAAACGGGTTTCCGGCGGCCTTCTCGGTGACCATGGTGATCACACCGCCGACCGAGGGGTTCGACCCGAGCAGCTCTGAAACCAGTGCTGCCGTTTCCGGATCACTGAGCGGCCCAAGGGCTATGGTTTGAGCGCCGTGTATTCGAGTGAGCGCCCCCTCATACTCGGGGCGGTAGGTGACCAGCACCAGCGACGGCGTCTGCGGGATCACCGCGAGGAACTCGGCCAGCATCGACTCGCTGACCTCGTCGATCCAGTGCGCGTCCTCAACGACGTAGACCGCCGGGCTTTCGCGGGCCAATGAGGTGGCATTGACCAACGCTGTCAACCGCCGCCGACGAGCATCGGGGTCAATTGCCGGTAAAAGAGCATTCGGGTCGGCGATGCCCAACAGGTCATCAAACAGCGCCAAATCCTCGGGGTCTGCGTCCGGAAGCCGGTCGCGCACTCGATCGCGGGCGGCCTGTGCGTCAAGATCGCCGACACCAAAGGCGGCGCGTAACAGCCGCGCGACGGCATGGAAGGGGAGCTGGCTGGTATGCGACTCGCAGAAGGCGGTGAACACTTCCACACTGCGGTCACTAGCCATCGCCGCAACCTCGCGCACTAGACGGCTTTTACCGATGCCCGGTGATCCCACCACGCCGACCACAGCGCCGTGGCCGTCGATGGCACGCCCCAGCAAGCCTTCAACGGCGGACAGCTCCCACCGCCGACCGACCAGATTCGACTCCGCACGCGTTGCAGAGCGATGCTGTTCTCCCATGCCCAATAGCCGTTGGGCGACGACGGGTTCATCCGCACCCTTGATGCGCACCATCTGCGGTTCACCGAGAGCCGCTGCGCCGTCAACCAGCCGCGCCGTGGACGCGCTGAGCATCACCCCACCCGGCGGAGCGACCGACTCCATCCGCTGAGCCATACCGACCTGCTCACCAACGGCCGTGTATCCGAAAGACCCCGAGCCGATCTCACCGGCGATCACCTCACCGGAATTGAGGCCCACGCGCAGCTCCAAGGCGATGCCGTCGCAGTCTTTGACCTCAGCGGCCAACCGGGCGGTCTCCTCCTGGATGCCCAGCGCGGTCATGCAGGCTCGAACAGCGTGATCCTCCAAGGCCACCGGCGCACCGAACACCGCCATGATGCCGTCCCCAGTGAACTTGTCCACCGTGCCGCCGTACCGCTGAACGATGCCCGCCGCACGGTCAACCAGCCCGGCCATGATCTCGCGCAACCGCTCAGCACCCACCGTCGCCGCGATGTCCATCGAATGCACCACGTCGGCGAACAGCACGGTGACCTGCTTGTACTCCGCCGAGGGGGTGGCCTGCGTGAGTCGTGTACCGCACTCGCTACAGAACTTGGCCGTCGGGCTTGACTGCACGCCGCAGGAACCACAGAACAGTCCCGTCGCGGCCAGTCCACCGCCACCATCCCCGCTGGGATTCACGTCAGTATCGTTTCATGCTGGTCGACGATGTCCGTCATATCGCCGTGCATCTCCGACATGAAGTTTTGAGCCCCTCGAATGTCGTCTCTTTCGAGACGAGGGCATCACGAATGCTTGAACGGTTGGCGCGCCAATGCTGCGGTGGTGAAGTCGAGGATCTGCTGCCGCAAGGCCCACTCGACCACGCGCACGGACAAGACCGTAGGCCGGTCTGTCACCGAGGTGCAGCCCAAGTGTCAAAAGTGTCGCTAGGCCCGCAGGCAAGTGGAGACGATTACGGCCGCCAATATGACGTGACAGGGTGCGCAGGAATTCCTGACCTGCGACGTCATCCCCGAATGCCCTGTGGCACAGGTGTAGTCACGTCGAGCCAAGTGTTCAAATGCACCCGCCGTCTGGGCTGAAAGCGGACTGGGGGAGACCACCACATGGTTCAGCGCAGTACGCCAACTGGTACGCCAACCAGCCCGATTCCGGGGTGTTCGTGGGTGTACGCCGACCTACGCGAAACGCTCGGACCTGCAGAAACTCGACACCGGCGAACACCGACGGACCCATCGCCTGAATCTGGGGGTCAAGTCCTCAGAGGCCCTCGCCGGGTGTCCTCTATCCAGATCACCCTCTGCGTGGCTCTGCGCACAGCAGCGATCCCAGGAACGGGCCTCTGATGCCCCACTGGATCGCCCTGTTGAGCCCCTGCAGTTAAGTAGGGAACAAGTCGTAAAGATCACGCACCGTCGGCGAGCTTAAGAAATAACTATTGCCGGTCCGCAGCCGGTCCGCAGCAGTATCAACGTCGGCCACGATCAGCCAACGTGGGCCAACGCTCTGACCTGTGGGTTGCTTTGGCACTCAACGCAACTAGCGCGTATAAACGCCGAGGTAGCTTCGTTCGGGACGAAGAGGCCGTGGGTTCGAATCCCGCCACCCCGACCAAGAAACGGCAGTTCAGACGCTTATTCAGTAAGGCTATGCGGTTTGCTGCAGCGTACCGGCTACGCTTTTTCTATCAATTTCAACCTATGAATCGCCGTGGTACATTCCCGGACTGTCGTACCCGGTGGTTGTGCGGAGGCTCACGATGGTCAGACGGCAATGGAACGAGTCGGACGAGGCCAAGAGCAGCTACGTCAACGAGCTGTTTTCGGCGCTGGCGAAGCGCTACAACGTGATGACCGATGTATGGACGCTCGGGCTTCATCGCCTATGGAAGCGGCAGGCCATGGAGCTTTGCGCCCTCCGGCCCGGCGAACGAGTGCTGGACGTTGCGACCGGGACGGGCGATCTGGCGTTCCTGGAGGAGGCGGCGGTCGGGCCGGAAGGTCAGGTCGTGGGGGTCGACTCCTGCGCACCGATGCTTGAGGTCGCCCGGGGGCGGCAGCGCGGGGCCGTCGACTTCCAGGAAGGCGATGCCATGGACCTGCGGTTCCCGGATGCGTCGTTCGATGTAGTCACGATCAGCTTCGGGCTGCGCAACGTTGCCGACCGCGACCAGGCGCTGCGCGAGTTCCGGCGCGTCCTGCGGCCGGGCGGCCGGTTGATGGTGCTCGATTTCAGCACGCCGACCTCGAAGATGCTGAAAGCCGTTCACGACCTGTTCTACTTCGGCGTGATGCCGAAGGTGGGCTGGGCCGTGGCCTGGCATCGCGACGCCCATCATTACACCTCCGACTCGATCCGCACCTGGTTGTCGCGGGACGAGCTGAGCAAAGCGATGCTGGAAGCGGGTTTCGTAGATGCCCGCTACATCTCGCTGAGCACCGGGTTCGCAACGGTCCATTTCGGCCTTTAGCATTCCACTGGGGTTGCCAAAGACACTCGGCTACGTCGAGCAGTTCAATATCTATCGGGGTGTGGCGACGCGTGCGTTCCGGCATTGGATTGACCAGATGCCCGTTGGGTTCCACGACGGCCTCTTGATGCCGTTGTCCAATTTTCGGGATGGGACTGGCGCAGACGCCACCCTGGCCGACCCGGCTCTCGCCCAGGGGGCGGACCTTGGCGACCTGAAGAACGATCACAGCCCTGGTTCCTTATGCAGAGACGACGCGTCGCGTAGAGGAGAGCCGTACACTCCTCACTTGCCGCTGAGTAGTTACGGCCCCTCATGTTGCCCGAGCACTGAGCGAAAGGACGGGACGTGCTGCGATGGATCGCCCGGCTGGCGATCACTGCACCACGACGTATCGTCGCCGTCGCAGCGATGGGAATGGTCGCTGTGGGCATCTTCGGCGTGCCGGTCGCCAAGCACCTGTCCGCGGGCGGATTGCAGGACCCGAACTCGGAATCAGCCAAGGCGACGCAGCTGCTGACCGACAAGTTCGGCCAGGGGGACTTGCAGCTGCTGATCACCGTCTCCACACCGGACGGCTTCGACAGCTCATCGGCCCGTGCGACCGGCACACAGATCGTGGATCAATTGCGCCGGTCAACGCATGTCGCGAGTGTCACCTCGGCATGGACCGCGCCACCACTGGCCGCTAATGAGCTAGTCAGCCGGGACGGGAAGTCCGGGCTGATCATCGCCGGCATAACCGGCGGCGATAGTAACGACCAGACGTACGCGAAGACATTGTCTGACCAGGTGGCGCACGACCGCGATGGAATCACCGTCCGTTCTGGCGGGGTCGCTATGCTGAACGCCCAGGTCACCGAGCAATCGCAGCATGACCTGCTGCTGATGGAGTCGATCGCTGTCCCCCTCAGCTTCATGGTGTTGGTCTGGGTGTTCGGCGGGATATTGGCTGCGGCGTTGCCGATAGCAGTTGGCGTGATGGCGATTTTGGGCGCACTGGCAGTCCTGCGCGTGACTAGCTTCATGACCGACGTATCAATCTTCGCGCTGAACTTGAGCACCGCGATGGGCATGGCGCTGGCGATCGACTACACGTTGCTCATGATCAGCCGCTTCCGAGACGCGTTGGCCGACGGGGCGAGCCGAGACGACGCGCTCGTTCAAACCATGGCATCGGCCGGGCGGACCGTGTTGTTCTCCGCAACCACGGTCGCGCTGTCGGTGGCGGTGATGGTCCTTTTCCCGATGCACTTCTTGCGGTCGTTCGCGTACGCGGGTGTCGCCACCGTCGCGTTCGTCGCGGTGGCCGCCGTCGTGGTGACGCCCGCAGCCATCGTGCTGCTCGGGGACCGATTGGATTCGCTGGATGTGCGCCGGCTTGTCCGCCGTGCGCTGGGCCGACCTGAACCGGTGCGCGGTCCTGTCGAGCTGGAGTTCTGGTACCGCTCAACCAGGTTGGTCATGCGTCGCGCTATTTCAATCGGATTGGCCGGGGTTGCGTTGCTGCTGCTCTTTGGTGCGCCGTTCTTTGGTGTGCACTGGGGCATGCCCGACGACCGCGTGCTCCCGACGTCCGCGTCGGCGCACCAGGTGGGCGACCAGTTGCGCACCGAGTTCGCCAACAACTCCGCGACCGCCGTGCCGATCGTCATCACCGACGCCGGCGGCTTAGCGGATGACGAGATCGAGCGATACGCGGCCAATCTCTCTCGGGTACCCTAAGTCCCGGCGGTGTCCGCTTCGACGGGCACGTTCGTTGCTGGGAGTCGTGTAGGACCACCGTCGGCGGCGACCGGACAGGCGCAGGGCAGCAGCTTGCTCACCGTCGACAGTACGACTCCGCTGTTCTCGGACCGTTCGGAGACCCAGCTCGACCGCCTGCACGCCGTTCCCACTCCTGGCGGCAGGCTGGTCGAAATGGCCGGTACTGCCCAGATCAACCGAGACAGCGTCGATGCCATCACGTCCCGGCTGCCGCTGGTGCTCGGCCTCATCGCCATGATCATGCCCGGGCTGCTCTTCCTGCTGACCGGCAGCGTGGTACTTCCTCTGCAAGCCCTGGTGCTCGACGTTCTCTCGCTCTCCGCCGCGTTCGGCACGATGGTGTGGATATTCCAGGACGGGCATCTGGGCGCGCTCGGTACGACGCCCACCGGGACGCTGGTTGCCAACATTCCGGTGCTGCTGTTCTGCATAGCCTTTGGTTTGTCGATGGACTACGAGGTCTTCCTGGTTTCCCGGATCCGAGAGTTCTGGCTGGCGTCGCCGCGGACCGCCGCGGACAACGACGAGAGCGTCGCCCTGGGCGTGGCACGCACCGGCCGGGTCATCACTGCGGCCGCGCTGACCATGTCGATCTCCTTCGCGGCGCTGATGGCTGCGCATGTGTCATTCATGCGGATGTTTGGGCTCGGCCTGACGCTGGCCGTGCTCGCCGACGCCACGCTGGTGCGGCCAGTCTTGGTCCCGGCGTTCATGCATGTGATGGGCAAGTGGAATTGGTGGGCGCCCAAGCCGCTGCTCTGGTTGCACGAACGCCTGGAAACCAGCGACGGTCATACTGCGCGGAAATGGGCGTGGACCCAATCTGTGGAGCGGGGGCGACATCCCCCGCTTCGGTGACGCTGATCGCCGTCGCGGCTCGAACGCGGACACCAACGCAACGACACCCTCGCCAACAACATTGACCGGTTGGTTCGACGTCCAATCCGTGGCGAACGGCCGGAACCCGGAATACGCGACATCCGTCGGGCTTCCGCCAGACACTAAAGTGCAATGGCCGAGGTCGCAGTCATCGGCATAGGCAACCGCCATGGGGACGAGCGCAGCGGCCGCGAGGCCACCAGCAGCCGCACCGAGCTCGCCGCCGTGCCTGTGCCCCAGGGCGAGACGGGGCTGCCGATCGGCAACCCGCAAGACAGCCAATCGGCAACCTAGCGGTCAAGGGCGGGAATCCATTCAGCGCGACATCCGTCGCTTCGTCCAGATCCACTGCGCGACTGCGAGAAACATCGGATGATCGCCGGGTGAAGGTCATTGTCACAGGCGGCAACAGCGGCGTTGGCAAGGCGACCGCCGCGGCACTGGCAGCCGCCGGTCACAGCGTCATGATCGCCTGCCGCACCATGCCGAAAGCTGAGCAAGCCGCCGCCGCGATGGCCGGCGACGTTCAGGTAGCCCACCTCGATCTCGCCGACCTGGCCAGCGTGCGAAAGTTCGCTGATTCGGTGGATGGCGTCGACGTGCTGATCAACAACGCCGGCGTGCTGGGTCTGCCACTGACCCGTACGGCCGACGGATTCGAGGCGCACATGGGCACCAACTACCTCGGTCATTTCGCTTTGACGTGCCTGCTGGGCGACAGGATCAAGGATCGGGTGATCTCGGTGGTCAGCTCGGCCTACGCAATTAGCCGCCTCCACGTCGACGACTTGAACTGGCACACCCGCAAGTACTCGAAGTGGGCGGCCTACGGGGAATCCAAGCTGGCCATCATGCTGTTCAGCCGCGAGCTGGCTCTTCGCGGCGTCCTGACGTACATGACCGATCCGGGTGCGACGGATACCGATATCACCAGGGACACCACCGGTTTGCTGCCCTGGGTGCGGGAACACACCTTCCGCCGGTTTCCTGCGCACAGCGCGGCCACCGGCGCGCGGTCCAGCATTCAAGCGGTTACCGCGGACCTGCCCAGCGGCAGCTATCTCGCGCCGCGCTTCAGCCAGTGGGGCAAGCCACGGGTGACCAGACTGCGTAAGAAGGCGCGCGACCCGGCGATGGCACGCCGTTTGTGGGAGTTGTCGGTCGAGCTGACCGGCTGCGACTGGCAGAACAGCGACGCGGGGTAGGTTTCCGGCAGGCGTTTGACAGGTGTGGCTTCGCGGGTAAACCGCTGCGTGACCCACGCACCGACGACAATCGAACCTCAGCTGCCTGCTGCATACGGGCCGCTGTCGATGGCCGTCCGGTGCAGTCTCACCGAACCGGCGCCTCGCGATCAACTGACTCGCATCGGCGCCTCTGTGCGCGACTCTGATCCTTACGGGCTTGATCTGCAGCTGGCGCTCTACATGTGCTACGAGCTGCACTACCGGGGTTTCGCCGGCGTCGACCCCACCTGGGAATGGAATCCCGGTTTACTGCATCTGCGTGCGCAATTGGAGCGGGCTTTTCTGGCCGGAGTGCGTCGCGACGTTGGCGGCATCGAACCCGGCCATACCGCCGAAACTGAAATGGATGCCCTCTCAGTCGAATCCGTCGGTGGGACGGGCCCGTCGTATTGGCTGCGCGACGGCGGAACATGGGAACAGATGCGCGAGTATTTCGTGCACCGATCGCTGTACCACCTCAAGGAGGGTGATCCACACGCCTGGGCCATTCCACGTCTGACCGGCCAGGCCAAGGCGTCGTTCGTCGCGGTTGAATTCGACGAATACGGAGCCGGGCGCGGCCCGCATGCCCACCAGCAGTTGTTCGCCGACTTGTTGACCGCCGCGGGCCTGGATCCGACCTATCTTGCTTACCTTGACGGGGTCCCCGCCGAGTCGTTGGCGGTGGTGAACCTGATGTCGTTGTTCGGCTTGCATCGGCAGTTACGCGGAGCGGCCATCGGACATTTCGCAGCTACCGAAATCACCTCTCCGCCCGGCTCGCGCCGGTTGGTCGAGGCGCTGCAGCGGCTGGCCGCGCCGCAGGAGTGTGTCACGTTCTACCGCGAGCACGTCGAGGCCGACGCGGTACACGAGCAGGTGGTACGCGTCGACGTGGTGGGCGATCTCGTCGCCCGTGAACCGCTACTGGACCCCGATGTGGTGTTCGGAATCCGTGCCCACGCTGTCGTAGAGGATCGGCTTGCCGACGTCATCATGGCGGCGTGGAAGGCCGGGGAAACGTCGTTACGACGATCGCCGGGCTGAGCGCCGGGGAGGTCGGCAACGCCGATGGCTGGTGTCGCACAACGGATAGTTCTTACTGCGCCGACACGTGCAGATAGCCACCATGAACCGGTCGGATTCCACGACGTTGCCGTCGGGCGTCTCGATCCGCACCGGCCCGGATACCAACACCGGCCCGTTGGGTATCAGTTGTACCCGAGTGCGATCGGTCATGGCTTGTTCGCCCGGATCACCACTAGTTCTTCGGTCCGGCAGCATTTTTGGATCCGTCCAGTAGCTTCTAGCCAGCCCGCCCGCGCCGACAACACCGGCCCGAACGGAACCCATTGGGAAGCAATGACTTCAGCATCCAGACCCGTTGATCGCAATGTATTTATTGACTTTTCGATACCAGATAAGGCTGACTGCACCAGCAACATGGAGCCACCGTCGGCCAGCAAGCTCGACGCCGACCTGCACAGCGGATCCAGCACAATACGCCCGTCGATGCCCGCATCCCAGGCCCACGCCGGGCCCGCCGCAAGTGGGATCACCCTGTGATCGGGGACCGGTGGTGTGGGCACGTACGGCGGATTGGCCACGACCACCTCGAATGGCGCTAAATCCATTGCACCCAGCCATGATCCCTCGCGGACATCGACATCGACACCGACACCGGCGCGAATGGCATTACCGCGTGAGCACCGCACAGCGCGCGGGCAAATGTCGAATGCGGTCACGCTCGCCGCTCCGAGCGCGGCCGCCGCGATCGCGACGACGCCGCTGCCTGTGCACAGATCCAACACCCGTCGTCCTTGGGCCAGCTCGGCCCGTTCCAAAGTGTCGATGAGCAACAAAGAGTCGTGTTGTGGCGGGTAAACACCGTCGACATCCAGTGAATCGCGCGGTGCAGTGTAGGCGATGGTCACGTCGGCCTTCCGAGGTCGTGATCGCCGTGGCGATCACGGCTCTGGCTGATTCATGCCCACAAACCAGGCCCTCGAAACCGGATTGGCCAGCGAAGTAGTTAGGCGCGCCGGCGCATGGTCGGGTTAGAGGCGGTCCTTGACCGCCGCGGACAACCGGGCCCCGTCGGCCTTGCCCGCCGCCAGCGCGGTGGCGGCCTTCATCACCATGCCCATCTGCTTCATGCCCGGCCGCTCGCCCAACTGCTCGGCCACCTGCGCCATGGCGGTGTCGACGACCTCAGCCAGCTCGGCTTCACTGAGCGGGGTTGGCAGATACTCGTCAATGACCCGTGCTTCGGCGTGCTCGTTGGCCGCGAGCTCGCCGCGACCGTTCTGGGTGTAGATCTCCGCTGCCTCGTTGCGCTTCCTAGACTCCCGGGCCAGCACCTTGAGGACCTCGTCGTCGGAGAGTTCCCGCGCCTCCTTGCCGGAGACCTCCTCAGTCTGGATTGCGGCCAACAGCATGCGCAACGTCGCGGTACGCAACTTGTCCTGCGTCTTCATCGCATCGGTTAGATCTGCCCGCAACCGGGACTTGAGTTCCGCCATAGCTGAGACGCTACGCGCCGCACCACCTTCAGACAGCGACCCGCGCGCGTCGCGGGACGTTGAGAAATGATCCGGCGGTCGACAGTATGGGAGCCATGATCCGCGCCGGCGACAATCTAGCGAGCAGCGATGAGGTGGGGCCACCACCCGCTCGCGAGGGCGAGCGGCGCTCATGACCGACGACGACAGCTCCACCTGGTGAGCGCGCCGCCGCCCGATTACGCGGATTACCCAGATCAGGATTATCCGCCGCTCGGTTACCGTCCCCCCGCGTACCCACCGCCTGGGTATCCGTCATGGGGTTATCCGCCGCCGGATTACAGTCCCTATCCGCCGCCGGGTTACGGTCCCTACCCGCCGCCGGTTTACCGTTCCTACCCGCCGCCGGGCTACCCGCCGCCCAGCCACCCCGGTCCGCCACCGGGTTACCCGCCTGCCCCCGGTTATGCCTTCCCGTCCGGCTATGGCAGGCCGCCACCGCAGGCCTTTGGGACACTCAAGCCCGGGATAATCCCGTTGCGACCGTTGAGCCTCAGCGACATCTTCAATGGCGCGGCCGCCTACATTCGGGCCAACATCAGGGCCACCTTGGGGCTGACCGCGATCGTCGTGGTGAGTACCGAGATCGTCTCGTTGATCGCCGCCGTCGGACCCTTGGCTGCTGCCAGCCGGCTAAGGACAGCCCCGCCCGAGGAACTCACCGGCGGTGACGTGGTCGCCTGGCTGCTGTCAGCGGGGCTTACCGGCATCGTCGGCTGGCTGGCCGGCGTCCTGCTCAGCGGCATGCTCACGGTCGTTGTGGGCCGGGCGGTGTTCGGTTCAACAATCGGACCCGGCGAGACATGGGCCAAGGTTCGTGGTCGGCTGCCCGTATTGATCGGGCTGGTGGCGCTGGAGTTCGTTGGGCTGATATTGCTGAGCGGCCTGGTGGGGTTGATCATCGCAGCGATCGGCGCCGCCGGCAGCTCAGCGGCGGCCGTACTCATCGGTGTGCCCTTGGTGCTGGTGTCGATAGCGGCGGTGGTCTACTCCTACACAATGCTGTCGTTCGCGCCGGTGCTGATAGTGCTGGAGCGGCTGCCGGTGATAGACGCGATCACGCGGTCATTTACGTTGGTCCGCAACAGTTTTTGGCGAGTGCTCGCCATCCGGGTGCTGACTTGGGTGGTGGTGGTTTTGATCGCCGGTGCGGTGGCGGCGCCGTTCAACTTCATCGGTCACCTGCTGATCGGACCCAGCGGCCCATCGCTGATCGGCGCGATAGTGGGGGCAGTCGGATCGGCGATCGGCCGAATCATTACTGATCCATTCAGCGCCGGCGTCGTGGTCTTGCTGTACACGGACCGCCGGATCCGCGCCGAGGCATTCGATCTGGTCTTGCAGACCGGCGCCGCCGGCGGAGCCGCGGCGACTGCTTCCACCGACTACCTCTGGCTGACGCGGCCGGTGTAAGGACCAGCTGAGGATGCCCGCCATCGACATCGACCACGATGCCGCACACCAGGCCGCCCAACGCGAACTCGACAAACCGATCTATCCCAAAGCGTCGCTGAGCCAGCGGGTGCATGAATGGATCCACGACTTGCTGTTTCGCCTTCTTGAAAAAGGCTCTTCCGTGCCGGGTGGATGGTTGACCCTCAGCGTGCTGTTCACCTTGCTGATTGTCGCGATAGTGATCGGCATCCGCGTCGCCCGGCGCACCATCCGCACTCATCACGGTGGCGACTATCAACTATTCGATACCGCGCAGCTCAGCGCTGACCAGCATCGCGCCATTGCGGAGCGCTTTGCCGCCGAGGGCAATTGGACTGCGGCAATTCGACATCGGCTGCGTGCAGTGGCCCGCGGTCTCGAGGAGACCCGGATCCTGGACCCGGTTCCCGCCCGCACCGCGAACGAACTCGCCCGCGATGCCGGCGCCTGCATACCTCACTTGGAGTCCGAATTATTGCAAGTCGCAATGGCATTCAACGACGTCACCTACGGCGAAACACCGGGAACACCGGCTGCCTATCAGACGTTTGTCGACCTCGATGACCACCTGCGATTCCGGTCCGCCACCGGCCGGCCCGGGGTGGATCAGCCCGCCACAGTCGACTCGTGGGCACCGGTTCGATGACCGTCGCCAGCAGGGTCATCCCGGTGCGCCAACGGAGGTCATGGCGTTGGATGCTACTCGTGCTGGCCGCCGTCTGCGCCGTCGCCGCGATCGGCACGTACCTGACCGCACCACGTCCGGGCGGGCGGATGGACCCGGCATCGACTGGACCTGACGGCGCGCACGCGCTGGTCACCCTGCTGCGGGACCGTGGCGTCACCGTTGTTCTTGCTACCCGCGTCGCCGAAGCGGAAAGCGCAACTGGCTCAGGAACGCTGCTGCTGTTCGCCCAGACCCAGCGCGTCACCAACGATTCACTGCTTCACCGGCTGGCCGCCACGTCAGGCGATCTGCTGCTGGTTGAGCCGACCTCGCACGCCCGCGCCGCCCTCGCCCCAGGTATCCGCAGCAGCGGCGCCAGCGTGCGCGACACCAAGCCGAATTGTGCGCTGCGGGAAGCGGACCGGGCTGGATCGGTGGATTTCGGGCCCTCCAACACCTACAGCGCTGTCGGTGACCGGGCGGTCACCAGCTGCTACGGCGGAGCGCTGGTGCGCTACCGCGACGGCGAACGCACCGTGACAGTGGTCGGCGGCACCGACTTCATGACCAACGGAGGCCTGTTGCAGGCTGGCAACGCCGCGCTGGCAATGAACCTTGCCGGCCAGGACTCCCGCCTGGTGTGGTACGCACCGCAGCGGGTCGAAGGCGAATCATCGGGTTCGACAACAATCTTCGGCCTGATCCCGGACAACGTCATCTGGATGGTTCTGCAGCTGTGGCTGGCAGTGTTACTGGTCGCTTTATGGAAGGGTCGTCGACTCGGTCCGCTGGTCGCCGAGGAACTGCCCGTGGTAGTGCGCGCGTCGGAGACGGTCGAGGGCCGCGGCCGGTTGTACCGGTCGCGGCGAGCCCGCGATCGCGCGGCGCAAGCACTGCGCGCTGCGACCCTGCAGCGACTGCTGCCCCGGCTCGGCCTGGGCGTCGACACATCGTCGCCTGCAGTGGTGATCGCCGTTGCGCAGCGCAGCGGATCTCAGCCAGAGTCAGTGCGGCATATATTGTTTGGCCCATCACCGGCTACCGATGCGGACTTAGTACAGCTTGCCCGTGCACTCGACGACATCGAAAGGCAGGTCGCACAAACATGACTGACTCGCGCCTCACCTCGGCTCAGCCGCCGGTCGCGGAATCGGCGCGGCATGCGTTGCTGGCGTTGCGCGGCGAGATCGGCAAGGCCGTCGTCGGGCAGGACGCGGTGATCACCGGGTTGGTGATCGCGTTGCTATGCCGCGGCCACGTGTTGCTCGAAGGTGTTCCGGGCGTGGCGAAGACGCTGCTGGTTCGTTCCCTGGCCGCGGCACTGCAACTGGAGTTCAAGCGCGTCCAGTTCACGCCGGACCTGATGCCCGGCGATGTCACCGGATCACTGGTCTACGACACTCGCACCGCCGCGTTCGTCTTCCGCAGCGGCCCGGTTTTCACTAATCTCATGCTGGCCGATGAGATCAACCGCACGCCACCCAAGACTCAGGCGGCCCTGCTGGAGGCGATGGAAGAACGTCAGGTCAGTGTGGACGGCGAACCGAGGGCGCTGCCTGACCCGTTTATCGTCGCCGCGACGCAGAACCCGATCGAATACGAGGGCACCTATCAGTTGCCAGAGGCACAGCTGGACCGGTTCCTGCTGAAACTGACTGTGCCACTGCCGCCGCGCGATGCCGAAATCGCCATCCTTCGCCGCCACGCGCACGGCTTCGATCCGCGCGACTTGTCCGCGATCCGTCCCGTGGCCGGGCCGACCGAGCTGGCGGCGGGCCGTGACGCGGTGCGTCGGGTACTTGTCGCCGACGAGGTGCTGGGTTACATCGTCGACATCGTCAGCGCGACCCGTCACTCGCCGGCGCTGCAACTCGGTGTCTCACCGCGCGGCGCAACCGCATTGCTCGCCACCGCGCGGTCGTGGTCGTGGCTCTCCGGACGCCATTACGTCACGCCCGACGACGTGAAGGCGATGGCCCGGCCGACGCTACGCCACCGGGTGATGCTTCGGCCGGAGGCAGAGTTGGAGGGCGCCACACCCGATGGCGTACTCGACGGCATTTTGGCCTCGGTCCCGGTGCCACGCTAGTGATCCTGACCGGGCGCACCGGGCTGATTGCACTCATCTGCGCTCTGCCAATCGCGCTATCAGCCTGGCCGGCAACATCTTTTCTGGTGCTGCTGATGGTGCTGGCCGTAGGGGTGATCGCCGACATCGGTTGGGCTGCGAGCCCATCCCAATTGCAGTACACCCGCATGCACAACGGCTCGGTGCGGCTGGGCGAAGCGGTGAATACCGGTCTGCTGATTCACAATGCCGGCCGGCGGCGGTTCCGCGGACAGGTTCGCGACGCCTGGGCTCCCAGTGCACGCGCCGAGCCGGCCAGCCACGCCGTCGACATCGCCGCCGGGCAGGTGCAGCGCGTGGACACCTGCCTGCGGCCGGTCCGCCGCGGTGATCAGCGCTCGGCGGCGGTCACTGCGCGGTCTATCGGCCCACTGGGCTTGGCGGGGCGGCAGCGATCGCGTCCGGTGCCCGGCCAGGTCCGGGTGCTGCCGCTGTTCTTGTCGCGAAAGCATCTGCCGTCGCGTCTGGCCAAACTCCGGGAGATCGACGGCCTGCTGCCGACCTTGACCCGCGGGCAGGGCACCGAATTCGACTCGCTGCGAGAGTATGTCGTCGGTGACGATGTCCGCTCAATCGACTGGCGGGCAACCGCCCGTCGGGCCGACGTCGTCGTGCGGACGTGGCGGCCCGAACGTGACCGGCGCGTCGTCATCGTGCTCGACACCGGACGCACGGCTGCCGGCCGTGTCGGTGTCGATCCGACAGCCAGCGATCCAAGCGGTTGGCCACGGCTCGATTGGTCGATGGACGCCGCTCTGCTGCTGGCGGCGCTCGCCTCGCGAGCCGGTGACCATGTCGACTTCATGGCGCACGACCGGGTGACCCGGGCCGGCGTGTTCGGCGCTTCACGAACTGACCTGCTGGCCCGCCTGGTCGACGCAATGGCTCCGTTGCAACCGACGCTGATCGAATCTGATTTCACCGCAATGGTTTCCGCTGTCATCCGCCGGACGCGGCGGCGGGCGCTGGTGGTGCTGCTGACCGATCTCAACGCGAGCGCTCTCGACGAGGGGCTGCTGCCGGTACTGCCCCAGCTGTCGGCCAAGCATCGGGTGCTCATCGCCGCGGTCGCCGACCCGCGCGTCGACCAGCTGGCTGCCGGGCGCGCCGATGTGGCCGCGGTGTACGACGCGGCGGCCGCCGAACACTCGCGGAACGACCGACAGGTAATCGCTTCGCGGCTTCGGCACGGCGGAGTGGAGGTGATCGACGCACCGCCCACCGAACTCGCGCCGGCACTGGCCGACCGTTACCTGGCGATGAAAGCTACCGGCCGGCTCTAACTCAGCGGGTTGGCACCACGTCCGGCGCATCGGCGATATCGCCGGTGTCGCCGGCGCGAACCGCGCGCCGACCGAAGTACACGATGTACGTCAAAAAGCCCGCCTCGGCCAGGATTCCGATGCCGATCCGCAGGAATGTCGGCAACGGCGACGGGGTGACTAACGCCTCGATGGCACCGGAGATGAGCAGCACAACAACCAACCCGACGACGACCGCAACGACAGCACGGCCCTGCTCGGCAAGCACCTGTCCCCGCGGGCGATCACCCGGCGAGATCACCGCCCACCCCAGTCGCATGCCCGCGGCAGCCGCCAGAAACACCGCCGTCAGCTCCAAAAGACCATGCGGGATAAGCAACCCCAACATCACGCCACCCTTACCGGCCTGCAGCATCAGCCCGGCCACGACGCCGAGGTTGGCGGCGTTGGCGAACAGCACAAAGGGGATCGGCACACCCAGCACGACCGAGAACGCAATGCACTTGGCGGCCACCCAGGAATTGTTGACCCAGACGTGCAGCCCGAACGCAGCTGCGGAGTGCTCACTGTAATACGAGGCGAACTCATGGTTGACCAATTCGTCTATCTCGCTTGGTGTTCCGATGGTGGACTGCACCTCCGGGCTGCCGATTACCCACACCGCGATAACCGTCGCGACGGCGAAGAACACCACCGCCGTCGCCAGCCACCACCGCCAGGCGCGGTAGGCGACCACCGGAAATGACACCGTCCAAAACCGGACGAATTCGCGAGACAGCGGGGCGTGAGCACCGGTTACCGCGGCCCGGGCGCGGGCCACCAGACTCGAAAGGCTGCCGACCAGGGCTGAATCTGACGACGCCGAGCGCAGCATCGACAAGTGCGTCGACACCCGCTGGTAGAGCTCGACGAGTTCGTCGATCTCAGCGCCCGTCAACTGCCGGCGATGTTTCACCAATCGTTCGAGGCGATCCCAGGTGTCGCGGTGAGCAAGCACGAACGCGTCGACATCCATTACTCGGAGCCTAGCGTTGCGGGCAAACTCTGGGCATGCTGACGCAGCGCAGGCCGGCGTCTGACAAGCCGGGTAGCGTTCGCAGTATGCCAGAAGTGGTGACCGGGGACGCGGTGGTGCTCGACGTGCCGATCGCTCAACTGCCGATGCGCGCAGTCGGCGCCCTGATCGACATCGCGGTCATCGTCATCGGCTATCTGGTGGCGCTGATGTTGTGGGCGGCCACGCTGAGCGAATTCGACGAGGCCGTGACCGCGGCGATCATGATCATCTTCACCGTGCTGGTGTTCGTCGGATATCCCCTCGTCTTCGAAACCGCAACGCGTGGTCGCTCGGTGGGCAAGATGGTGATGGGACTGCGGGTGGTGTCGGACGACGGCGGCCCGGAGCGCTTCCGCCAGGCGCTGTTTCGCGCACTGGCGTCCGTCGTCGAGATCTGGATGTTGTTGGGCAGCCCCGCGGTGATCTGCAGCATGCTCTCGCCGAAAGCCAAACGGATCGGAGATATCTTCGCGGGCACGGTGGTGATCAGCGAACGCGGGCCCAAGTTGGGGCCACCGCCGGTGATGCCACCGCCGTTGGCTTGGTGGGCTGCGTCGCTGCAGCTGTCCGGGCTAGGCGCCGAGCAAGCCGAAGTTGCGCGCCAATTCCTCTCCCGTGCATCGCAGCTCGATCCGCAGCTACGCGATCAGATCGCCTACCGGATCGCCGGGGACGTGCTGAGTCGGGTCGCCCCTCCGCCGCCGCCCGGAACCCCGCCGCAACTCGTTTTGGCCGCGGTGTTGGCCGAACGACACCGCCGGGAACTTGCACGGTTACGGCCCTCTCCGAATGGGCAGGCACCATGGCCACCCGCCGAGCCTTCGGGACCACCATCGACCGGAGGCTTTTCGCCGCCCCGCTAGGTACAAATGTTGACGCGAGCTACTGCGCGACCGTGACGGCCAGGATGGTGATGTCGGTAGCCAACAGTGCCAACGCGAAGACCGGCGCCACGATGCCCCATCGACGCCGCGCGGTGAAGAAGGAAACGATGACCGTCAGCGCGGCCACCACCGGGGCGCCGTAGAGCAGCACGTCAGGGCTGATCCCGTTGGGCCCGAGGTGCTGGCATGGCTTTTCGCTGCAGGCGGCAGTGCTCATCACGGCGCCGACCCAATAGATCACGACAAACGCTGCGCCCAGCACTGTCAACAGCGCCAGCGCCCAGTTCACCCATAACCGCAGGCGCGTCCTGCGATGGGGACCGCCGCTCGGGGCGGGTTGATTGTCAGGGTCAACACCGACATCGATCTTCAGATCGCGGTTTTCTTCGTTCATCACTGGGTGTGCTTACCCGCTGCGTCTAGCCACAAACCCCTGGTCAAACGCCGTGCCGAAAACTCAACGTTGCATCACGATAGTTTTCGATATATCGTCATCGTATCGGTGGCGCATTCGGTGCCACCTTTCCAGAAACGAGAAGATATATGCACAACCCATTCCCCCATGAAGGCGGGCCGTTCCCCGGGGGCCCCGGCGCCCAGGGCTTCGGCTTCCACCCGCATGCACGGCGTGCCCTTCACGAACAGCGTAGGCAGGCCCGGCGCGAGTTCCGCGACTCCGTCCGCGGTCACGACGCCGGCCACGACGGGCCGTTCGGCCCGGGCTTCGGGCCCGGTTTCGGGCCCGGTTTCGGCCGGGCTTTCGGTCCCGGCGGATTCGGCTTCGGCCCCGGCCCGCGCGGTAGGCGCCGTGGCGGATCTAGTCACCGCGGCCGCCGTGGCGACGTCCGCGCCGCCATCCTGGTGCTGCTGGCCGAGCGGCCGATGCACGGCTACGAGATGATCCAGGAAATCGCCGAACGCAGCCAGGACCTGTGGCGACCCAGCCCCGGCTCGGTCTACCCGACCCTGCAACTGCTGGTCGACGAGGGGCTGATCATCGGCACGGAAACCGAAGGCAGCAAAAAGCTCTTCGAGTTGACCGACGCCGGCAAAGCTGCCGCCGAGAAAGTCGAGACGCCGCCGTGGGACGAGATCGCCGACGGTGTCGATCCCGCGCATCTGAACCTGCGGGCTGCCGTCGGGCAGCTGTTCGGCGCCGTGGCGCAATCCGCTCACGCTGCCAGTACTGAGCAGCAGCAACGCATCATCGAGATCGTCAACAACGCTCGCCGCGAGATCTACACGATCCTCGGCCAAGACGACTGATCGTCGTCACGCGAGCAGACGCAAAAGCCCCCGCTCGCCCGGCGTGTCGGGGGCCTTTGCGTCTGCTCGCCAGAACTCAGGACACCTCGACCCAATCCAGGGTGCGCTGCACGGCTTTGCGCCAGCCCGCATATCCTGCGGAGCGCTCGTCATCGCTCCACCTCGGCGTCCACCGCTTGCCCTCCTGCCAATTAGTCCGCAGGTCGTCCGGGTCTGCCCAGAAGCCGACCGCCAGACCTGCCGAATACGCCGCCCCCAACGCGGTAGTCTCTGCGACCACCGGCCGCACCACGTCGACACCCAGTACGTCGGCCTGGATCTGCATGCACAACTCGTTGGCGGTGATCCCGCCGTCGACCTTCAACACCTCAAGGCGCACACCCGAATCGGCTTGCATCGCGTCGACCACGTCGCGGCTCTGGTAACAGATGGACTCCAGTGTCGCCCGGGCCAAATGCGCATTGGTGTTATAACGGGACAGCCCCACGATCGCGCCACGAGCGTCGGAGCGCCAGTACGGTGCGAACAAACCGGAAAACGCCGGAACGAAGTACACCCCACCGTTGTCATCGACCTGCCGGGCCAGTGCCTCGCTCTGCGCAGCTCCGCTGATGATGCCCAACTGGTCGCGCAGCCATTGCACCGCCGAGCCGGTCACCGCGATCGAACCTTCAAGGGCGTAAACAGGTTTGGCGTCGCCGAACTGGTAGCACACCGTCGTCAGCAGACCGTTGCGGGACCGAACGATCTGCTCGCCGGTGTTGAGCAGCAGAAAATTTCCGGTGCCGTAGGTGTTCTTGGCCTCCCCGGGGTCCAGGCATACCTGGCCGACCATCGCCGCGTGCTGGTCACCGAGAATCCCGGTGATCGGCACCTCACCGCCGAGCGGTCCCGTCTCCACCGTGACGCCGAACGGCTGGCGCGGCGAAGACGCCGCAATCGACGGCAGCATCGCGCGCGGGATGTCGAAAAAGGACAGCAACTCGTCGTCCCAGTCCAGCGTCTCCAAATCCATCAGCATGGTTCTGCTGGCGTTGGTGACATCGGTGAGATGCACCCCGCCGCGGGGACCTCCGGTCAGATTCCACAGCAGCCACGTGTCCGAGGTGCCGAACAAGGCGTCACCGTCCTCGGCTGCTGACCGCACCCCCTCGACGTTCTCCAGGATCCATTGCAGCTTGCCGCCGGAGAAGTACGTTGCAGGCTGCAGACCGGCCTTCCGCCGGATCACGTCGCCGCGGCCGTCGCGGTCCAATGCCGACGCGATGCGGTCGGTGCGGGTGTCCTGCCAGACGATCGCGTTGCAGTACGGTCGGCCGGTGCGGCGGTTCCACACCAGCGTCGTCTCCCGCTGATTCGTGATCCCCAGCGCAACAATATCTTTCGCCGACAGGTTGGTCGCATTAAGCACTGACATGAGGGCCGAGGTGGTGCGCTCCCAGATTTCGATCGGATTGTGCTCGACCCAGCCGGCGCGCGGCAGAATCTGCTCATGCTCGAGCTGATGGCGGCCCACTTCAGTGGCGTCGTGGTCGAAGATCATGCAGCGGGTGCTGGTGGTGCCCTGGTCGATCGAAGCGATGAATTCGGCCAATTGCTTTTCCTCCGCGGGACGGCGGCGATCGAGCTGTCGCAGCGCTGACAATACGCTCGACTTTCACGACGCCGGTGCCCCGACGCTTGCGCAGCTCTTCCTAAACCGGTTGCATCGGCGGTGTGGGCGAAGAGGTCAAGCGGACCACCTACGACCGGGTACACCGGCAGGAGTACCGCCGCAAGGTGCAGTTGTGCCTGGACGTCTTCGAAACGATGCTTTCGCAGGCCAGCTTCGAATTCGATCGGCCCCTGACCGGGATGGAAATCGAGTGCAACCTGGTCGATGACGACTATCAGCCGGCAATGTCGAATCAGGACGTCCTGGCCGCCATCGCCGACCCTGCCTACCAGACCGAATTAGGCGCCTACAACATCGAATTCAACGTGCCGCCGCGAGAGCTGGGAGGGCACACCGGGGTCGAATTGGAAGCCGAGGTGCGGGCTAGTTTGAATGCCGCGGAGGCCAAGGCCGACGCCGGCGGCGCCCACATCGTCATGATCGGGATTCTGCCGACGCTGATGCCCGAGCACCTCACCGGCGGATGGATGAGTCAGTCGAGCCGCTACGCGGCCCTCAACGAATCCATCTTCAACGCGCGCGGCGAGGACATCCAGATCGACATCAGCGGACCGGAGCCACTCAGTGTGAACTCGGCGTCCATCGCTCCCGAATCGGCTTGCACCAGCACGCAATTGCATCTGCAAGTGTCGCCCGACGATTTCGCCGCGAACTGGAACGCCGCGCAGGTGCTGGCCGGGCCGCAGTTGGCGCTCGGGGCGAACTCGCCGTACTTCTTCGGTCATCAGCTATGGTCCGAAACTCGGATCGAACTGTTCGCGCAGTCCACCGATACCCGGCCCGATGAGCTCAAAACCCAGGGCGTGCGGCCGCGGGTGTGGTTCGGTGAACGCTGGATCACGTCGATCTTCGACCTGTTCGAAGAGAACGTTCGCTACTTCCCGTCCTTGCTGCCGGAGGTGTCCGACGAGGATCCGGTCGCCGAACTCGCCGCCGGACGCACCCCTCAACTGTCGGAGTTACGTCTGCACAACGGCACCGTGTACCGGTGGAACCGGCCGGTGTACGACGTCGTGGAAGGCCGGCCGCATCTGCGGGTAGAGAATCGCGTGCTGCCGGCCGGTCCGACCGTCATCGATATGCTGGCCAACTCCGCCTTCTACTACGGCATGTTGCGCACGCTGTCCGAAGAGGATCGTCCGCTGTGGACCAAGATGAGCTTCGCTGCGGCGCAACAGAATTTCGTCGACGCCGCCCGCCACGGCATGCAGGCAAGCCTGTACTGGCCGGGATTGGGTGCGGTAAGCACCGAGGAACTGGTGCTCACCGCACTGCTGCCGATGGCGCACGACGGACTGCAGCGGTGGGGCGTCGCGAGCGAGGCGCGGGACCGGTTTCTCGGCGTCATCGAGGGCCGTGCCCGCACCGGACGCAACGGCGCGGTCTGGCAGGTGTCGACCGTGCGCGGGCTACAACAACGCGGATTGTCGCGAGCCGCAGCGCTGGCGGAGATGCTGCGGCGTTACTGCGAGCACATGCACACCAACGAGCCGGTGCACACCTGGGACACGGCAGCCGGTTAGGCGCCCAGACCCGCCGCGTCGACCACCGCCCAGATCACTTCGGGGTGCTGGATATCGCTGTGCGCGCCGCTGAAGGGCGACTGGATTGCGCAGATGACAGCGTTGGCGTCCAGGCGGTAGAAGCAACCGGTTTTGAAGCCGTAGGGCTTTCCCTGCGGCGCCAGCGGGGACGAGGGAATAGTGAAGTCGCGGTGCAATTTAGCGACTGCGCTGGCCGTCAAGGTGTCGTGAGTGGCGAAATGCGGGTGTGTTGCGTCGATGCCGGAATCGAGTACCGCCCATACGATTCCCGCGCCGGCGGAGCCGAAAGTGCGGATGGCTGCGTCGCCTTTGATGGTGCTCACCGAGCGGTCCAGATGCGCACTCAACACCAGATCCGGCCAAACTCGGTAGATGAGCCCGAGGCCGCGCTGCCCGTCGGCGTCTCCCCCGCGCACCAACTCGGTGATCTCGTCTGGTGTGAGCACGCACCGCACGTAATGGCGAGCCACCGGCACCGGCTGCGGTGGTCCTGTGGTGCCGAAAACATCTTTGAACAATCTGTTGAAGCGCCGGCGGACGGTTGGCGGACTCGCGCCGCGGTCTAAGCGAAGCTCGATCAGCACCACGCGCCGGTCTTGGGCGTCGACGAGGAGCATGCGTTCCGCGCCGGGTGGAGCAGTTTGGGTGTCGCCCATAACAAATGGGCTGACGACTGACGTACGTCGAGGACCGAGTGGCGGTTGAACGGTGGTCACGCTAACCAGTCTTGCCGCCGTCGATGTGCAGGCACCAACCAAGTCTGCCCGCGGTGAGCAACCTCACGCATGAATTACGACGAAACCGGTTCGATTGTCCAGATGTCATCGGCTACCTTCATTTGACCCTCCTGAAGTCGAAGACTGGTGTGTCGACGCTAAGGCGATCGCCGAAGAGCGGCACGGGTAGTGCACTACTTATTTTCTGCGAGTAAGCGAGCTCAGTGCTGATATCTCGTTCTCTGTTAGTTCTTCAGATCCTTCGACACGATCTTCCCGAGCTCGTCTCGGTCGGTGACGTCAAGCTTGACGCAGGCCCGGTAGATGTGGCCTTCAACGGTACGAACCGAGACCGTCAGCCGTTCGGCGATCTCCCGGTTCGAGAGCCCTGCGGCGATGAGCGAGGCGATCTCTCGCTCGCGGGACGTCACAGGCAGAGGTTGCGCTGCGGACCTGATCGCCGGCGTTACCGCTCCGCCGCATTGCGCGGCCAGCCGCAAAGCCCGCGCTGCCGATTCAGAACTATCGCGTCGCCGCCCGTCGTGATCGTGCCGCACCGCGGCCTGAGCAGCCGCATCCGCGGCTGACAGCATCAAGCCCGCCTCTTCGAAATCCGCGCTAGCCGCGTCCAGGGCCGCACCGTCGAGGTCGGCCACCGCCGCGGCGTGGCGCGCGTATAAACCCACCAGCCGTCCACCGACATGTTCGGTGAGTGCCGCCAGTCGCGTTGCCACGGTGCGGTCGCCAAAACGTGCCGCGTGATGCAGCGCTTCTGCTTCTACGGCGTGTTGACCCGACCGGTGTGCGAGATCAGCAGCCGTGCAAGCAAGTTCAATCGCCAGACGCTCGCCGCCGGTTGCTGCCGCGAGCCAGGACTGGGCGACCATCCGCTGCGGTTCGTGCAGGGCCATCGACCGGCCGGTGTGTTCCTGGCAGTCCTCCAGCACCCGCTCGGCCTGCTCCGGGCTGCCCAACGCGGCGTAGGCCCTGGCTAAGAGCAGCCGTGCAGGCAACAACCACGGCAGGGGGTCCTCGGCGTTGAGCGCCGCGAGCGCCTGCTCGAGCGACGACACAGCGTCCGGGAACTTGCCGCGATAGGTCGCGACAAGACCCGCCATGACCTTTGCGATGCCCCAACCCAAAAACTGCCCGACGGAGGAGAATTCGGCGTATTCGGCTACACGTCGATCGGCCAGATCGAATTCGCCGATGGCGGCCAGGGCGTGCACGTCGCAATAACGTACCATCACCCGGATCATGCCGTCGGTGGCCTTCTGATCCGCACGGCACCTGGCCGCGATCGGTTCGAAGTCGCCGCCGCGGCCGGCGACCGGCATAGCCATTCCCGCACCGAAAGCGGCAAAGTCAATAGCCTGTTTGGGGGCGTGCGGGTCTGCCAGGACCCGTTCGGCTTCCGCGATTCCGTCGGCAACTCTGTTCTGGTGCACTGCTATTGCCGACTCGGTCGCCGCCACCACCAGCTTCAGGCTTGGATGCGTCACCCGCTTTCGCAGCAGTGCCAACACCTCGCCCGCTCGTGCGACGTCATCCATCGACCAGAACAGAATCGAAAGGTGGGGAATGCCCCACTGGACGAGCTGCAGCTCATCGAGGCTCTCGGGCTCAAACTTGGTGAGAATCTCGTTGGCCTGCACCGGATGGCCTTGCCACAACAGCGCCCGCGATAGCAGCTCAGCTTCTTGAACTCCACCTCCGAGCTCGTACGCCGCCCGCGCGATCCGTTCACCGAGCGGCAGGTTCGACAAAAACATCGCATCCTTGGCGGCGGCGACCAGCA
>NZ_JBKQTQ010000343.1:0-44552 GCF_052143115.1 Mycobacterium sp.
GACCCTGGAAAACCGTCGAAGACGTCGAACTGGCCACCCTGAGCTGGGTGCACTGGCACAACACCAGCCGCCTCCACGGCTACCTCAACGACATACCACCAGCAGAGTTCGAAGCCACGTTCTACGCAACGAAACGGAACGACCAACGCCTGGTCGAAATCCAACAGCCCAAGCCTCCATCGGAACCAGGGCGATTCAGGGTGCCGCGTCGGTGCCGCGTGCGCTTAGCGACGTGTCGCCGCCTAAGCCGCTTGTGCCAACGGGCGCGAGGTGGTTTTCCGCCGGATTAGGCGCGCCGAAAATACTGCGTTTGGTGGGGGCCATTAATGGGCCTCTCTTGTGTCGTGTTCAGGGTTACGGGGCCGCAACCAGGCCGCAAAATATCCCGCCCGCGCGGGTTGCCTCGTCCACTTCATGCAATCGCTGCCAGGCGGATTCCGAGATGCCTAATCCTTCGGCAACTTTGGAGCGGGCCGAGCCGCTTCCGTCCGACCGCTCTTGTTCATTTGAACAGGAGCGGTACTCCTCGGACCTTCGGTCGCCACCCGCTTCTCGTTGACGCTGACTGCGGGATATTCGAAACGTGTTTCTAGTTTTGAGCGGCTACGTGCGCCAGTCGAATCGGATACGGCGCGGGTCGAATACGTGCCGCCCCTTGCCCACTGGCATCACAGTGATAACGGCGAGCAGCTCGACCAGGGCGCGGTAACGGTCTGGTGTCAACGCTGACAGCCCGGCGGCCACTTCCGGCGTACCGATTGCCAGCCTGTCGAATACGGCTGTCTGTGTCTCGGATTGCTGGCGGCGCTGCGCGGCGGCGATTTTCTGGCGGATACCGTCCGAGGCAACCTTGACTTGCCGCCCGTCGAGCAGCCCGTCGGCGTAATCCTGTGCCAGCCCGTCGAGGCGGGTATGCAGCGCGGCCAGCTCGGCGCGCAACGCCTCCCGCTCGGCGTCATCGAGGCTTGTGTCGGTGAGCAGCTCGACCGCACCGGGCCGCGCAAGATAGGCGGCCACAGCGCCGGTAACCACAGCCTCGCCGTCGGCGGCCATCAGTGACACGCCCCGGCACTTAGCGTTGCGGCAGGCATAGCGGCGCGTCCCGTCGCCGTCGGGGCAGCCGGTGATACTGCCGCCGCACTTGCCGCAGCGCATCAAACCACTGAGCAGGTATTGCCGGACAGGGCGGCGGGGCTTGCGCCGGGTGCGGGTGTCGAGGGTGTCCTGCACCGCCCAAAACGTCGCCGGGTCGACCAGCGGCGGCCAATTGCCTTCGGCGACTACATCTTCACGACGCGCTACGGCCCGCTTGGCGTTGTGGCTGCGTAGTCCGGCGTTGCGATGCTTGCGGGCAAGGGCGGCAATCATTGGGGCTGTCCATTCGACGCCGCGAGGTGTCTTGACCCCGGCAGCTGTCCACTCCCGCGCGATATCAGCGAAGCTCGCCCCGGCCAGTAAGTCCCGGTACATCTTCGCCACCAGCGGCCCGGTTATCGGGTCAGGCTCGCGGCTCCCATCAGCCTTGTACCCAAAGGCGTTGCGCCACTGCGGCAATCCGCGTTCCGCCTTTTGCCGCGCGGCCCGGCACATGCGAACCTTAAGCATGGCAATCTCATGCTCGGACACGGCGGTTTTAATCTGGACGGCGAGGACGCCCGTCGGCGTGTATAGGTCAACGTCGCCCTGGCCCGTCGTGGCGAGCGGGATTTTTCGACCGAGGCCGTTAAAGAATGCGCGCAGCGTTTCGAGTTCGGCCATCATGCGCCAACCACGGTCTTGGTCCCACGCGGCGATAGCGTCGATTTTCCCGTCGGCGATATCGGTAAGCAACCTGTCCCATTCGGGCCGCGCCTTGCCGCTCGATGCCGAGGTGTCGTTGTCGACGTACAGCCCGGCGGCCTCCCAGCCCTTCACATCGCACAGCGCGGCAGTGTCCTCGGCCTGGCGGTCGACGCCTGCCCGGCGCTCGCGCGGGTCAGACGAGATGCGGCAGTAACGCCCGGCTCTGACGATGGTTCCTGGTGTGCCCTGGTGGGGGGCGGTTTCTGTGGTCATTGAGCAAGAGTGTACTTCATCGCGCTAGGTAGCGTCACTTGCTCAAGACATTTTGGAGCGGCGCCACCGGCTGGCGCGATAATCAGCTGCCCGATGGCAGCGTGATTTGGACCTCACCGTCCGGCCACACTTATCGCACGGTCCCGGGCAGCAAGCTGCTCGTCCCGGATTTGTGCGTGCCGACGGGCAAGCTCGACTTACCGACTTCGAGGGCCCGCGAGTGCAGCGATCGCGGCGCGATGATGCCTCGGCGTGGGCGAACAAGAGCCGCCGATCGGCATCAACGAATCACGGCCGAGCGCAATGCCAATCAGCGGAGCAGTGCGCGTGACATCACCACGCGCTGAATCTGGTTGGTGCCTTCGTAGATCTGGGTGATCTTGGCGTCACGCATCATCCGCTCGACCGGGAAGTCGGTGGTGTAGCCGGCGCCGCCGAACAGTTGCACGGCCGACTCGGTCACGTCCATGGCGGTGTCGGAGGCGAAGCACTTTGCGGCCGCGGAGATGAATCCGAGATTCGGCTCGCCGCGTTCGGCGCGGGCAGCGGCGGTGTAGACCATCAGCCGAGCCGCTTCGACTTTCATCGCCATATCGGCGAGCTCGAATTGCACACCCTGGAACTCGGAGATCGACTTGCCGAACTGCTTACGGTCCTTGGTATAAGCGATCGTGGCGTCCACCGCGCCCTGCGCGATGCCCACGGCCTGCGCACCAACAGTGGGCCGGGTGTGGTCGAGGGTCTGCAGTGCCGTCTTGAAGCCGGTGCCGGGCGCACCGATGATCCGATCGCCCGGGATGCGGCAGTTCTCGAAGTACAACTCGGCGGTGGGCGAGCCCTTGATACCCATCTTCTTTTCCTTGGGCCCGACGCTGAAGCCTTCATCGTCCTTGCGGACCATAAACGCCGAGATACCGTTGGCGCCCTTGTCCGGGTCGGTCACCGCCATCACCGTGTACCAGGTCGACTTGCCGCCGTTGGTGATCCAGGACTTGGCCCCGTTGAGGATCCAGTCGTCTCCGTCGGCCTTGGCGCGGGTCCGCATGGACGCCGCATCGCTGCCGGCTTCGCGCTCACTCAGGGCATACGACGCCATCGCCCCGTCGGAAGCCAGCGAGGGCAACACCTGCTTCTTCAACTCCTCCGAACCCTGCAAGATCAGACCCATCGTACCCAGCTTGTTGACTGCCGGGATCAGCGAGGACGACGCACAGACGCGCGCCACCTCTTCGATCACGATGCAGGTGGCCACCGAGTCCGCGCCCTGACCTCCGTACTCCTCGGGAATGTGGACGGCGTTGAAGCCCGCTGCGTTCAGCGCCGCCAGCGCCTCCTCGGGAAACCGGGACTCCTCGTCGACCTCGGCCGCGTAGGGAGCGATTCCTTTTTCGGCCAAGGCACGGATCGCCGCCCGCAGCTCGTCATGCTCCTCAGGCAACTTGAACAGATCAAACGAGGGGTTCCCCGCCCACCCAGACATACGGCCTCCTTGCTACTCGCCGGTAACTTTACCTTGACGTTCGTTCAGCGCCGCATCCTTGGCCAGCACCGACCGCGCCAGTCGATCTTGGAACGCGACCATCCGGTCTCGCAACGCTGGATCCGAAACCGCCAGAATGCGCACCGCCAGCAGGCCCGCGTTGCGCGCGCCGCCGATCGACACCGTGGCCACCGGCACCCCGGCCGGCATCTGCGCGATGGACAGCAGTGAGTCCAGACCGTCGAGCCGCGCCAGCGGCACCGGGACGCCGATCACCGGCAGCGGCGTCGCCGAGGCCACCATGCCCGGCAGGTGGGCCGCGCCGCCGGCACCGGCGATGACCACCTCGATGCCGCGGTCGGCCGCGCTTCGCGCGTAGTCGAGCATCCGTTGCGGCGTGCGGTGCGCCGAGACCACGCCGACCTCGTAGGGAACGTCGAACTCGGCCAGTGCGTCGGCCGCGTCGGCCATCACCGACCAATCGCTGTCGCTGCCCATGATCACGCCGACGCGCGCCTGCTCGGTCATATGCGCCGCTCTCCCCCGCGAAGCGGGAGGTGCCCCCACCTCATCGCACTCTCCCATCTGCATCGTCGCTGCCGCGGCCGTGCGGATCCCATCCGTCTGTCCACTGCCCGTGTGACAACCAGTGTGCCGCGCGTTCGGCGCGTTCACGCAGGTTTGCCACCTCGGCCGTGTCGGCGCCGAGCAGGTTGACGTGGCCGATCTTGCGGCCCGGTCGTTCGCCCTTGCCGTAGAGGTGAACCCGGGCATCGGGCATCCGCGCGAACAGGTGATGCAGTCGCTCGTCGACCGTCATCGTCGGCGTTTGCGCGGCGCCCAGCACGTTGGCCATCACCGTCACCGGCACCGTGGTGTCGGTGTCACCGAGCGGGTAGTCGAGCACCGCGCGCAGATGCTGCTCGAACTGGCTGGTCCGCGACCCGTCCATGGTCCAATGCCCGGAATTGTGCGGTCGCATCGCCAATTCATTGACCAGCAGCCGCCCATCGACGGTCTCGAACAGCTCGACGGCCAGCACGCCGACGACGCCGAGTTCGGCCGCCAACCGCAGCGCCAGCTGCTGGGCCGCGGCGCCCAGGGCGTCGGGCAGCGCCGGCGCCGGCGCGATCACCAGCACACAAATGCCGTCGCGCTGCACCGTCTCCACTACCGGCCACGCCGCGCCCTGCCCGAACGGCGACCGGGCCACCAGCGCCGAGAGCTCGCGGCGCATCGCGACCCGCTCCTCGACCAATACCGGTACACCGGATTTTGAATACTCAGACGCGATCTCACGGGCCTGCGGCAGGTCGGCCGCCATCCGCACCCCACGACCGTCGTAGCCGCCGTGGACCGCCTTGACCACCATCGGGCCCCCGACACGCGCTGCAAACGCGGCAATGCGGTCCAGGTCATCGCCGCTTTCGACCGCGGCGTAGCGCGGCACCGGGGCCCCCAGCGCCTGCAGGCGTCGCCGCATGACGAGTTTGTCCTGCGCGTGCACCAACGCCTGCGGCGGCGGCGCGACGTTGACGCCCTCGGCGACCAGCTTTTCCAGCAGCTCGGTCGGGACGTGCTCATGGTCGAAGGTCAACGCGTCGGCGCCGGCGGCGACGCGCCGCAGATCGTCGAGGTTCGTGTGCGACCCGATCACCACATCCGGGCTCACTTGGGCCGCCGGGTCGTCGATGTCGGCGGCCAGCACCCGCAGGCTTTGACCCAGGGCGATCGCCGCCTGGTGGGTCATTCGGGCGAGCTGGCCGCCGCCGACCATCGCAACCAACGGCGCAGCGGTGGGGGTACTCGGCACGGCAATCATGGTGTCATGGCCGCTGAACGGGGTGTTTACCGGCGGTGACACCGCAGCTGGGCACGCTTAACGGTTAATACGTACACTGCGACATTGTGTCCTTTGCCGATGCCACGATCGCCCGGTTGCCGCAGCCGGTCCGTCCGTTCGCCGAACGCCATCACGAACTGATCAAGTTCGCGATCGTCGGCGCCACCACATTCGTGATCGACTCGGCGATCTTCTACACCCTCAAGCTGACGATCTTGGAGCCCAAGCCGGTGACCGCCAAGGTCATCGCCGGCATCGTCGCGGTCATCGCGTCCTACATCTTGAACAGGGAGTGGAGTTTCCGGGACCGCGGCGGTCGGGAGCGTCATCACGAGGCGCTGCTGTTCTTTGCGCTCAGCGGCGTGGGCGTGCTGCTGAGCATGGCGCCGTTGTGGGTCTCCAGCTACGTCTTCGGTCTGCGGGTGCCGAACGTGTCACTGACCGTGGAGAACATCGCCGACTTCATCTCGGCGTACATCATCGGCAACCTGCTGCAGATGGCGTTCCGCTTCTGGGCGTTCCGGCGCTGGGTGTTCCCCGACAAGGTCGGCCGCACCCAGGACAAGGCGCTGGAATCGGCCCTTACCGCCGGCGGGATCGCCGAGGTCCTCGAGGACAACTTCGAGGAGGGCGACGGTACGGTCACCCTGATGCGGGCGTGGCGGTCGCGCCGCAGCCGGTTGGATCAGCTCGGCGATTCCTCAGATCCGAGGGTGTCGAAAACCTCGTGATACAGCAGCGCGTGGACCTGCTCGACGCGCGGAATGTCGTGGAACTCCAACGGGTCTTGTGACGCCGATTCCACGATCAGCGTGCCCGTGCGCAATATCCGATCGATCAGCCGATGGCGGAATTCGACGCTGTTGATCCGGGCCAGCGGAATATCGATGCCACTGCGACTCAATACCCCGTGCCGGAACATCACCCGCCGGTCGGTGATCACGAAATGTGTGGTCAGCCAGTTCAGGAATGGCCACAGGGTCAACCAGCCGATGACGATCAGCCAGATCGCTCCGATGACGGCGAAGATGACTCTTTTGGCGGTCGGATCCCAACTGGTGCTGTTGACGACCGCCGAGCCGAACGACGCCGCCGCGCTCGCCAGGATGAGGACGATGACCGGCCAAACCAGCCGCTTCCAGTGCGGGTGTCGATGCAAGACCACCTGTTCGTCGCCGGCCAGCACGTTATCGGGGTAGCCCACGCTGGCACCTTAAACGCTGGGGCGTAGGTGCGTGATGTCTCCGGCCGAGATCGCCACCGTCTGACCGCCGGTGTCGACGCACAATCGGCCCGTCTCGTCGATGGCCTGCGCCGCACCCACGACCTCACGATCACCGGGCAGCGTGGCCCGCACCCGAGAACCTAGGGTCAGGCTGTAGCGCTGATAATCGGCGACCAGCGCCGCGTCGGCGCCGCCGGCGGTGCGCCACGCATCGATGCGCACGGCTAGTTCGCGAAGTATCCGGCGCGCCAACACGTTTCGATCGGTCACCGATGACCCCAGCATCAGCAGCGAGGTGGCCGCTGGGTCCGGCGCCTCGTCGGCGGTCAGCGTCACGTTGAGCCCCAACCCGAGCACGATCACCGGCGTCGGCGCCGCGACCTCGGCGAGGATCCCGGCCAGCTTGCCGCCGTCCACGAGGACGTCGTTGGGCCATTTGAGGCCCGCCGCGACGCCGCACACCGCGGTCAGCGCGTCGGCCACCGCAACGCCGGTGGCCAGCGGCAACCATCCCCAGCCCGACCGGGGAACCGACGCCGCACCCACCCCGACCGACAAGGCGATCTGCGCGCGCGGCGGCGCCGACCAGTGGCGACCGTGACGCCCACGACCGGCGTTCTGGTATTCGGCGAGCAACACCGATCCGTCGATGTCGACGCCGCCCTCGGCCCGGGCGATCAGATCGGCATTGGTGGAGCCGGTTTCGGTGACCACATCGAGTTGACGCCACGGCATGCCCGGTCCGGCCAACCCGTTGCGCAACGCCGCCGCGTCCAACGGCGCCCTGAGCGAGTCACGTTCCATTGCGCTCAGCCTAAGACGCGGTGCTGCATTCGGACCGCAACTTAAGGGACCGCTAAGATCGGCACCCATGACAAGCACTTCCGAGACTCACGTCGAGGCGAGAGACGAGCACCACATCGACATCCACACCACCGCGGGCAAGCTCGCCGAACTGCGCACGCGGTCGGAGGAGACGCTGCACCCGGTTGGCGAGGCCGCGGTCGACAAGGTGCACGCCAAGGGCAAACTGACCGCCCGCGAGCGCATCTACGCCCTGCTCGACGAGGGGTCGTTCGTTGAGCTCGACGCGTTGGCCAGGCATCGCAGCACCAACTTCGGGCTGGGCGAGAAGCGTCCACTCGGCGACGGCGTGGTCACCGGCTACGGCACCATCGACGGCCGCGACGTGTGCATCTTCAGCCAGGACGTGACGGTGTTCGGCGGCAGCCTCGGTGAGGTGTACGGCGAGAAGATCGTCAAGGTCCAGGAGTTGGCGATCAAGACCGGCCGGCCGCTGATCGGCATCAATGACGGCGCGGGCGCCCGCATCCAGGAGGGTGTGGTCTCGCTGGGCCTGTACAGCCAGATCTTCCACAACAATATCCTGGCCTCCGGCGTCATCCCACAGATCTCGCTGATTATGGGCGCGGCCGCCGGTGGGCATGTGTATTCGCCGGCGCTGACCGACTTCGTGGTGATGGTCGATCAGACCAGTCAGATGTTCATCACCGGTCCGGACGTGATCAAGACGGTCACCGGCGAGGACGTGACGATGGAGGAGCTGGGCGGTGCCCACACCCACATGGCCAAGTCGGGTACCGCGCACTATGTCGCCTCCGGTGAGCAGGACGCTTTCGACTACGTCCGCGACCTGCTGAGCTACCTGCCGCCCAATAATTTCACCGACCCGCCGCGGTACGCGGTGCCCGTTCCCGAGGGCGCCATCGAGGACAACCTCACCGACGAGGATCTCCAGCTGGACACCCTGATCCCGGACTCGGCCAACCAGCCTTACGACATGCACGAGGTGATCACCCGCATCCTCGACGACGACGAGTTCCTCGAGGTGCAGTCCGGCTACGCCCAGAACATCGTGATCGGGTTCGGTCGTATCGACGGCCACCCGGTCGGCATCGTCGCTAATCAGCCCACCCACTTCGCCGGCTGCCTGGATATCGACGCCTCGGAGAAGGCCGCTCGCTTCGTGCGGACCTGCGACTGCTTCAACATTCCGATCGTCATGCTGGTGGACGTGCCGGGCTTCCTGCCAGGCACCGACCAGGAGTACAACGGCATCATCCGCCGCGGCGCCAAGCTGCTGTACGCCTACGGCGAGGCCACGGTTCCCAAGATCACGGTCATCACCCGCAAGGCCTACGGCGGCGCCTACTGCGTCATGGGTTCCAAGGACATGGGCTGCGACGTCAACGTCGCCTGGCCGACCGCGCAGATCGCGGTGATGGGCGCTTCCGGCGCGGTCGGTTTCGTCTACCGCCAGCAGCTAGGCGAGGCCGCGAAAAACGGTGAGGACGTCGACGCGTTGCGGCTGCAACTGCAGCAGGAATACGAGGACACCCTGGTCAACCCGTACATCGCCGCCGAGCGGGGCTACGTCGACGCGGTCATCCCGCCGTCGCACACTCGCGGTTACATCGGGACGGCGCTGCGGCTGCTGGAGCGCAAGATCGCCCAGATGCCGCCCAAGAAGCACGGGAACATTCCACTGTGAGTCGAGTGAGTGACGGAAACGAGACGAACAATCCAGCTCCAGTGAGCGACGAGACTGACGAGACGCAGAGTGCGGCGCCGGAGCACGAAAAGCATGAGCCGCACATTCAGGTGCTCAAGGGCGAGCCGAGCGCAGAGGAGCTGGCCGCGCTGATCGCGGTGCTGGGCAGCGCCGCCGGCGGCGGCGGCGAGCCGGGACCGCCCGACTACAACCGGTGGGGCCTGCCCGTCGACAAACTGCGCTACCCGGTCTTCAGCTGGCAGAAGATCACCTTGCTGGAACGGACGCACATGCGCCGATGACCCGGCTGGTGCTCGGGTCCGCCTCACCGGGCCGGCTCAAGGTGCTGCGGCAGGCCGGCATCGACCCGCTGGTCGTGGTCTCCGGCGTCGACGAGGACGCGGTCATCGCGGCTTTGGGATCGAATACCTCCCCCGGTGATGTCGTTCGCATCATGGCCCAGGCTAAGGCCGATCAGGTTGCGGCCATCCTGGACAGCCCGGTTGCCGCGGATTGTGTTGTCATTGGCTGTGATTCGATGCTCTACATCGACGGCCGACTGGTCGGCAAGCCGGCATCAGCCGATGCAGCCCGCAGCCAGTGGCGGTCGATGGGCGGTCGATCCGGCCAGCTCTACACCGGGCACTGCCTGCTGCGGCTGCTCGACGGCAACGCCAGGCAGCGCGCGTCCGAATCAGCTTCTACCACAGTGCATTTCGCGACACCAACGGCGGCAGACTTGGAAGCGTACATCGACAGCGGCGAACCATTGGCCGTCGCCGGAGGGTTCACGCTGGACGGCCTGGGCGGCTGGTTTGTCGACCGGATCGAGGGTGACCCGTCCAACGTCATCGGGCTCAGTCTGCCGTTGACCGGAGCCCTGCTGCAACGTGTCGGCCTGTCGGTCGCCGAGTTGTGGACGGCGAATCGGGTGAGCTGAACCCCTTCTGGACCGAGATCGACGCTAGTGCTTCGCTCGCCGGACCTTTCCGCGCTGCCGTCAATCTCGGCGCCTCACCGACGGGTAGGCTTGTAGTGTGCCTTTACCAGCAGATCCCAGCCCGACGCTGAGCGCTTACGCTCACCCGGAACGTCTGGTGACTGCCGACTGGCTGGCCGGCAACATGGGTAAGCCGGGGCTTGCCATCGTCGAATCCGACGAGGATGTCCTGCTCTACGACGTCGGCCATATCCCCGGGGCGGTCAAGATCGACTGGCACACCGACCTCAACGAACCCCGGGTGCGTGACTACATCAACGGCGAGCAGTTCGCCGAATTGATGGACCGCAAAGGCATTTCCCGCGACGACACCGTGGTGATCTACGGGGACAAGAGCAACTGGTGGGCTGCCTATGCGCTGTGGGTCTTCACGCTCTTCGGGCACCCGGATGTGCGGCTGCTCAACGGCGGCCGCGATCTGTGGATGTCCGAGGGGCGCGACACCACTTTGGACGTTCCGACCAAGGCGTCGAGCGGCTATCCCGTTGTGCAGCGCAATGATGCACCGATCCGCGCGTTCAAAGACGACGTGCTGGCAATCCTGGGCTCCGAGCCTTTGATCGATGTGCGATCGCCCGATGAGTACACCGGCAAGCGCACACATATGCCCGACTATCCCGAGGAAGGCGCGCTGCGCGCCGGGCATATCCCCACAGCGCGTTCGATCCCGTGGGGAAAGGCCGCCGACGACAGTGGGCGGTTCCGCAGTCGCGACAAGCTGCAGCAGCTCTACGGGTTCATCGGGCCGGACGACAAAACCGTCGTTTATTGCCGCATCGGCGAGCGGTCCAGCCACACCTGGTTTGTGCTGACACATCTGCTCGGCATCCCCGGCGTACGAAACTACGACGGCTCGTGGACGGAGTGGGGAAACACCGTCCGGGTGCCGATCGTCGCCGGTGAAAGCCCGGGGGCCGTGCCGGTCTGATGAGCATGCCCGCACCGCTGGCCGAGGTGGTGTCCGACTTCGCCGAAGTTCAGGGTCAGGACAAGCTCAGGCTGCTGCTGGAGTTTGCTGATGATCTGCCGGCATTGCCCGCCGACCTGGAAGAGGCGGCGATGGAGCCGGTGCCCGAATGCCAGTCGCCGCTGTTTCTGCACGTCGACGCCGGCGACGTCAACCGGGTGCGGCTGCACTTCAGCGCTCCGGCCGAAGCACCGACCACGCGTGGTTTCGCGTCGATACTGGCCGCCGGCCTCGACGAGCAGCCCGCCGCCGATATCCTGGCCGTGCCGGAGGATTTCTACACCGAGCTGGGCCTGGCCGCTTTGATCAGCCCGCTGCGGCTGCGTGGCATGTCGGCGATGCTGGCGCGCATCAAGCGGCGGTTGCGCGAGTCCGGCTGAAGTGGGCACCGGGTCATATCGCCCACGGCGCGGCGCTTAAACTTCCCCCGACACGACTTGTAAGAATTTCTCTTAGACACGTGAGAAGTGTTCAGCAATGCAGGAGGCGCAGTGCCTAGTCACGCCAGCTCGACGATCTCCAAGGTTCTTGTCGCCAATCGCGGTGAGATCGCGGTGCGGGTGATCCGCGCGGCCAAAGATGCCGGCCTGCCCAGCGTGGCGGTGTATGCCGAGCCCGACGCCGACGCTCCTCACGTAAAGCTGGCCGACGAGGCATTCGCACTGGGCGGTCAGACCTCGGCGGAGTCCTACCTGGACTTCGGCAAGATCCTGGAGGCCGCCGAGAAGTCCGGTGCCAACGCGATCCATCCTGGTTACGGATTCCTGTCGGAGAATGCCGACTTCGCCCAGGCGGTGATCGACGCCGGCCTGATCTGGATCGGGCCCAGCCCGCAGTCGATCCGCGATCTCGGCGACAAGGTCACCGCGCGGCACATCGCAGCCCGCGCGCAGGCCCCGCTGGTGCCCGGAACTCCCGACCCGGTGAAAGACGCCGACGAGGTGGTCGCTTTCGCCAAGGAATACGGCGTGCCGATCGCGATCAAGGCGGCCTTCGGTGGCGGCGGTCGTGGCATGAAGGTGGCCCGCACCCTCGAGGAGATCCCCGAACTGTTCGAGTCGGCGACCCGCGAGGCGGTCGCGGCGTTCGGCCGCAGCGAGTGCTTCGTCGAGCGCTACCTGGACAAGCCCCGCCATGTCGAGGCGCAGGTGATCGCCGACAAACACGGCAACGTCGTCGTCGCCGGAACCCGCGACTGCTCGCTGCAGCGCCGCTTCCAGAAGCTGGTCGAAGAGGCACCCGCGCCTTTCCTGACCGACGCGCAGCGCAAGGAGATCCACGAATCTGCCAAGCGGATCTGCAAAGAGGCCCACTATTACGGCGCCGGGACGGTCGAATACCTGGTCGGCCAGGACGGTCTGATCTCGTTCCTGGAGGTCAACACCCGTCTGCAGGTCGAGCACCCGGTCACCGAGGAGACCGCCGGCATCGACCTGGTGCTCCAGCAGTTCAAGATCGCCAACGGCGAGAAGCTGGACATCACCGAGGACCCGACACCGCGTGGGCACGCTATCGAATTCCGGATCAACGGCGAGGACGCCGGACGCGGCTTCCTGCCCGCACCCGGGCCGGTCACCAAGTACGAGACGCCAAGCGGGCCCGGTGTCCGGCTGGACTCCGGTGTCGAAGCCGGTTCGGTCATCGGCGGGCAATTCGACTCGATGCTGGCCAAGCTCATCGTGTACGGCGCCAACCGCGACGAAGCGTTGGCACGCTCCCGCCGGGCGCTCGACGAGTTCCACGTCGAAGGGCTGGCCACGGTCATCCCGTTCCACCGTGCGGTGGTGTCCGACCCGGCGTTCATCGGCGACGACAACGGCTTCTCGGTGCACACCCGCTGGATCGAGACCGAGTGGAACAACACCGTCGAACCCTTCACCGGCACGGAGCCGCTGTACGATGAGGCCGACGCCCGGCCGCGGCAGAAAGTCGTGGTCGAGGTCGGTGGTCGACGGCTCGAGGTTTCGCTGCCCGGCGACTTGGCGCTATCCAACGGCGGTGGGTCCGACGCGGCCGGTGTCATCAGGAAGAAGCCCAAGCCGCGCAAGCGCGGGGCGCACGCGGGTGCCGCCGCCTCCGGCAACGCGGTCACCGCACCGATGCAAGGCACCGTGGTTAAGGTCGCCGTCGAAGAGGGCCAAGAGGTCGCCACTGGTGATTTGGTGGTGGTCCTGGAAGCGATGAAGATGGAAAACCCGGTCACCGCGCACAAAGACGGCATCATCACCGGACTGGCGGTGGAGGCGGGCGCCCCAATCACCCAGGGCACGGTTCTCGCCGAGATCAAGTAGACCTTTGCGGAGTTGGACCTTCGTTCGGCGAGTCCGTGCGGCGATTCGCTGCCGCGCTGAACGGGGTTTCTTAGAAACGCCCTCAGGTCGTTGTCGGCCCTCTGCGGCCGGAGTACTGTTCGAAGAAGGTTGAGTTCACAGCCGCCCGGAACAACGTTAATTGACGTAGGGGGAGGCCAGTACTCCCGGCTTCTCTCCGCGTGCGGGGCCAACCGCTTGACGTGATCCACAGATTGCTTGACGACTGATGGAGTCACCTGATGTTTGCCATGAGACACCCCAATTCGGCTTCCCCGGTTCTCGGAACCGATGCCGCAATCCCGTCGGAGCCGTGGGAAAACCACAGTGCCCGCTTCACGGCTGAGTGGGGCCCGTCGTTCGTTGTCATTACGGCACACGGCGAGCTCGACGCATCCAACGCCAATCAGCTCGCCGATTACGTTCAGCGCTGCGCGGCTCATTCCAAGTCGGTAATTGTGAACCTCAGCGGCCTGGAATTCTTTGGAACGGCGGGCTTTTCGGCGCTGCACACCATCAATATCGGGTGCGCGGGCGCCGGTGTGCACTGGGCCATGCTGCCAGGTAAGGCAGTCTCCCGGTTGCTACGTATTTGCGACCCTGACAGCGCGCTGCCGGTGGCCGAGTCGGTGCCCGACATCCTCGACGAGAACGAAAAGCCGCGCCGGCTATTCCAACTCGTCCCGCAGCCGCGCTAGCGACTTAGCCAGCAACCGCGAGACGTGCATCTGCGAAATGCCAACCCGCTCGGCGATCTGCGTCTGCGTCATCGACTCGAAGAACCTGAGCACCAACACGGTTCGTTCACGCTCCGGCAATCCGTCGAGTAGCGGACGGAGCGCCTCGCGGTTCTCGATCCGCTCGAGACCGGCGTCCACATCGCCGAGCGTGTCGGCGATGGCTCGTGCTTCGTCGTCGCCGGCGCTGCTGCCACCGCTATCGATGGACAGGGTGTTGTAGGAGCTACCGGCCACCAGCCCCTCGATAACCTCCGTCCGGTCCATGTCGAGTTCTTCGGCGAGTTCGGAGGCGGTCGGTGCTCGGCCCAGCCGTTGGGAAAGGTCGGCGGTCGCCGTGCCGAGCCGCAAGTGCAGTTCTTTCAGACGCCGTGGAACCTTGACCGACCAGCTGTTGTCCCGGAAATGCCGGCGGACCTCTCCCATGATGGTGGGCACCGCAAACGAGACGAAGTCGGAGCCGGTATCGACATCGAAGCGGGCAACAGCGTTGACCAGTCCGACGCGTGCCACTTGGACCAAGTCGTCACGCGGTTCCCCGCGACCCTCGAAACGCCGCGCGATGTGATCGGCCAACGGCAGGCAGCGCTCAACGATCTTGTCCCGATGGCGCTGGAACTCCGACGAGTTGGCGTCGAGAGTCGCCAACTCACGGAACATGTCCGGAACGTCAGCGTATTCGTTGGGACGAGATGCAGAACCGCCGACAGCTCGCACTGTCACCTGCGGAGGCCCGCCCGTCGGGTCGTGAGCGTGACGCCGAAGATACCGTGCCCGCCAGCGGATTCGTGACCGTCGTGGAAGGTCTGTACGTCGTCGGCCAGCGATGTCAGCACATGCCAGCTGAAGCTGCCCGGCGTCACTACGTCGTAGTTGTCACATGTCGCTGACGCCTCGACCACCAATTCGTCGTCCCGCGGATCGACCACGATGGCCAGCGTCGCACCCGGAGTCGCGGAGCGAATCAACCGGGTGCACACCTCATCGACCGCCAGCCGCAGATCGGCCACCGCGTCGAAATCGAGATCCTCAAAGGTCCCGACGGCCCCGACCAGTGTGCGCAGCACCGCCAGATTCTGCAGCCGCGCGGCAACTCGCAGCTCGACAGCGCGGTCACCGCGTTGCTGGTTCTTCTGAGGCTTTTCAGCAGCGGTCATGGGGCCCTCCGGCAGTGTTTGACCGAGACTACCCTTGTGCTCAAGCCAGTTAGTCATGATCGCCGCCGGGTATTCCAAGTCGCATGGACGCGAGCGAGACGACCGAAATTCAGCGCACCCGCCGCCTTCGGCGTGTCGCGATTATCGCCGTTATCACGCTGGCTGTGCTCGTATTGGTTGCCGCGGCCGTTTACGTTATTGCGTTCGTGATCCTGTCGCCGATGTTCGGATGACCGGGATACCGGGACAGCGGCGGCCGCTTTCAAGCTCATCATGGTGTAGAGCAGATACCCACTAGCCTCGGCGAATAAAACCTCCAGCGTTTGGCACGGTGCCGGGCGGGGAAAAACAGCAACACCAAAGCATGCGAAGGAGGTTGCGATGCCCAATCCGTCAATCAAAGACGAGAAGCTCTATCAGGAGTTGCGCAAGCAAGGAGACACCAAGGAAAAGGCCGCTCGGATCTCCAACGCCGCTGCCGCGCGCGGCCGTTCCCGCGTGGGCAGGTCAGGTGGGAAGTCCGGCTCGTATCAAGACTGGACTGTCCCAGAACTCAAAAAGAGGGCCAAACAGCTTGGCATTGCCGGTTATTCGCACTTGACCAAGGACAAGCTGATTACGAAGCTCCGTAACCACTAAGCGGTGTCGGCCCTCGGCTCGTCAGCTTGCGGGCCGTTGGCGCGGAACCTCGGGATGTGCGTCGTACCAGCGGTCTTCGATTCTGCGCACTCGCCGGTGCTCGACCGCCAGCCACACCAGACCGAACGTCATCGTCCCGACGGCGACGACACCTGTGGTCATGCCCTGGCTTTGGTGCCCGGTCCCGAAGGCCGCCAGACAACCCACGACGGCGATCACGCCGGCCACGACGAGTAGATAGCCGGGCCAGCGCAACACATCGATCATCGACTCGCCCGCGTGTGACCGCGTCGTCCGCACATGGTCGACGGGGTCACGATAGGTGTCACCCATGACTGCGTCCCCTCTCCTAGCCCTTCGGGCCGTATCTACCACGGTAGAACGCCCGGAGACGGCGCGGAAGTAATTGCCGAGAGTCCGGTCAACCAGCCAGAGCAGGTCCGGCGATGATGGGTGCGCCCATTGTGAGCGTGAGGAGCATCAGCATCAACAGAAACCAGCCGGCACCCTGCCACGCCCACCAGGTGCCGTAGTCGCGCCAGATGCGATAAGTGCGCACAAATGCCCCGCAGCCCGCGGCCAGCAGGATGACCGGCGCACCGAACGCCAGGATTGTCCGCTGGGGGGCGCCACATGCGACGGTGTCGATGGCCATCGCGCCTGTACAGGTGCTGGCCCACACCGCGGCCACGACCACGAACGCCAGTCCGGCGACCGCGGCCAGAACCGCGAACCGGATGGCGGCATGCACCTCGCTGTCTTCACGCCCAAGGCGGTCGCCTCCTGAGCGGTGACGTTGTGTCTGCATCTCCTGAACCTCTATCGTGCCTCCGGCTGCTGGTGAATCACCGGCCGATGGAAACGCTCTTTGCGCGTGCCGTCACACGCGCCACACCCGTATACCCCATGATCAGGCAACTCTAAACCCACAACTGCTCCCTCGTTACCCTCCTGGGCCACCATCGTCGGCGGCCCCGCACAGTGCGGCGGCCGCTAAAACGACGTTGACACCAACTCCGTCAGGACGTCGCGGAGGCCGGCCACCGCCTCGTCGATCTCGGCGCGTGAAACGGTCAGGGCCGGCCGGAAACGCACGCTGACTGGACCACTGGGCAGGACAATCACCCCGCTTTTCCACAGTCGGCGGAGCACCTCATCGCGGCCCGCCCTCGTCGGCATGCTGAACGCGCACATCAAGCCGCGACCGCGGACGTCGAGCACGGCGGTCGGGAAGTTGTCGGCGAGTTCGTCGAGGCGCGCCCGCAGGTAGCGGCCCGCAGCGGCGGCGTTCTCGAGAAGGTCGTCGGCTTCGATGACCTCCAAGATGCGCCGGGCCCGGACCATATCGGTGAGGTTGCCACCCCACGTCGAGTTCAGCCGGGAAGCCACCGCGAACACGTTGTCGGCGATTTCGTCGACCCGCCCTCCTGCCATCACCCCGCACACTTGTGTCTTCTTACCGAACGCGACCACATCGGGTGCAACGCCCAATTGCTGGTAGGCCCAAGCGGTTCCCGTCAAACCACAACCTGTCTGTACCTCGTCGAAGATCATCAGCGCATCGTATTCGTCGCACAGCGCGCGCATCGCGGCGAAGAACTCCGGTCGGAAGTGCCGGTCGCCACCCTCGCCCTGGATGGGTTCGGCGACAAAGCAGGCGATGTCGTGCGGGTAGGCCTGGAACGCTGCCCGGGCCTGGCGCAGCGATTCGGCTTCCAACGCGTCCATCTCGACGCCCGGTCGAAGGTAAGGCGCGTCGATGCGCGGCCAGTCGAACTTCGGAAAGCGAGCAACCGTGACCGGGTTGGTGTTGGTCAGCGACAGCGTGTAGCCGCTGCGGCCGTGAAACGCCCCACGCAAGTGCAGCACCCTGGTGCCCAACTCCGGGTCGATGCCGCGCGCTTCGTTGTGCCGGCTCTTCCAGTCGAACGCCACCTTCAGCGCGTTCTCCACCGCCAGTGCACCGCCGTCGACGAAGAACAGATGCGGCAGCGCTGGATCGCCCAACACTCGGGCAAAGGTGTCGACGAAGCGCGCCATCGGCACCGAGTACACGTCGGAGTTGCTCGGTTTGTTGACCGCGGCGTCGGTGAGCTCGGCACGGAACTCGTCGTCGAAAGCCAGTGCCGGGTGGTTCATGCCCAGCGCCGACGAAGCGAAGAAGGTGAACATGTCCAGGTAGCGCCGGCCGTCGCGGGCGTCGACCAGATACGAGCCATCCGAGCGATTCAGGTCGAGCACGAAATCCAGGCCGTCGACGAGGATGCTGCGCGCCAGCACCTCGTGGACCCGGTCAGGTGCGAGTAGCGGATCGGCCAAAAAGGTACGTTCCAGTACGCCGGTCATGACGTCAACCCTATCAGGAATTTTTACGGTATCTTGACCTAAAGCCGTATGTATTACGGTACAAATTGTCGAGCATCGTAAAATGTCTGTAAAATGATCGTGCTGCGGGTCCGCACGTTGGCGGCTGTCCGGATCTGCTGCAATAGCTCTTCCAGCGCACGCGGGGACTTGACGCGCACCAGCAAGATGTAGCTTTCCTCACCGGCCACCGAGTGACACGATTCGATCGCCTCGATGTGTTGCAGGCGGGCCGGCGCATCATCGGGTTGAGAGGGATCGAGAGGGGTGATGGCCACGAACGCCGACAACAGATGCCCGATCGCTTCGGGATCGATCCGCGCGCAGTACCCCGTGACGACGCCGCGAGACTCCAGCCTGCGCACCCGCGACTGGACCGCCGAGACCGACAGGCCAGCGCTCGCCGCCAGCTCCGACAATGTCGCGCGCCCGTCAGCGACTAGCGAGCGCACCAATATCCGGTCGATTTCGTCGAGCGTCTCAGCCATGGCCGGAGAGTATCGCAGCGGTGATCGCCGTTGAGCCGTGCCAAAAGGTTGCCGACGTGGCGGCTACGGGAGCTCTTGGCCGCCGGCCTGTCTGCCATGTACGGCAGCGAGGTGCCTGCCTACACCACGATGGTCGAGGTCAGCACCCAGGTCAACAGGGATTACGCCGCCCGGCATGCGGGCTCCGAACGGCTGGGCACGCTGTCTCGAGTTACCGCCGAGCGGCACGGCGCGATCCGGGTCGGCACGCCCGACGAGCTGGCCGCTGTCGCCGACCTGTTCTCGGCCTTCGGCATGGTCCCGGTCGGCTACTACGACCTGCGCGACGCCGTTTCACCGGTTCCGGTGGTCTCCACCGCGTTTCGGCCCATCGACGCGCAAGAGTTGGCGCGCAACCCGTTTCGGGTTTTCACATCGATGCTGGCGCTCAGGGATGCACGTTTCTTCGACGCCGACCTGAACGCTCGTGTGCAGACGTTCCTGGCACGCCGCCAACTGTTCGATCCGGCGCTGATCGCCCGGGCCCGGGTGATCACGGCCGACGGCGGCTGCGACGCCGACCAGGCCGATGACTTTGTCGCCCAAGCCGTGGCGGCGTTCGCGCTGTCAGGTGAACCGATCGACAAGTCCTGGTATGACGAGCTATCACGGGTGTCCGCGGTGGCCGCCGACATCGCCGGAGTCACGTCCACCCACATCAATCACCTGACGCCGCGGGTGCTCGACATCGACGAGCTGTACCGGCGGATGACCGCGCGCGGCGTCACGATGATCGACGCTATCCAGGGACCGCCCCGCTGGGACGGGCCCGCGGTGCTGTTGCGCCAGACGTCGTTTCGCGCCCTCGCCGAACCACGCCGGTTTCGCAACGACGACGGAACGGTCGTCGACGGCTCGCTGCGGGTCCGCTTCGGCGAGGTCGAGGCACGCGGCGTGGCACTGACGCCCAGGGGCCGGCAGCGTTACGACGCGGCGATGGCTCGTCTTTCTGGTAACGACGATCCCGCCAAAGTCTGGGGCCAGTACTTTCCGTCGACCGACGACGAGATGGCCGCTGCGGGGCTGGCCTATTACCGCAGCGGCGACCCATCCAAACCCGTTGTCTACGAAGACTTTCTGCCAGCCTCAGCGGCCGGAATCTTTCGGTCCAATCTGGACCGCGACACCGAGACTATAGCGGCCACCGGAATCGCCGACGACTCCGGATACAGCGTGGATTGGCTGGCCGGGGCGATCGGCCGCCATATTCACGACCCGTACCTGCTCTACGAATCGCTTTGCAAGGAGGCACTTGCGTGACCACCACTGACGAGTTGCGCACCCGCGCACGCCGCGCGCTGGACGCAGTCGGCTGCGACGTAACCCTTAGAGCCCTCGGTGGGACGGGCGGGCACGGCCTGCCGGCGAGCACACCGGTCACCGGCGACGTCCTGTTTACCCTCGAGCAGACCACGCCGGAGCAGGTCGAGCGCCGCATCGCCGATGCCGCGCAAGCGTTTTCCACCTGGCGAGCCACTCCCGCTCCGGTACGCGGTGCACTGGTTGGCCGGCTGGGCGAGCTGCTCAGCCAGCACAAGCACGACCTCGCCGCCCTGGTGACGATCGAGGCGGGCAAGATCGCCTCCGAGGCGCTGGGAGAAGTGCAGGAGATGATCGACGTCTGCCAGTTCGCCGTCGGCCTGTCCCGTCAGCTCTACGGGCGCACGATCGCCTCCGAGCGGCCGGGGCATCGGCTGATGGAGACGTGGCATCCGCTCGGCGTGACCGGGGTGATAACCGCGTTCAACTTTCCGGTCGCGGTATGGGCCTGGAACACCGCGGTGGCGCTGGTCTGCGGGGACACCGTGGTGTGGAAGCCGTCCGAGCTGACCCCGCTGACGGCGTTGGCCTGCCAGGCGCTGATTGACCGGGCCGCCAGTGACGTTGGGGTGTCGGCTCGTGTTTGCGCCCTGATCACCGGTGGCCGCGAGGTCGGTGAGCAGCTGGTGGACGACGAGCGGGTCGCACTGGTGTCCGCGACCGGCTCGGTGCGCATGGGCCAGCAGGTCGGACCCCGGGTCGCGCGACGGTTCGGCCGATCGCTGCTGGAACTGGGCGGCAATAACGCCGCCGTCGTCACGCCATCCGCCGACCTCGATCTGGCGGTGCGCGCCATCGTGTTCGCCGGCGCCGGCACCGCCGGTCAACGCTGCACCACGCTGCGCCGGCTGATCGTCCATCGCTCGGTGGCCGACGATGTGGTGGGGCGCATCGCCGCCGCCTACCGGCAGCTGCCGATCGGTGATCCGTCGGCCGAGGGCACGCTGGTCGGCCCGCTCATCCACGAGACGGCCTACCGCGACATGGTGGGCGCTTTGGAACAGGCACGCGCCGACGGCGGCGAGGTGCTCGGCGGTCAGCGCCGGGATATGGACCACCCGAGCGCCTACTACGTCGCGCCGGCGGTGGTGCGGATGCCGTCGCAGACCGACATCGTGCACACCGAGACCTTCGCGCCGATCCTCTACGCATTGGTCTACGACGACCTCGACGACGCCATCGCGCTGAACAACGCCGTACCCCAAGGCCTTTCGTCGGCGATCTTCACCACCGATATGCGCGAGGCGGAACGCTTCATCGACGGCTCCGACTGCGGCATCGCCAATGTCAACATCGGCACCTCGGGCGCCGAGATCGGCGGCGCGTTCGGCGGCGAGAAGCAGACCGGCGGCGGCCGGGAGTCTGGGTCGGACGCCTGGAAGACCTACATGCGCCGCGCGACCAACACCGTCAACTACTCCAGCGAGTTGCCCTTGGCCCAGGGCGTGCACTTCGGCTGACGCCGCCGGACCGCCCCTACTCGGTCAGCCGTCGTCGCTGTCCGCCCGCGGAGCGCGCCGGGCACTGAAGCGAACCAAGAAAATTGCCGCAGCGATGCCGATCACTAGCAGTCCCAGCGCACCCAACCCCAGCAGGAGACGGTCGAGGTCCTTGTCGCTGTGTACCTGCTCGGTTGCCGCGGTCACGATCAGAATCCGTCGCACGCAGGCGATCAGTCCGATGAAAAGAAACGGCTCGGCGGCGATTTCGTGATAGAGCAGGACCGCGCGCAACGTAGCGGCTATCTCCGCGATGATCAGGACCATCAAGACACGATCGAGGACCAAGACGCCGCCCTGCAGCGTGGGGACCTTGTGGGTCGCGGCTTGCACGACTGCTTGTCCGCCGCCGATCACCACCAAGACCGCAGCCGCCACCAGCAGCAGGAAGGCGATCGCATAGACGAGCGTTTCGAAACCGTCGACCAGGGCACCCACTCGATGACTCAGCCTGGGACGGGCGGTAGCGCTTTTGGCGTCCATTGGTCAGCGATTCTATTGCCCCTCGGCCTTTTTGAGCGAGCCCGGCGACCTGGTCCGTTCGTTGCCCGAGTACTCGCCTGGAGACACACCGCGGATAGCTCGCTAATTCGCTGAGCTAACGAACGTGCTGGTAGGCAGACGGTGCGGGCTTCGCGGCGACTACCGTGTCAGAGCCGTTTATTGACGGATGCGTAGGCGATCAGCAGTTTGCAGAGACTTCCTGACCGTTGACGGCCAGCGCAAAGGATCGACAAGTACCATCTGGTCTATGCGAACGCCCCGGCGCCGGTTATCTCCGGACGACCGCCGCGCCGAGTTGCTGGCGTTAGGCGCGGAAATCTTCGGCCAACGACCCTACGATGAGGTCCGAATCGACGAGATCGCCGAGCGGGCCGGCGTGTCCCGAGCGTTGATGTATCACTACTTCCCGGACAAGAGGGCGTTCTTCGCCGCCGTCGTCAAGGGACAGGCCGACCAGCTGTTCGAGACCACCAACGCCCTGCCGTCACCAGGTCAGAACCTCTTTGAAGAGACCCGGGACGGCGTCCTTGCCTACATGCAGTATCACCAGGAGCACCCGCACGCGGCCTGGGCCGCATACGTCGGCCTCGGCCGCTCCGATCCGGTCTTACTCGGCATCGACGACGAAGCCAAAGATCGTCAGATGGAACACATCATGAACCGCATCATGGAGGTCGACGGCCCGGGTACCGAGCTCCCTCCCGACGTGGAACGCGACCTGCGCATCGTCATCCACGGGTGGCTGGCGTTGACCTTCGAGGTGTGCCGGCAGCGGATCATCCACCCCAAGACCGACGCCGGTCACCTGAGCGAAGCCTGCGCTCACGCGCTGCTGGACGCAATCACCCGGGTCAACGGGATTCCCGAACAACTGGCCAAGGCGGTCGGGCCCGACGGGCGTTGATCGCTCGGAGCCGCTTGACCCCTTTGTCAGTGCCCCCGGGCACTATGGCGAGGTGACCACCGTGCCCGCTGATCCGCTCGCGCGGTTCAGCGCCGTCACCCGCGACTGGTTCGCCGGTACCTTCGCCGCGCCGACCGCGGCCCAGGCCGACGCCTGGACGGCGATCGCCGACGGCCATAACACGTTGGTCATCGCGCCGACCGGCTCGGGCAAGACACTGGCGGCGTTTCTGTGGGCGATAGACCGACTCGCCAGCCTGGCCGGCGCACCAGGCGACGAGCGGGCGCCCGGCACCCGGGTGCTGTACGTGTCACCGCTGAAGGCGCTGGCCGTCGACGTCGAGCGCAACCTGCGAACCCCGCTGGCGGGAATGACCCGGGTCGCCGAACGGCGGGATCTACCCGCGCCGGAGATCACCGTCGGGGTGCGATCCGGCGACACCCCGCCGGCACGCCGTCGACAGCTGATCGCCACGCCTCCCGACGTGTTGATCACCACGCCCGAGTCGCTGTTTTTGATGCTGACCTCCGCGGCTCGCCAGACCCTGTCCGGTGTGGAAACCGTGATCGTCGACGAGATCCACGCCATCGCCGGCACCAAGCGGGGCGCTCACCTGGCGCTGTCGCTGGAACGGCTCGACGACATGTTGGCCGCACCCGCGCAGCGCATCGGTTTGTCGGCGACCGTCCGTCCGCCCGAGGAGGTTGCCCGGTTCTTGTCGGGCGCGTCACCCACCACCATCGTGGTCCCCGCGGCGGCCAAGACTTTCGAGCTGACCGTGCAGGTGCCGGTCCCGGATATGGCCAACCTGGCGGACAACACGATCTGGCCCGATGTCGAAGCGCGTCTGGTCGACCTCGTCGAAGCGCACAACTCGACGATCGTGTTCGCCAACTCACGGCGATTGGCTGAGCGATTGACCGCTCGGCTCAACGAGATTCACGCCGAACGCTCGGGTGTGGAGTTGCCGTCCGCCACCAACCCGCAGGTTGCCGGCGGCGCCCCGGCCCAGCTGTTGGGCAGCGGCCAGACCTACGGCGCGCCGCCGCTGTTGGCGCGCGCCCACCACGGTTCGGTGAGCAAGGAGCAGCGCGCCGTGGTCGAGGAGGAGCTCAAGACGGGACGACTGAAGGCGGTGGTGGCGACCTCGAGTCTGGAGCTGGGAATCGACATGGGCGCAGTCGATTTGGTGATCCAGGTGGAGACGCCGCCGTCGGTGGCCAGCGGCCTGCAGCGCATCGGGCGCGCGGGGCACCAGGTCGGCGAGATCTCTCAAGGGGTGCTGTTCCCCAAGCACCGCACCGACCTGATCGGCTGCGCGGTCGCCGTGCAGCGCATGCGCAACGGTCAGATCGAGACGATGCGGGTGCCCGCCAATCCGCTCGACATCCTCGCCCAGCACACCGTTGCCGCGGCGGCGCTAGAGCCGCTCGACGTCGACCGCTGGTTCGACACCGTACGACGCAGCGCCCCGTTCGCGACACTGCCGCACAGCGCATTTGAGGCCACTCTGGATCTGCTGTCCGGCAAATACCCGTCAACCGAGTTCGCCGAGCTGCGGCCGCGGCTGGTCTACGACCGCGATACCGGCACCGTGACGGCACGGCCGGGTGCGCAGCGGCTGGCGGTCACCTCAGGCGGCGCGATCCCGGACCGCGGCTTGTTCACCGTCTACCTGGCGACGGATTCCGAAAAGCCTTCTCGCGTAGGAGAACTCGATGAGGAGATGGTCTACGAGTCCCGCCCGGGCGATATCATTTCGTTAGGAGCCACCAGCTGGCGGATCACCGAAATCACTCACGACCGCGTGTTGGTGATCCCGGCACCCGGCCAACCGGCCAGGTTGCCGTTCTGGCGCGGCGACGACGCCGGGCGCCCCGCCGAATTCGGCCGGGCAGTCGGCAAGTTCACCGGCGAGCTGGCCGGCCTGGCGCGCGACTCATTCGAAAAGCGCTGTGCTGATTTGGGTTTAAACGACTACGCTACCGACAACCTGTGGCGGCTACTGGACGACCAACGCACCGCCACGACGGTGGTGCCCACCGACGCCACCTTGCTGGTCGAGCGGTTCCGCGACGAGCTGGGCGACTGGCGGGTGATCCTGCACTCGCCCTATGGGCTGCGGGTGCACGGCCCGCTCGCACTGGCGGTGAGCAGGCGACTGCGCGACCGTTACGGCATAGACGAGAAGCCGACCGCCTCGGACGACGGCATCGTGGTGCGGTTGCCGGACACATTCTCCGAGTCCGGGCCCGACGCTGCCGATAAGCCGCCGGGTGCTGAACTGTTCGTCTTCGACGCCGACGAGATCGACCCGATCGTCACCGCAGAGGTGGGTGGTTCGGCGCTGTTCGCATCCCGATTTAGGGAGTGCGCGGCCCGCGCTCTGCTGCTACCGCGGCGACATCCCGGCCGTCGATCGCCGCTGTGGCATCAACGCCAACGCGCCGCGCAGCTTCTCGATGTGGCCCGCAAATATCCGGATTTCCCGATCGTGCTGGAGGCGGTCCGCGAATGCCTGCAGGACGTCTACGACGTGCCGACGCTGACGGGGTTGATGGCCGACATCGCGCAGCGCAAGGTGCGCGTGCTGGAGACCGAGACCGCCACGCCGTCGCCGTTCGCGGCGTCGCTGCTGTTCGGCTATATCGGGGCGTTCATGTACGAGGGCGACAGCCCGCTGGCCGAGCGCCGCGCGGCGGCCCTGTCGCTGGATGCCACACTGCTGGCCGAGCTGCTCGGCCGCGTCGAGCTCCGCGAGCTGCTCGACCCGGACGTCATCGCCGCGACCGGCCGCCAACTGCAACATTTGACCGCCGACAGAGCGGCCCGTGACGCCGAAGCGGTCGCCGATCTGCTGCGGCTGCTCGGCCCGTTGACCACCGAGGAAGTCGCCGCCCGCGCCGGCGGCGCCGATGTCGGCGGCTGGCTGGAAGGTCTGTGTGCTGCCAAACGCGCGTTGACGGTTTCGTTTGCCGGGCAGAGCTGGTGGGTCGCGATCGAAGACATCGGCCGACTGCGCGACGGCGTCGGGGTGGCGGTGCCGGTCGGCGTGCCGGCCAGCTTCACCGAGGAAGCCACCGATCCGCTGGGTGAGCTGCTGGGCCGGTACGCGCGCACCCACGCGCCGTTCACCACCGCCGACGTCGCCGCCCGCTTCGGACTGGGACTGCGGGTCGCGGCCGACGTGCTGAGCCGGCTGGTCGCCAGCGGGCGGCTGGTCCGCGGCGAGTTCTCCGCAGCGGCGGCCGGTGACCAGTGGTGTGACGCCGACGTCTTGCGGATCCTTCGCCGCAGATCGCTGGCGGCGCTCCGGGCGCAAGTCGAGCCGGTCAGCATCAGCGCCTACGCGCGTTTCCTGCCGGGCTGGCATCAGGTCGGCTCGGCGACTAACTCCGGCCTCGACGGGCTGGTGGCTGTTGTCGATCAGCTGGCGGGCGTCCCGCTGCCCGCCTCGGCGATCGAATCGCTCGTGCTGCCCCCACGGGTACGCGACTACTCCCCCGCCATGCTCGACGAGCTACTGGCATCCGGCGAGGTGGTCTGGTCGGGTGCCGGATCCATCTCGGCCGGCGACGGCTGGGTCGCGTTCCACCCGGCTGACACGGCCGCGTTGACCGTGAGTGCCCCCGCCACCATCGAGCTGACCGAGGCCCACCGGGCCATCCTGGACACGCTGGCCGGCGGCGGGGCCTTCTTCTTCCGGCAGCTCGCGCAAGGTCTTACAGATGGTCAAGTCGGCGAGCAAGCGCTCAAAGCGGCCCTGTGGGAACTCATCTGGGCCGGTCTGGTCACCGGCGACACGTTCGCGCCCGTCCGCGCAATGCTCGGCGGCGGGCCGGGTAGCCGCAGACGGTCGGCCCCGGCGCACCGGTTGGGTCGCGGAGCACGCCCACCCCGCCTGAGTCGCTACAGCGTTGCGCACGCTCAGTCCCGCGCCAGCGACCCCACGGTGGCCGGCCGTTGGTCAGCGCTGCCCATGCCCGAGCCGGATTCAACGCTGCGGGCACACCACCAAGCCGAGCTGCTGCTGAGCCGCCATGGCGTGCTGACTAGGGGCGCGGTGGCGGCCGAAGGACTACCGGGCGGATTCGCGATGCTCTACAAGGTGCTGAGCACCTCCGAGGAGGCCGGCCGATGCCAGCGCGGCTATTTCGTCGAATCGCTGGGCGGCGCCCAGTTCGCGGTGGCATCGACGGTTGACCGGCTGCGCGGCTACCTCGATGAGCCCGGCTCTTTCGAAGACCCGACGCGACCCGAATACCGGGCGGTGGTGTTGGCTGCCGCCGACCCGGCCAACCCGTACGGCGCCGCGCTCCCCTGGCCGTCCCGCGCGCCGGAGGAAGACGGCGGCGCCCGGCCGGGCCGCAAAGCCGGAGCGCTGGTGGTGCTGGTCGACGGCAACCTGGTCTGGTTTGTCGAGCGCGGCGGACGTTCGATGCTGAGCTTCCGCGACGATCCCGAGGTCAACCGCGCGGCCGGCGTGGCGCTGGCCGAGCTGGTAACGGCCGGGCGGGTCAGTTCGATCCTGGTTGAAAGGATCAACGGCGTCGCGGTACTGGGGCCCGACGTCTCCGCGCCGGCCGTGAGCGCGCTGTCCGACGCCGGGTTCGCCCGCACTCCACGCGGACTGCGGCTGCGGTAGCGCATGCCCGAGGGTGACACGGTCTGGCACACCGCAGAAACCCTGCGGCAGGCACTGGTCGGTCGGACACTGACGCGATGCGATGTGCGGGTACCGCGCTTTGCGACGGCTGACCTGACCGGTCAGGTTGTCGACGAGGTGTACAGCCGCGGCAAGCATTTGTTCATTCGCGTCGGACCTGCCAGCATCCACTCGCACCTGAAGATGGACGGCAGCTGGCGGGTGACTTCGCGGGCGGTGCGTAACGATCACCGGATTCGGATCATCTTGGAAGCCGGCAATATCCGCGCGGTCGGCATCGACCTGGGCGTGCTGGAAATCCTCGACCGCGCCCACGACGGCGACGCGATCGCACACCTGGGACCCGATCTGCTGGGGGCCGACTGGGACCCACAGCTCGCCGCGACCAACCTGACGGCACGCCCAGATCGACCGATCGCCGAGGCCCTGCTGGACCAGCGGGTGCTGGCCGGGATCGGCAATGTCTACTGCAACGAACTGTGTTTCGTCAGCGGACGTCTGCCTACCGCGCCGGTAAGTGCGGTCAGCGACCCGCATCGGCTGGTGTCCCGCGCCCGCGACATGCTGTGGGCCAACCGTTACCGCTGGAACCGGTGCACCACCGGCGACACCCGGGCCGGCCGGCAATTGTGGGTCTATGGGCGAGCCGGGCAGAGTTGCCGTCGCTGCGGCACACGCATCGACTATGACGACAGCGGCGAGCGGGTGGCGTACTGGTGCCCGGCCTGCCAACGTTGAACACCCGGGGCATGTCCGTTCGGTTAACGAGCGGGCTCGCGGGTTTTGGGCGCGCCAAGAGTTTCGCCAGTCTGGTCGAGGCATGCAATGATCGCAATGTCAGCGGCTTGGCTTGCCATCCGTAACAGTCTTGCTTCCGCGTAGCGGAGAGGTTCAGGAATGACGACCACCCAATTGCGCTCGCCCATCGCTGCGCGATCACTGTTGGCCGGCCTCGTCCTGGTGGTCGCGCTGTTTAGCGCTGTGGGCGTAGTAGTCCCGACCGCGCATGCCGACGCGGTCGACGGCAATTTCATAAACGCGCTGGGCTCTAGAGGCATCACCTTCGCGAACCCGCAGGCCGCGATCGTCGCCGCTCACGAGGTCTGCGATGAACTCGACAGCGGTAGGGCCTCGAGCGACGTCGCGAATGACGTGATGCAACAAAGTAGTTTGGACGGCTATCACGCCGGGTTCTTCGTCGGCGTCAGCATCGCTGCGTTCTGCCCGCGGCATGCAGGGGCCTGACGGCGCCCGTATAGTGGGGTAACTACTGTCATGGAGAACCATAAGTGATCACGAAAATATTGTTCGGCGCGGCGATTGCGCTCGCTGCTGCGGCGGGGGTGGCAACACCGGCCAGCGCCGATCCCAGCCCGTTCGGCACTCTCGGCTGCACCTGCACGTCGCCAGTCGCGGCCCCGGATAGCAAGGCCCCTGTCAAGGACCAGCTGAACCAAGGAATCAAGAACGGCCTTGGTTATCTGCAAGCGCCCACGCCGCCTGCCAACAACTCCTGAGCTGCTGCGCCGGATTGCTCATCCCGCCGATGGCGGTGGGTCCATCACCTTTCCCTTGAGCTCGGCGCCGATCGCAATATCTTCGTACTTTTGTTCCTTACGCTTGCGCCAACCACTGCCTGCCGAAATCGGCGGCGGCATGAGCGGCGGGAGCATGGGAAGTCCGGATTCGCCCGCGGAGAGCGGCGATGCGGCCGAGGCGAGTTGTACTGGCACTTGCTGACCGGGCAGCAATCCCACCACGGCAGGCGGCGCGGTCAGCTTGCCAATCGACACTCCAACGCCCGTCGCCGCCGACGTGGACGCTTGACCGAGTCCAGCGGCGCCTAACGCACCCGGGCCTAACGTACCCAGCCCAGCCCGACCTAAGCCACCTAACCCACCCGCTGCTCCCCCTCCGAGCGCCGACTCACCCTCCGACACGCCCTGGCCAATCTGTGCGTTGACTCCCTGCAGGGCCTGGGCCGATTGGTTCTGCGCCAGATAGCTGAGCAGGTTGATGGGAAAGCCGGACGAGACGAACTGGTTGGCATAGACGTTCGCCAAACCGAAATAGCCACTTGTCGGGTCGCTAAACCCAAGGTTGATCGACGACAACGGCCCCGAAGCGGCTGCAGAGACGGTGGGCGACGACGACGTGGTTGCGGCGGACACTGCGCTGGACTGCTTGGCCGTCCCCGCAGGATTGGTAGTCGAGGATGGCGAGGAGAACTGCGGCAGCGTGCTGGCTTGCGCCGAGGCCGCCTGATAGCGAGTCATCGCCGCCGAGTTATTCGCCCACATGCTCTGGTATTCGGCTTCGGTTTCGGCGATAGCAGGAAGATTCCTCCCGAATCCATTGGTGGCTAACAACCGCGCTAGCAACGCCCTGTTGGCGCTGACTTGCCCAACAGGAACCACCGCCGCGCGGACGGAATTGACTGCGCTTGCGGCGGCCTGCGCCGAAGCGGCTGTCTGCTGGACTTGCTGCGCTGTCATGCGCAGCCAGTTCAAGTAGGGTTCAACGGCCTGGACCATCGTCGTCGAGGACGCACCACGCCAGGTCCCAACCAGAGACGACAGCGTGGCGCCATAGTTTTCGGCAGAGTCCTCCAGATTTGCGCCGAGCTGTTGCCACGCCTCGGAAGCCTCGATCAGCGATTCCGCACCGGGTCCCGTATGGATCAGCGCAGAGGTGACTTCGGGAGGTAAGGTTGTGAACTCCATGACTCCAAAGATCGACTACCGTGGGAAAACTTTTGGAACTTTGGGTTGACTAGGGTGAAAAAAACCCTGAAACATTGAGCTTCGGACGTTACCGGCCGAACCGGCCAATACGAGCTTAGATCACGAGATGGCGTCGATCGCGGTCAATAGCCGCGACTTGAACCCGGCCGGAATGGGGATATATCCGTGTTCGGTCAGGTCATTCTGGCCGGCGCCGATCGCGCTTAGCAGGAACGCCTTCACGGCCGTACCGACCTGGGAATCGTGGTACTTCGAACACACAATCTCATACGTTGCCAGCACGATCGGGTACGACCCGGTCCGGTTTGGCCGGTAGAACGAGATCGTGTCCAAGGCTAGGTCGTTGCCCTTCCTCATAAACCACGCGGAAGAAATCGTCCTTCCCACCGTCTCCGGGCTGATCGCTACCGGCTCCGGACCCGCCGTCGTGACGATCTTGGCCATGTCCAGGTGTTGCGCTTGGGCGAACGACCATTCGATGTAGGTGATCGCGCCTTCGGTGCTTTTGACGGCCGCGGCGGCGCCGTCGTTGCCGCGGGCGCCCTCGCCGACACCGCCGTTGAACTTCTTTCCGGCGGCAAAACCCCACGTGCCGGCGGAAGCGGTATCGAGATACCTCTGGAAATTGTCCGTGGTCCCGGACTCATCGCTACGGAAAACGACCCGAATCGGCTCAGCCGGCAGCTGGTTGCCTAAGTTCAGCAGCTGGATCGCCGCATCGTTCCACATAGTGATCTGGCCGTTGAAGATCTGGGCCGTCACCGGACCGTTGAGGTTCAACGACGTCATGCCCTTGACGTTGTAGGCGACCGCGATGGGGCCAAAAACCATCGGCAGATTCCACACCGGCGAGTCGCACCGCTGCGTCGCGTTCGCGTACTCGCCCAAGTTCAGCGGAGAGTCCGAGCCTCCGAAATCGGTTTGGCCGCCCATGAATTCGCTGATCCCAGCGCCGGAGCCATTGGGCGTGTAATTCACTGACTGGCCCGGGCAGGCTTGTTCGAACGCCTTGACAAAACGGGTCATTGCGTTCTCCTGGGCGGTGGAACCACTGGCCTTCAGAGTCGGCTGGCCGCCGCAGGTCACCTTCACCGGCGGCGCGGCGCTTCCTCCAGTGGCACTGTTGTTACCGCCGCAGGCCGACAAGATCACTGCACCGGCCGTGAGAATACTCAGCGCGGCGCCAAATCTCTTTAATTTCAATCTAATTCCTTCAAATGGAACGATGCGATGATCGACGCCGGCCCGGCCGCAGCCCGCCTAATTGCTGTCCTCCGCGCAGCCATGAGGCATGGTAACAAGGTTCGCCCTTCAGCAATTGCGCCCGGTCATCGTCGGATTCCCGATTTCAGCCTCAGTTTCCAAGCTGTTTACGCTTCGACCAGGGGTCGACTATCAACGACCGTGCGCGGCGGAGAACTGTGCGATGGCTTCCGACGCGGCGAACGCGTCACCAACCGGTAGAGGCTGCCGGGAACATGCAAGGAATCCCTCAGCTAAACGAGGTGTGCTCTTAGTCACACGTTTAGTAACTTTTCAGCGGCGTGTCGAGTAAAACCGCCAGCGCAGGATGACCAAGCTCGCGACACGGCATGTTGCTCACCGGGCGGGGCCGTTTCCCGGCACGTACCGTGGAATAGAAATTGCCGATTGGCGGTTGGTCATCGCTGACTGGCCTGTGACCCCGATCACCGACACGGCGGGTCGACGCGTTAGTCACTGAGGAAACACCGACGACGTAGCCGGATATCGGCGAACGACCTCGCCGGATTACTGAAGGGCACCAGGGTGCTAACACTGCAGAACCACGTCAGCCTCAGCAATCTGACAACTTTCCGCTCCCTCAACGCCGGCGCGCTGACGGCGCGGGCCTGGGAGACTTTGCGCGCCGCCGTTCAGGGCGTGGCACTCCCGCGGACCGCGGGGCCTATCCGGAATGAGGCAGGCAATGCCGCCCTTTCGGCATGGCCCGATCAAGACCTACCGCGTATGCGTCGCGGCGCCGAGCGCTGCTAGCGCGGAGGACAAAGCCGTCGCGAACTGACGAATCGTCGCAAAGCTCCACTCACCGGATCCTGGAATTCGATGCGCTGCGCCAACAACTGCAGCGGCTGGCTGAAGTCATCGTCCGGTACGCTAATCACGTTGGGGTACAACGGGTCTCCGTAGATCGGCATTCCGAGCGAAGTCATATGCACCCGCAGCTGATGAGTACGTCCGGTGCGCGGCGCCAGCCGGTACAGGCCGTCCGGCGATATCGACTCCACCAGCGTTTCGGCGTTGGGCTCGCCAGGTTCTTCGACGGCTTGTAAGTGGCCGCGGCGCTTGACGATTCGGCTCTGCACTACTCGCGGTAACGTCACGTGGGGGTTGGCCGCTGCCCTCGCAACATACGTCTTGTGAACCGCGCCGCGGGCGAACATCGTCTGGTAGGCCCCGCGAAGCTCGCGGCGGGCGGTGAACAGCAGCACCCCGGCGGTCAGCCGGTCCAGCCGATGGGCCGGGCCCAGCTCGGGTAACCCCAGTTCTCGGCGCATCCGCACCAGCGCGGTCTGGGCGACGTGGCGCCCGCGCGGCATGGTGGCCAGGAAGTGCGGCTTGTCGACAACCACGATGTCCTCGTCCTGATAGAGCACGGGGATGTCGAACGGCACCGGCACCTCGTCGCGCAGGTCCCGGTAGAGGTAGACGCTGGCACCAGCCGGCAGCACGGTGGCGGGATCGAGCACGACACCGTGCTGGTCGACGACCTCGCCGGCGATCGCCTTGGCGGCAACCTCGGGCCCGAACCGGGTAAGCAACTCGTCGCCCAACGGTCCACCGCGCACCCGCAGCCGCGCCGGTCCCAATCCGTCGCGTGGCGGGAGCGGCAGCTGCCTCACGGTCGGCTCAATTTAAGGGCACCGGCTCGAGGATCTCCGCGCGGGCCTCGGGAGCGCTGGCCCGCAGTGCATCCGCCGACGCGTCGTCGGGTTGGGCCTGCGACAGCACCTCGGCCTCCACTCGCGCCGTATAAGTGTCGACCTCGCGGTCGACGTCAGCCTGGGTCCAGCCCAGCACCGGCGCGACGATGTCGGCCACCTCACGCGCGCAGTCGACGCCTCGGTGTGGGTATTCGATGGCGATCCGCGTCCGGCGGGCCAGGATGTCCTCCAGATGCAATGCGCCCTCGGCGATGGCGGCATACGCCGCTTCGACCTTCAGGTAGCCCGGTGCCGCAGTGATCGGGTTGAGCAGTTCGCGACGGTCGGCGGCCAGCGCCAGCACTTCGCTGAGCAGCGAGCCGTAGCGGTCCAGCAGGTGACGGACCCGGTAGGGGTGTAGTCCTTCGAGCGCACCAACGTGCTCGGTCTGGTTGATCAGCGCGAAGTAGCCGTCGGCGCCTAGCAGGGGCACTTTCTCGGTGATCGACTGCGCGACTCGAGCCGGGATGTATTGCGATGCGGAGTCGATCGCATCGGCGGCCATCACCCGGTAGGTGGTGTACTTGCCGCCGGCGATGGCGACCAGGCCGGGAGCGGGCACAGCCACCGCGTGCTCACGCGACAACGTGGACGTCTCCTCGCTCTCCCCCGCCAGCAGCGGCCGCAACCCCGCGTACACCCCGTCGATGTCGGCATGGCTCAACGGGGTGGCCAACACGGTGTTGACGGTGCCGAGGATGTAGTCGATGTCTGCCTTGGTGGCCGCCGGATGCGCCAGGTCCAGTGCCCAATCGGTATCGGTGGTCCCGATGATCCAATGGTTGCCCCACGGGATGACGAACATCACCGACTTCTCGGTGCGCAGGATGATCGCCACGTCGCTGACAATCCGGTCCCGCGGCACGACGATGTGCACTCCTTTGGAGGCACGCACTTGAAATCGTCCACGCTGCTTGGACAATGCCTGAATCTCGTCGGTCCACACCCCGGTGGCGTTGACGACGACGTGACCGCGGACTTCGGTGACGGCGCCATCCTCGGAGTCGCGCACCCGCACGCCGGTCACCCGATCGCCTTCGCGCAGCAACGAGACCACTTGAGTGGACGACCGCACCACTGCGCCGTAGTGCGCCGCAGTACGCACGACGGTCAGGGTGTGCCGGGCATCGTCGACGACGGTGTCGTAGTAGCGGACACCGCCGATCAGCGCGCTGCGCCTCAGACCGGGGCACAGCCGCAACGCACCGGCGCGCGTCAAATGCTTTTGCCCCGGAACGGATTTCGCCCCACCAAGCTCGTCGTACAGCACGAGGCCGGCCGCGACGTAGGGTCGCTCCCACCACCGCTTGGTCAGTGGGTACAAAAACGGCAACGGCTTGACGAGATGCGGCGCCAACGTTGTCAACGACAGCTCGCGCTCGAAGAGCGCTTCCCGGACCAACCCGAATTCCAGTTGCTCCAGGTAGCGCAGCCCGCCGTGAAACATCTTCGAGGACCGGCTCGACGTGCCGGAGGCAAAGTCACGCGCTTCGACCATCGCCACTTTCAGCCCACGGGTGGCGGCGTCCAGCGCGGACCCCGAACCCACCACGCCACCACCGATGACCACGACGTCGAATTGTTCGCTGCCAAGCCGCTCCCAGGCCGAGGCGCGCTGCTCGGGTCCTAAGAACGAACCCGGCCGGGTCTGCTCGCTCCCCGCTACGCGAATCGGGTCGCTCACGGCACAGGTCTCCTGTCGGTTACTCGTCAGTAGGGCACTGGCTCCCAAGGCTACCTGGCCTGGTCAGTCCAGGTCGTCGTGCGCCATCAGCCGACGTGCTGCCTCGGTGATCGAACCCGACAGCGACGGGTAGACGGACAATGTTTCGGCCAGCTGGTTGACGGTGATGCGGTTCTGCACGGCCATCGCGATCGGCAGGATCAGCTCGGATGCGATCGGCGCGACCACGACGCCGCCGATCACCACACCGGTGGACTGACGGCAAAAGATTTTGACGAAGCCTTGCCGAAGGCCCGACATCTTGGCCCGTGCATTGGTCTGCAACGGCAGCTTTATGGTCCGGGCCAGCACCGACCCGTTGTCGATCGCCGATTGCGGGATCCCGACCGCGGCGATCTCGGGCCGGGTGAACACCGCAGCGGCCACGGTGCGCAACCGGATGGGGCTGACCGCCTCTCCCAACGCGTGCCACATCGCGATGCGGCCCTGCATCGCGGCGACCGACGCCAGCAACAGCAGGCCGGTGCAGTCCCCGGCGGCGTAGATGCCGGGCACCGACGTCCGCGATACCCGGTCGACGGTTAGGTAGTTGCCACGTCCCAGCTCGATGCCCACCCGTTCCAGGCCCAGGCCGCTGGTGTTCGGCACCGATCCGATCGTCATCAGCGCGTGGCTGCCCTCCACCGTGCGACCGTCGGTCATCGTGACCAGCACCCCGGAGTCGGTGCGGGTGACCGACTCGGCACGTGCGTTCTTGACCAGCTGAACGCCGCGTTCGGCGAACGACTCCTCCAGCACCCGGGCGGCGTCGGCGTCCTCGTAGGGCAGCACCCGGTCGCGGCTGGCCACCACCGTGACGTCGACGCCCAATTCGGTATAGGCGTGCACGAATTCGGCGCCGGTGACACCGGAGCCCACCACGATGAGATGGTCGGGCAGGCTCTCCAGGTCATAAATCTGGCGCCAGGTCAGGATGCGCTCGCCATCAGGTTGCGCCGACGGCAACACCCGGGGGCTGGCGCCGGTGGCGATCAAAACGACGTCGGCGTCGTAGGTAGTCGTAGTGCCGTCGGCGGCGGTCGCCTTGACGCAGTGGGTTGCCAGACCGGGACTCGCATCGATCAGCTCACCCCTGCCGGCGACAACCTCGACACCCGCGCTGACCAGTTCGGAATTAACGTCGGCGGACTGGGCATTGGCCAGCGTCTTGACCCGCTGGTTGATCTCCGGCAAAGAGATCTTGGCGTCCTCGATATCGATGTCGAAGCCCAACCGAGGCGCCCGACGCAGTTCGGTGCGCACGCCGGTGGAGGCGATGAACGTCTTCGACGGCACGCAGTCGAACAGCACGGCCGCGCCGCCGATGCCGTCGGAGTCGACGACGGTGACCTGAGCGTCGCGTGCTGCCGCAACGAGTGCCGCCTCATAGCCGGCCGGCCCTCCCCCGAGGATCACAATGCGGGTCGCCACAGCCCCTAACCTAGCCCGGCGACGATGCGCGCCGCAGCGCGTCGTGAGAAGGAGCCGGACAATCAGATCTAGCTAACCTGTCGGATCACCGCCGCGCCCGGCACAGCCGTTTAAGCTTTCCCCGTGCCGCTCTACGCTGCCTACGGGTCGAATATGCATCCCGAGCAGATGCTGCAGCGCGCACCCCATTCGCCGATGGCCGGAACCGGTTGGTTGCACGGCTGGCGCCTGACGTTCGGTGGCGAGGACATCGGCTGGGAGGGCGCGCTGGCCACGGTCGTCGAGGATCCGGCCTCGAAGGTGTTCGTCGTGCTCTACGACATGACGTCCGCCGACGAGAACAACCTCGATCGATGGGAGGGTTCCGAGCTGGGGATCCACAAGAAGATTCGCTGCCGCGTGGAACGCTTGTCATCGGATACCACCACCGATCCAGTCCTGGCGTGGCTGTATGTGGTCGACGCCTGGGAGGGCGGTCTGCCGTCGGCGCGCTACATCGGCGTGATGGCCGACGCTGCGGAAATCGCCGGCGCGCCAGACGAATACGTGCACAACCTGCGCACCCGTGAGGCACGCAACATCGGTCCGGGAACCTAAATCGCGGCGGCGGACTGCTCGACGATGTTCGCCATCAGCCGCACCCCGATCGCCAGCGCCCGCTCATCGAGGTCGAACGTCGGCTGGTGCAGGTCCAGCTGCGGACCATGGCCCGACCAGACGCCCAATCGCGCCATCGCGCCGGGTACTTCCTCCAAATACCAGGAGAAATCCTCGCCGCCGCCAGACTGCCTGGTGTCGGTCAGCACGTCCGGGCCGACCGCTTCGATGGCGTGGGCGATGATGCGCGTCGAGATTTCCTCGTTGACCACCGGCGGCACGCCCCGGTTGTACTGCAGGGTGTGCTCGATACCCAGCGGCGACAGCAGGGCGGCCACGGTCTGACGCACGATGTCCTCGAGGCCCAGCCAGGTTTCGCGGCTGGCAGTGCGAATGGTGCCCGTCAGCACGCCGGTCTGCGGGATCGCGTTGGCGGCCACCCCCGCATTGACCGCGCCCCACACCATCACGGTGCCGTTGCGTGGGTCAATGCGGCGTGACAGCACACCAGGCAGCCCGGTGATCAGCGTCCCCAGCCCATAGACCAGGTCGGCGGTCAAGTGTGGGCGCGAGGTGTGGCCGCCCGGCGAATACAGGGTGATCTCGATCATGTCGGCCGCCGATGTGATCGGTCCCGCTTTCACCGCGATCTTGCCGACCGCCAGCCGGGGATCGCAGTGCAAGGCGAAGATCCGGCTCACTCCGGACAGCGCGCCGGCGGCGATCGCGTCGATCGCGCCGCCGGGCATCAGCTCTTCGGCGGGTTGGAAGATCAGCCGCAGCGCAATCGGCAGTTCCGGCACCCCTGCCAGCGCCAGCGCGGTACCCAGCAAGATCGCGGTATGCGCGTCGTGGCCGCAGGCATGCGCCGCGTTGGGCATCGTCGATTCATACGGGGCACCGGTCCGCTCGGCCATCGGTAACGCGTCCATATCGGCCCGCAACGCAATCCGAGGCTCCTGCTCAGGACCGAAATCGCAGGTCAGCCCCGTCCCGCCAGGTAGCACCTTCGGGTTGAGACCGGCGTCGGCCAACCGTTCGGCGACAAATTGTGTGGTGGCGTACTCCTGGCGGCCCAACTCCGGGTAGCGGTGGATGTGTCGCCGCCAGGCGACCAAGTCGTCGAAATGGGCTGCCAGCCACGATTCAACGCTGTCGGCAAGGCTCATAAGCGCCGCTCCTCCGCATCGCTTGGCTCTGCATCGTCGTCGGCGCGGCTCATAAGCGCCGCTCCTCACGCGCCGCCAGCACCCGATCGCGTTCGTCCGGTGACTCGGCAAGACGAACAACGGTGCGCGCCAACATGATTGCGCCGTCGATGACGGCCTTGTCGGCACTCGGGCCGATCGCGGCCGCGGCGAAGTCGGGCTGATGCAAGGAAGCGCCGCCGGCATCGACGGCGACCATGGGATGGATTCCGGGCAGGAGTTGCGTGACGTTCCCCATATCAGTACTGCCCAACGGGTGCGCCGCCTCGAGTTCTTCGTCGACAGGCGCGCGCCCAAGCCGCGTCATCTCGCCGCGGACGGCGCCGGCCAGCCAGCGGTCGGGCTTGAGCGCCTCGTACATCGGCTCGGTGGGCTCGACGCTGTAGTCACAGCCGGTGGCCACCGCACCGGCCAAGAAACAGTCGCCCACCTTGGCTTCCAGTTCGGCAAGCGACGAGGCCTCGGCGGCGCGCATCGTGTACTGCAGTTCGGTCCGGCTCGGGATGACGTTTGCGGCCTGCCCGCCGTCGGAGACGATGCCGTGCACCTGCTGGCCCGGTGCCAGCTGTTGACGCAGCACCCCGATGGCCACCTGAGCGACGGTGACGGCGTCGGCAGCATTCACACCCAGGTACGGCGCAGCCGATGCATGAGCTTCCCGGCCGCGGTACTCCACACGGACCGCAGACAACGTCAGCGACCGGGCGGCCGCGATGTCCACCGGCCCGGGATGCACCATCACCGCCACCGCCAAGTCGTCGAAGACTCCGGCGTTGAGCAGCAACACTTTTCCACCGCCGAACTCCTCGGCCGGCGTGCCCAGCAGCGCGACCGTCAGGCCCAGTTGGTCGGCGACCTCGGCCAGTGCCAGCGCGGCGCCCACTGCCGACGCGGCGATGATGTTGTGCCCGCAGGCATGACCGATGCCGGGCAAAGCGTCGTACTCGGCGCACACGCCAACGGCCAACGGACCGCTGCCGAAGTCGGCGCGGAAAGCGGTGTCCAACCCACCGGCCGCCGCGGTGATCTCGAAACCACGCTCAGCCACCAACGCCTGCGTCTTGGCGCAACTGCGGTACTCGGCGAACGCCAACTCCGGTTCGGCGTGGATCGCGTGGGACAGCTCGATCAGGTCCGTACCACGGCGCCGCACCGCGTCCTCGACGCGGTCCAACACCGGGATTGGGGCCATTCTCGCAGTATCTCACCGACTAAGCTCGCCGACTGTGCCGCCTGTGAATGACGGTCGACCCGACCCCGACACACTCGCCCGACGGGCCGCGCAGTTCATCGCCGAGGGCACCGGCATCGCCGAACACGATGTCGCGATCGTCCTGGGGTCCGGGTGGGCGCCGGCTGTTGCCGCGCTGGGCCCGCCGACCGCGGTGCTGCCGATGGCCGACCTGCCCGGCTTCACCCCTCCGACCGCGGTCGGCCACACCGGTCAGGTGTCGTCGGTGGGTATCGGTGCACACCGCGTGCTGGTGCTTGCCGGCCGTGTTCATGCTTACGAGGGCCATGACCTGCTGCACGTCGTGCATCCGGTGCGGGCGGCGGGCGCAGCGGGTGCGCGCGTCGTCGTGCTCACCAACGCGGCCGGTGCAGTGCGCCAGAACTTCGAGGTTGGTCAACCGGTGCTGATCAGCGACCACCTGAACCTGACCGCACGGTCTCCGCTGATCGGGGCCCAGTTCGTCGACATGGTCGACGCTTACGCACCGCGGCTGCGGGCACTGGCCCGTGAGGTCGACCCGACGCTGGCTGAAGGCGTGTACGCCGGGCTGCCCGGGCCGCATTATGAGACGCCCGCCGAGATCCGGATGCTGCGAACACTGGGCGCCGATCTGGTGGGCATGTCCACCGTGCACGAAACGATCGCGGCGCGCGCGGCCGGCGCAGAGGTCCTGGGCGTGTCGCTGGTGACGAATCTGGCTGCCGGGATCACCGGTGAGCCACTCAGCCACGCCGAGGTACTCGCCGCCGGCGCGGCCTCGGCGACCCGGATGGGCGCTTTGCTGGCTGACGTGATCGCGCGGCTCCGAGGACTGGCGTGACACCGCAGGATTGGATCTCGCACGACCCCGACCCGGTGACGGCCGCCGAGCTCGCCCGGTGCGATCACGCCGAACTGGCCGCACGGTTCGCCCGGCCGCTGACATTCGGCACCGCGGGACTGCGCGGCCCGGTCCGGGGTGGGCCGGACGCGATGAACCTCGCCGTGGTGTTGCGTGCCACCTGGGCAGTCGCAACGGTACTGAGCGGTCGAGGCCTCGGCCGTTCCACGGTGATTGTCGGGCGCGACGCTCGGCACGGCTCGGCCGCATTCGCGGTGGCAGCAGCCGAAGTGCTTGCCGCCGCGGACTTTTCAGTGGTGCTGCTTCCGGACCCGGTGCCTACACCGGTGCTGGCGTTTGCCGTACGGCACACCGGCGCAGCGGCAGGCATCCAGATCACCGCATCACACAATCCGCCGACCGACAACGGCTACAAGGTGTACGCCGACGGGGGAATTCAGATCATCTCCCCCACCGACCGCGAGATCGAAACCGCCATCGCCGTCGCCCCCTTCGCTGACGAGATCGCCAGGGCGCACGTCGAACCGTCTGACGCAGATCTGGTCGAGCATTACATCCAGCGGGTCGCCTGGGTCGGGCGCGCGTCGGGCTCGCTGAGGGTGGCGCTGACACCCTTACACGGAGTAGGTGGCGCGGTGGCCGTCGAAACGCTGCGACGCGCCGGCTTCGTCGACGTGTATACCGTCGCCGGCCAGTTCAGGCCCGATCCCGACTTCCCGACCGTCCGCTTCCCCAACCCCGAAGAACCTGGCGCCACGGACGCGCTACTGGCGCTGGCCCAAGACGTCAACGCCGAGATCGCGATCGCGCTGGATCCCGACGCTGATCGCTGCGCGGTCGGGATAGCCACACCGGCGGGTTGGCGGATGCTTTCCGGTGACGAGACCGGTTGGCTGTTCGGCGATTTCATCTTGTCGAGGACCGAACCGGGCAAGCTCGCCACGAGTGTGGTGGCGAGCACCGTGGTGTCGTCGCGGATGCTGTCCGCCATCGCCGCGCACTGGGGCGCACGCCATGTGGAGACCCTGACCGGCTTCAAATGGCTGGCCCGCGCCGATGCCGACTTACCCGGCAGCACATTGATCTACGCCTACGAGGAGGCGATCGGGCACTGTGTCGACCCGGCCGCGGTTCGGGACAAGGACGGCATCAGCGCCGCAGTGCTCGCCTGCAATCTGGTGGCGACGCTGAAACAGCAAGGGCACTCCGTGCTCGACGCTCTGGATGACCTGGCTCGCCGATTCGGTGTGCATGTCGGCGCAGCGGTGTCACGGGCGGTGGCCGACGCGAACGAGGCGACCGCAATGATGCGCCGATTGCGGGATTCGCCGCCGAGTCGTCTGGCCGGATTCGCCTCGACTACAACGGATCTGCTGCAGCGCCCAGGCCTGGATCGCACCGATGCGCTGATCTTCGCCGGCGCGGACGCCGACACGTCAGTACGGGTCGTGGTCCGACCGTCGGGCACCGAGCCGAAAGTCAAGTGCTACATCGAAGTTCGGTCTGCGGTGGACGAGGATCTGGCCGGTGCTCGCCGTCGCGCCACCGCGCTCTGCGACGAACTGGCGTCGTCGGTGCGGCGCTGGTAGCTCAGCGCGGCCCAAATTGGCGGTCGCCAGCGTCGCCGAGGCCCGGCAGGATGTAGGCCACGTCGTTGAGGCGGTCATCGACGGCCGCGGTGAACAACCGCACATGAGGCGCCGCTTTCTCCAGCGCCGCAATGCCTTCCGGCGCCACCACCACACACAGCGCGGTGATGTCGTCGGCGCCGCGCCGCTGCAGCAACCCGATGGTGTAGGTCATCGACCCGCCGGTGGCCAACATCGGGTCCAGGACCATTACCGGTTGGCTGCGCAGATCGTCGGGCAGCGACTCCAGATACGGCACGGGCAAAGCCGTTTCCTCGTCGCGGGCGACACCAACGAAGCCCACCCGCGCCTCCGGTAGCAGCGCATGCGCCTGATCGACCATGCCCAGCCCGGCCCGCAACACCGGTACCAGCAGCGGTGGATTGGCCAGCCGTGTTCCGACCGTCTCGGCCAATGGTGTGCGCACAGTGACCGCCTCGCGGGGCGCGTCACGAGTGGCCTCGTACACCAGCATCAGCGTCAGATCACGCAACGCCGCACGAAACCCCGCACTATTGGTGTGCTCGTCGCGCAGTGTGGTCAGCCGGGCCGCGGCCAGCGGGTGGTCAACGACGTGGACATCCACGGGACTCGACTTTAGCCCGCTGACGATGCAGAGCGCGCGGCGCGATGAGGAGACGGGCTATCAGAGCTAGATGTAGCGAGCGTCCTCATACCGTGGACCCGACCGGTTAGTTGAGCGTTGGCCCGCACGGCGGGCGAACGGATTGCAGGAGCGAGGGATCTCCGCTGTTGGAGATCCCTCGCGTCGGCTTAGCCTCAAGGTTGCTGATACCAAGGAGGCGATCGTGGCCGACTACGCAACTCTACTGCGGGATCACGTGACTTTGACCTGCCGCTCGGTGGACCGGATCTTTCTGCAGGCCTACGTTCCCAAGCTGCAGTCGGTGGGCGGGGTGTGCCAGTTTCTGTACTGGCAGAAGGGGTTTTCGATCCCCTCCTCAGCGGCGTTCGGCAAGATCGGTGACGCTTATGTCGCCGAGGTGCACCGGTGGGCCAAGGCGAACGGGATCGCGGTGCGCCGGTTTGCCAAGGGCGAGAACAAGGAGGAGATTGCCCGTCCGTTGATCGAGGCCGCCGAACGCGAGGGCGGCGATGGGAAGGTGGTGTTGATCGGGATCGCGCAGGAAAAGACCCCGGTGTGGCGGTCCTGGAAGGCCAAGGGTCAAGAGCACGCGGCGCATCCGCACATGGAGTGGGGTCGGCAGATGGCCTTCGTCAACCACTTCTACTTTTACCTTTGGGATCCGGACTGGGGTGGGGCGTTTTGGAAGACCAACGCCTACGCGCCGTGGCCGGTATGGATCTGGCTCAACGGACACACCTGGGCGCAGCGACAGTGCGAGCGGCTCGGCATCGGCTACACCGCCCTGGACAACGGGTTCCGCGACTGCGAGGATCCCGCCGCGTTACAGCGCATCTGCGACCGGCTCGGCTCCGGCGCGGTGAAAAGCTTCTTTTGGCGCTGGCAAAAGCGGCTACCGTCCCCGTTCACCCGCGAGGATGTGCGGGCCGGTTACGTCTACGAGTTGGCGTTTCGCCAGTTCGAGATCTCCGATACCCGGGTATTCGATCGGCCGGCGGCCGGGCGATCGTTTTTCGAGCAGCTCATCCGCGACCACCTCGACGTGGGCCGCCCGGAGAAGGTGTCGCTGATCTTCGACCGGAGCATCAGCCGGCGCACGCCGGGCACCTTCCGCACCCAGGTGATCACCAAAGGCGTGGACCCGCAGATCAGCTGCTACTACAAGTCGAGCCGGATCAAGCAGTACTTTAAGGAGCATCGGGCGTTGCGCACCGAGACGGTCATCTGCGACACCCGCGACTTCGGCATCGGCCGGCGGGTGACCGCCGACAACTGGAAGGCCCTACGGGCGGTTGGCGATCGCGCCAACCAGCGTCTGTGCGACGCGCAAGCATCCGATGCCCGGCCCGCTCCGGATGTGGCCACCTTCACCCAGGTGACCCGACCGTCGCACATCGACGGTCAACACGCCCCCGGACTGCCGTTCGGGGACCCGCGGGTGATGGCGGTCATGGCCGCCATTGTGGGATTCACCCATCTGCTTGCCGGGTTCGACAACCCAGCCCTGGTCCGAGCCGTTACCACCCTGCTGGGCTGCTCCTACACCAGCCGCCAGGCCACCTACGACCTGCGGCGGCTCAAACGCAAGGGACTCGTTGTCCGGCTGCCGGGCCATCACCGCTACCAACTCACCCCGCTGGGCCGGCGCGTCGCGGTGCTGTTCACCAAGGTCTACGGGCGTGTCCTCGCACCCGGCTTCGCTGAGTTAGACCCAAGGCTCCCAACAGATCTCGCCGATCGCAACGAACTGGCGCGCGCCTGGCGGCAACTCGACCAACGCCTGAATCAATTCACAAACGCAGCGCTCACCGCAGCCTAAACCCCAACTTGGTCTGATTGTGAACTTCGCCCTCACCAAGCGAACCTAG
>NZ_JBKQTQ010000344.1:0-13947 GCF_052143115.1 Mycobacterium sp.
GGCTACGGCGACTTCAGCTTCGGCCATCAGGTGATATGGCTACGCCTGTTCGCTGCCATGTTGATGTTCAGCGGAGCGACCACCATCGCTTTGCTGGTCGCGTTCATCGCGGACGTGCTGCTCTCGCAGCGCTTCGTCCTGGCTGCCGCCCGCCCGCGCGCGCGCCACCTGCGCAACCACATCATCGTCGTCGGGCTGAGCGAGCTCGGGATCCGCGTCGTCACCGATCTAGTCGCCACCGGACACGACGTCGCGGTGATCGAACGCGACGAGGAGAACCGCTTTGTGTCCGTGGTACGCGAACTTGACGTGCCGGTGATCTTCGGGGACGCGACGCTGCTCCAGACGCTGGAATCAGCGCGGGTGGACCGCGCCCGCGCTGTAGCGGTGGTGACCCGCGACGACATGATCAATATCGAGACCGGGATCATCCTGGCCGAAATGCTGGGACCACGAGTGCTGCCCGAGATCAACCGGCGGGCCGAGGTACCGCTTGTACTGCGCGTTTACGACCGCGCGCTGGGCTTCGCGGTCGCCCAGCGGTTCGGGTTCGACAACGTCCGGTCCGCCGTCGAGCTGGCCGCGCCCTGGTTCATTGGCGCCGCGAGTGGCTTGGAGGTTCTCGGGACGTTTTCGGTCGGGCAGAGTTCCTTCATGGTCGGCGCAATGCGGGTGGCGCCCGGCAGCGAACTCGACGGGCTCCAGATGTCCGAATTGTCCAGCGAAACCCGCGTTATCGCGTTCACTCGGCAGGACGCAGCCGTAGAGCTGCGCCCACGCCGGGACGACCGGCTTTGCGCAGGCGACACGGTCTACCTCGTCGGCCCTTACCGGGAATTGCTTGCCACCTTGCGCAGGGGGCTGCCTCCGCGGCAACCCGCAACCGACGAGGAACGCCTCGGCGACAACCACGAGGCTCAAGCCCTAACCGTCAACGTCAGCCGCCAAGCAAAGGCCGGTTGAGCACTGCGCTGGCGCGAACTCCACCCGCGCAGTCGAACGGGTCAGACCTGGGCTGGCTTGCGTTGACAGCTAACTCACAGGAGTGGGGTTTTAGAATCGGGTCCAACTGCAGGCCGGGCCGGCGGACCAGGGGGAAGCAGGTGTCGCACCACGACCCGACCTGATGCGATGCTGACGAATCGGTGAACCTGAGAAATACGGGTGATTAATCTGAGAAATACGAGTGATAACTACCACAGACGGCCGTTAAGAACACGTCAACGAATTGAACAGTTTCGGTAAAGAACCGATAATGAGATTGCCTGACGGCCGAGACAGTGTGCTGGTAGGCATCCTAAACCAGAACCTGACTCCAGAAATTTGGTGATTTACCCGGCCATTATCGGAAAGGGAAAGCGATGTTTTCTGGGACCGATGAGCCCGAATGTCCGCAGCGGCGGCGGGTGATCTTGTCGAACACCGTCGCCGCGGTGACGCCCGTGGCGCTCCCAGCCTGCGCAGAGGACGCGCCGAGACGGGAAGCAACAAAAGCCGTAACGCATGCCACCATTCACGCGATAGCCAATGGCGCGGCCCCAGTCGGGCGCGCGCCATTGTCGGCCGCCACACAAACCAGTGGCGAGACGAAAGGCGCCACCGACTGGGCCAACTCGATCGCAGTGCACTAGAGGGGTTGCTTAGCAATGGATTTCGGGATTTATCCACCAGAGATCAACTCCGGTCGAATGTATGGTGGGGCCGGGTCGGGACCGATGGTCGCCGCCGCAGAAGCCTGGCAAGGATTGGCCGCCGAACTGCATTCGGCGGCCAACTCGTATCAATCGGTGGTCTCGGGATTGACCGCAGGGTCGTGGTCGGGACCGTCGTCGGCGTCGATGGCTGCGGCCGCCGGGTCCTACTCCGCGTGGCTGACCGCCACCGCCACACAGGCCGAGGAAACGGCCGCCCAAGCCAAAGCCGCAGTCGCCGCTTACCAGGCGGCGTTTACGTCGACAGTGCCGCCAACGATGGTCGCCGCCAACCGCAGTCGGCTGACGACGCTGGTGGCGACGAACCTGTTCGGCCGCAACACGCAGGCGATCGCGGCCAACGAGGCGCAATACGGTGAGATGTGGGCCCAGGACGCCGCGGCGATGTACGGCTACGCGGCTTCATCGGCATCCGCGACAACGCTGACACCGTTCAACCCACCACAGCAGAACACCAACCCGAGCGGGTCGGCCGGCCAGGCAGCCGCGGTCAGCCAAGCCACCGGCACGTCGGCCGGCAATGTTCAGAGCACCGTGTCGTCGATTCAACAAGCGTTCTCCGCGGTACCCAACGCGCTGACGAGCGCGGCAACGTCGGCTCAGTCGACTCCCCTGGACACGCTCGACCTGATCAGCGACCTGATCTCGATTTTCCTTGACCTGCCCGCCGACCTGGCCAGCATCTTTATCTCCGTACCGCTGGGCACTCTAGGGATCGTGTCCCTTCCGTTCGACATCGGCGGTTATGGCACCGGTGTCCACACCGATGACATCATCAGCGGCTGGAATGGGGAACAGCCCTGGCCGGACACCGGGCCCGCGCCCGTGAAACCGTTCCCGGCGCCGCTGCTTAACTTGCGCGCGGGCACGCTGCCGCCGCCCAGCCTTTCGGCAGGATTGGGCGAGGCCAACACGGTCGGAGCATTGTCTGTGCCGCCGTCGTGGACCGTCGCCACACCGGCGGTACGCCCCATCTCGTACACGTTGCCGGCGCTACCGCAAACCACCGTCAGCGCCACCGCCGGGGGGGCTGCGGAAGGCGGTTCAGGAACCACGCTCAGTGAGATGGCAGTAGCGGGTCTGGCCGGGCGAGCCATGGCCGGCACCGTAGGCACCGGCGTCAGCCGGGGTGCCGGGAAGACGCCCAAAGGCGCAAACGCGGCGGCGCGCACCGGGTCAGCGGCGACCACCAAAGACAGTGCGGCAACCGCTGATAAAGACGCAGCGCCGCAAGACAAACCTCGGGCCGTCGTCACCGGAGTCGCGGCCGAGTTACGCGAGTTCGCCAAGCTCCGCGACGAGGGAATTCTGACCGACGAGGAATACACCGAGCAGAAGAACCGCCTGCTCGGTCGCTGAAACGCCCGTCGCGGCGCGGTGGAAGCGCCGGTTGTCTGGAAGAGGAATGCGCAGCAATGGATTTCGGGATCTATCCGCCGGAGATCAACTCCGGCCGGATGTATGCCGGTCCGGGATCGGGGCCGATGATGGCCGCTGCGCAAGCCTGGGGCAGCTTGGCTGACGAGCTGTATACCGCGGCCGGCGGATATCAGTCGGTGGTCTCGGAGCTGACATCTGGGGCGTGGTCGGGTCCGTCGTCCGCGGCGATGGGTGCAGCGGCCGGGGCCTATGTGGAATGGCTGAGCGCCACCGCTGCGCAGGCCGAGGAGACCGCCGCCCAAGCCAGGGCGGCGGCGGCCGGTTACGAGGCGGCGTTTGCGATGACGGTGCCTCCGCCGGAGATCGCCGCCAACCGCGGCCTGTTGGCGGTGCTGGTGGCGACGAACTTCCTAGGTATCAATACACCGGCGATCGCGGCCACCGAGGCGCAGTATGCCGAGATGTGGGCCCAGGACGCGGTAGCGATGTATGGCTACGCGGGTTCGTCGGCAGCAGCGACGGCGCTCACCCCGTTTACCTCACCACACCAGAACACCGATCCGGGCGGGACGGCCAGCCAAGCTGCCGCGGTCAGCCAAGCAACTGGCACCTCCGCCGGCAATGCGCAAAGCATCGTATCGAATGTCCCACAGACGTTGTCCGCGGTGCCGGACGCGCTGCAGAGCCTTTCAACGTCGGCACAGTCGACTTCCCTCTCGGACTTCCTGGACGCGTTGAGCAACTTGATAAATATCTTTGCCAGCGTACCAAGCAGTTTGAGTAGCATTCCGGACGTCGGGTTGGGACTCCTGGCGACCGTGGATCTTCCGTACGGGATTGGAGGCTATCTCGCGGGTTACAACACCGATGAGCTCATCAGTGGTTGGAACGGAGAGGTGGGCTGGCCCGACACTGGGCCGGCGCCGTTACAGAATTTCCCGCCGCCCCTCACGAACCTGCCCCCAGGCACGGTGCCGGTGTCGGCGGGTCTGGGCCAGGCCAACACGATCGGAGGATTGTCGGTACCGGCGAACTGGACTGTCGCTGCGCCCGAAATACGTTCTATCGCAAAGGTTTCGCCGATCACCAACGCCGGCCCCGCTGCGGCACCTTTGGAGGACTCGGCGAACACGTTCAACCAAATGGGATTAGCCGGTATGAGTGGGCAAGCCATGGCTGGCCCGCCGGCCGCCGGCGACAGCCAGGAAACCGGCAAGCCGGTGACCCATGCGCGGCTGACAGCCCGCGGTCCAGGCGCCGCGAGTGACGGTGAGGCCGAAGCGACGCCCGCGCCGCGGACGGTCGTCACCGGAGTCGCCGCAGCTGTACGCGAGATCGCCAAGCACCGCGACGAGGGACGTCTGACCGAGGAAGAGTACAACGAGCAGAAGAAGCGGCTGCTCGAAATCTCTGTCAGACACCGCCCGTTCGGATGAGCAGCCGCTAGAACGTCACGGATCAGTCGGCGATCGAGAGCGCGATGCCGTCCAGGATGTCATGCTCGCTGACCGTCAACGCGTCGATGCCGGCGCGCTCGCGCAGCGCGAACGCCAATTCCTCGATCACGATTGCACCGCCGGCGATGACATCGGCCCGTCCAGCGTGCATCGGCCCGAGCGCAGCGCGCTGCGCGCGAGACATGCCGATCAACCCGTCACACACCGCGAGCAGCCGGTCCATGCCGACCCGCGAAAGATGAATGGCCGCAGAGTCATAGCTCGTCATGTCCTGGCAGAGCGCTGCTATCGTCGTCATCGTGCCGGCCACGCCCACCCAGGTGCGGGCTTGTTCGACGGGAAGAACGCGCAGCGCCTCGCCGAGTCGTTCGCGAACCACCTCGCGGGCAGCTGCCACCTCGGCAGCTGTCGGCGGATCCGAGTGCAGGCAGCGCTCGGTCAGCCGCACGCAGCCGATGTCGGCCGAGAAGCTCGCCGCCACCGCGTCCACCCCGAGCACGATCTCGGTCGACCCGCCGCCCAGGTCGACGATCACGAAAGGAGCTGCAGTGGAGTCTAATTCGCTCACCGCCCCGCGAAACGACAGTTCGGCCTCCTCGGCTCCGGTGATCACCTCGGCGACCGAGCCGTCAACCACGGCGCCCAGCACATCGGCCGTCATCGCGAAGAAGACGTCGCGATTACCGGCGTCGCGCGCGGCCGACGTTGCGACCATGCGGATCCGGTCAACGTCATTCGCCGCGCACACGGCGGCGTAGTCGACCAGCGCGACGCGGGTGCGCTGCAACGCATCCGGTGCGAACCGACCAGTTGCGTCGACACCCTGACCGAGCCGCACGATACGCATCTCGCGGTGCACGTCGCTCAGCCGACCAGTATGCGCGTCAGCGATCAGCAACCGAATCGAGTTGGTACCACAGTCAATTGCCGCCACCCGGATCATACGCGCCGCGCGTGTCATGTCCACTGCTCCGGCAACAAGATTCCGGCCATCGACGGCTCGGCTGCCAACACCGCCAGCGCCTCGTCGCCGAGCGGGTTCGTTCCCCGGCCCTTCGCCAGCGAGTGCGCGATCAGCACGTGCAGGCACTTGACCCGGTCCGGCATGCCACCGGCGGAAAACGAGGTCCCCAACGGGTCGATGGCATCCCGCTCGGCCAGATATGACTCGTGGGCCCGCCGGTAGGCGGCGGCCAGTTCGGGGTCGCACCGCAGCCGTTGCGACATCTCTCGCATCATCCCCGACGACTCCAGCCTGCTCGCCGCAGCGGTGAGCGCCGGGTGCGTCAGGTAATACAACGTCGGAAATCGTGCGCCGTCAGGCAGTTTCGGCGCCGTCTTCACCACGCCGGGTTCACCGTTGGGGCACCGGTAGGCGATCTGGAGCACTCCACGCGGCTCGCGGCCGAGCTGGCGCGCCACGGCGTCGAGATCGGCACGATCAGCCACCCGGTGGCGGCGGATTCGGCGGGGCGGGTGTCGCCGCCGGCGGCGGCGCGGGTGCCTGCGGAGCGGCGGTTGGCGGGCCGTGCGGGGCGTCGGCGATGGTGTGCCACAGCGACGTGTACCACGGGTCGGTGCTGGCCGCGGGCATCGGCTCGCTCCCCGGCCGTGCGGGCAGGGCCGCCGACGGGGGAAGTTGGACCTGGTACGGGACGTCGCCCGGCTTCACGAAGCCCAGACGCTCGCGGGCTTGCGCCGCAATGTAAGCCGGGTCCGCGAGCTTGACCTTCTGCTGCTGCAGATCGCCGATCTGCTGCCGCAGAGCGGCTTCGGAGGCGGCGAGCTGTTTCATCTCAGTACGCTCCGCGAAATAGGTGCGGACCGGGCCGGCGATGGTGAGCGTCAGCACGCAGACAACCGCCGCCAGGATCGCAGCCCTCCGCGCGGTCAGGCCAAGCCGTTGGTCGGACCGTTGCTCGGCTGATTCGACGATCGCACGTTTGATGGGTTCCACGGCCTCCGGCTGGGCACGGGATGCATTCGGGCCGCGACGGGCTGCCGGAGATTTACGCGGCCGGCCCTGTTCCGAATCACCGGCCCGACTCGGGCGCGAGGCAGGTGAGCGCCGCTTCGGTTCTGGCCGTTTCGATTCGGGCATAGTTCCTGCCGCTATTTGGCTTCCGGCGCGTATCGGGGGAATGCCAGATCGCCGGCGTAGCGGGCGGCGTCGCCGAGCGCTTCTTCGATGCGAAGCAGCTGGTTGTACTTCGCCACTCGTTCGCTGCGCGCCGGCGCGCCGCTCTTGATCTGCCCGCAGCCGATGGCGACCGCGAGGTCAGCGATCGTCGTGTCCTCCGTCTCGCCGCTGCGGTGGCTCATCATCGTGCGGTATCCGCTGTGGTGAGCCAGCACGACCGCGTCGAGCGTCTCGGTCAACGTCCCGATCTGGTTCACCTTGACCAGCAAGGCATTTGCCACACCCCGTTCGATGCCCTCCTCGAGCCGCTCGGGATTGGTGACAAAGATGTCGTCGCCGACGATTTGCACCCGCTCGCCGATCGATGCCGTAAGGGCCACCCAACCATCCCAATCATCTTCGAACAGCGGGTCTTCGAGAGACACCAGCGGATAGGAGCCGAGCAGATCGGTGTAGAACTCTGTCATCTGCTCAGCGGTGCGGGACTTGCCCTCGAAGGTGTAACCATTGGCGTCGTTGTGGAACTCGTTAGCCGCCGCGTCAATGGCCAACGCCACGTCGTCGCCGAGCCTGAAACCCGCGGACTCGATGGCCAGGCTGATCACGTCGAGCGCCGCCTTGGTGCCGGGCACATCGGGGGCGAAGCCGCCTTCGTCACCGAGGCCGGTCGACAGCCCTTCCTTTTTCAGTGCCGCCTTGAGTGCGTGGTAGACCTCCGCACCCCAGCGCAGCGCCTCGGCGAAGCTCGGCGCCCCGATCGGGGCCACCATGAACTCCTGGATGTCGACGGCGGTATCGGCGTGCGCGCCGCCGTTGAGGATGTTCATCATCGGTACCGGCAGGATGTGCGCGTTGGGGCCGCCGAGGTAGCGGAACAGCGGCAACTCGGCGGAATCGGCGGCCGCCTTGCTGACCGCCAGAGATACCCCGAGGATGGCGTTGGCGCCCAACCTGGACTTGTCCGGGGTGCCGTCGAGGTCCAGCAGCGCCTGGTCGACCAGCCGCTGATCGTCGGCGTTGAGTCCGATAATGGCCGGAGCGATTTCGTCGAGCACGGCCTGCACAGCCTTCTTCACCCCCTTGCCGCCATACCGTTCGCCGCCATCACGCAGCTCGACGGCCTCATGCTCGCCGGTCGACGCACCGGAGGGCACCGCGGCCCGGGCAAAAGTCCCGTCGATCAGGGCGACCTCGACCTCGACCGTCGGATTTCCGCGCGAATCGAGGATCTCGCGGGCTCCGACCTGCTCAATAATCGGCACTGGGTTCTCCTTGCGTCGTCAGGGCTACGGACTTCCTCGATTTTCTCAGGGGTTTCCGCGACTGCCACCAGTAGCCTAGAGCCTGGGTCAGAGCGAGTGACCCGCCGCATAGGCGGTACCCCAGTCGCGCACGGCACGGGCATACACGTCGGAGTTGTTGTAAGCACCCAGCGCCGCCATCCACCCTCGGGGTGTGGCGAGATCCTTTCCACGCCAACATAAATAGCCCGCAGCCGACAACGCGGCGTCATCGATGTTGTCCACGCTGATCACGCCGTCGTTGTTCGCGTCCACCCCGTATTCCCGCCAGGTCTCCGGGATGAACTGCATCGGCCCCATGGCCCGCACGGCGTTGGAGTCATCGCCCATACCGCCCGCCTCGCTGTCGATGATGCGCACGGTGCCATTGGTCCCGTCGAGCACCACACCCCTGATCGGGGGACGCACGTCTCCGTTGGGATACAACGTGGCCCCGCGATAGGTACCGTGATGGCTCTCCACCTGGCCGATACCGGCCAGCGTCGTCCATGCAATGTGGCAGCCCGGGTTTTCCACCTCGGCGACCCGCGCGGCGTAAGCGTAGGCCTCCAGCGCGGTGATGGGGATTTTCAGCGCCGGAGCATGTGCGGCCGCCCAGCCATGCAGCTGATCGGCCGGGCGGCCTTTGGCGTGGGTGTCGACCGGCGGCACCGGAGCGCCGGCGGGTGGGGGTACACCCTTCGGAATGTAGGGGCCTAGCTGCCAGGTACAACTCGATGCCAACAGCAGCGCCGCCGCACCTACAACGGCGAACGCCCGCAGCCAACGGACTGGCGACACAACACTCCCCTACACACGCTTACCCGACCATGGTCCCACGGGAATCGAGTAGGTCAGCCAACTGTCGGCGCGGGCTGTGCTGCAGACCGCAGTTGTCCAGCGACGATGATGCACGCCACACCGCATTCGACCGGGCGATTTGGACCCTTGCCGGGCGTGTCGAGAGGTTCCAGAGACGGCGGGTTGACCGGCTCGCCGATCTACTCTGGTTCGCTGGGCTGATCGCCCTGTTCGTCGCCCGGCGACTGGTCGGGAGCTTCGCCGGCGGCAGAGGCGGCCTCGGCCGCCAAATCTTGCGCAGGCTCGTCGTGCCGGGGCTCGACGTCCGATTCAGCAGCGCCTTCCCGCTGGGCAGCCTCGCCCTCCGTCTCGTCAACACCGTCTTCTGTCTCGTTGACGACGTCCTGGGACTCGGCTTCCGGCTCCTCGAGCTCGTCTACCTCGTCTACCTCGTCCGGGTCGGCCAATACCTCGACGGCAGGCAGCCAGTACGCGCGCCACTCCTCCTCGGTGATCGCGCCGACCGGAGCGACATCCAGCTCTGCGGGGACATCCTCTCCACGGCGGTCAGCGGCGATCGCCTGCTCGGCGCCCCGTACGTTGTCGATGAATTCTAAAACTGCTGTGCGCAAAGCATTTTCAGCATCGACGTCAGCTGTCACCGTGATCGACGTGATTTCCGACGGGATCAGGTCCGCCGGTAACCCTGCCCGGGTGACGCGCTGAATCACCTTATGCGCCAACGCCAACGCCGGCTGAGCGGTCGGCACATCGTCCATCACCGAGTTCCGGGCCTTCGCCTGCTTCTCTAAAGCTTTGCGCTCCTCCCATTGAGCCAACTGCTCATCGAGCGAAATCGCCTCTCCGGCAAGAACTCCCGGAGCACGATTGCCTAGTTTGCGCAACAGCGCATCGGCGACATCGTCGATGGTGAACGGATGCTGCGGCGCGTCCTCGGCGATGCGGGCGTGGAATAGCACCTGCAGCAACACGTCGCCGAGTTCTTCTCGCAACGCATCGGCATCGCCGCTGCGGACCGCGTCGAAGACCTCGTAAGTCTCTTCCAACAGGAACCGGCGCAACGAGTCGTGAGTCTGCTCACTTTCCCACGGTCCAGCGGTTCGCAGCTTGTCCATCATCGCGACCGCGTCCACCAGTCGCTCCCCCGGCTGCTGGTCGGGTGCGGAGATCAGCCGTTCGCCGGCAGCCAGTCGCGCCGTGACCGACGGGTGTTCGGGATCCGAGGACAACAGCACCGGAGCGTCCTCCCCGGTGTGCGCAGGACGCGCCGCCGGCAGCGTCCAGGGCACCGCGACCGGCATCTCCTCGGTGTATTGCACCTCACCGGTGAGCAGCTCGATGGCTTCCACGGGAACCAACGACGGGCGGCGGGGATCGACCAAGACGACAGTCACGAGCGCCACTCGCCGCCGCAAACGCCGGGATCTTCGTCATCGGCGCGAGTCATGGCGCCACTCCTCAACCCCGGCTACGCCGGGATCTTCGTCATTGGCGCAAGTCATCGCGCTTGTCGCTCCTGTCTCGACATATCAATCTGGCCCGATTCTCCCGGTTTCCCGTCCAGCGCCGATACCAAATCGGCAACCATTTGCACCAATTCAAGATCACGAATTCGGGGCGCGCCGACGCCACCGGCACGTGGAATCGGGACCTGCACTGTCGCCGTCGTGGCACGGTAGCGCGCACCCGGATACATCCGCGCCAGTCGCACCTGGACGGAGTCCGGCAGTGTGATCGGCGCCAGCCGCACCGTGGCCGCGGATGCCGCCGACACTTCGGTGACGCCGGCGGCGCGGCAAAGCAGCCGAAGTCGTGCCACGGCCACCAACCGCTGGGCGGTTTCGGGCAGCGTGCCGTAGCGGTCGGTCAGCTCCTCGACCACAGCATCGACTTCGCTGTCGTTGGACGCCGCGGCCAGCCGCCGGTAGCCCTCCAGCCGTAGCCGGTCGCTGGGGATGTAGTCCGGCGGCAGGTGCGCATCGACCGGCAGGTCGATCCGCACGTCTTTGGGCTCCTCGACAGTGGTGACGGTCTTCCCGTCGGCCGCGGCACGGTAAGCCTCGACCGCCTCACCCACCAGTCGGACATACAGATCAAAACCCACCCCGGCGACGTGTCCGGACTGCTCGACGCCCAGCACATTGCCGGCGCCGCGAATCTCCAAATCCTTCATCGCCACCGCCATGCCGGCGCCCAACTCGTTGTTCTGTGCGATCGTCGCCAGCCGGTCGTAGGCGGTCTCGGTCAGCGGGGCGTGTTGCGGATAAAGGAAATAGGCATAACCACGTTCGCGACTACGGCCCACCCGACCACGCAGCTGGTGCAGCTGCGCCAGCCCGAAGGTGTCGGCGCGCTCAACGATCAGGGTGTTGGCGTTGGAGATGTCCAGGCCGGTCTCGACGATCGTGGTGCACACCAGGATGTCGGATTCGCGGTTCCAAAATCCTTCCACGGTGGTTTCCAGCAGATCCTCGGGCATTTGTCCATGCGCGACGACGACCTTGGCCTCCGGCACCAGTTCTCGCACCCGCGCTGCGGCCTGGTCGATCGAGCTGACCCGGTTGTGCACGTAGAAAGCTTGTCCGTCGCGCAGCAGTTCTCTGCGCAGCGCCGCGGCGACTTGCTTGTCATCATGCGGCCCGACGTAGGTCAGCACCGGGTAACGCTCTTCCGGCGGGGTCAGGATCGTCGACATCTCGCGAATCCCGGCCAAACTCATTTCCAGCGTGCGCGGAATCGGGGTGGCGCTCATCGTCAGCACGTCGACGTGAGTGCGCAGCGACTTGATGTGCTCTTTGTGCTCGACGCCGAAGCGTTGTTCCTCGTCGACAACCACCAGGCCGAGGTCCTTCCACCGCACACCGGTCTGCAACAGCCGATGGGTGCCGATCACGATGTCCACCGAACCGTCGGCCAGGCCGTCGATCGCGGCGCGGGATTCGGCTGCGTCGGTGAACCGGGACAGGCCTTTGATCCTGACCGGGAAGCCGGTCATCCGTTCGGCGAAGGTCTGCAGATGCTGATCGGCCAGCAGCGTGGTGGGCACGAGGACCGCGACCTGCTTGCCGTCCTGAACCGCCTTGAACGCCGCTCGGACCGCGATCTCGGTCTTGCCGTAGCCGACATCACCGCAGATCACCCGGTCAATCGGCACCGGTTTTTCCATATCCGCCTTGACCTCGGTGATCGCGGTGAGCTGGTCCACGGTTTCGGTGAAGCCGAAGGCGTCCTCCATTTCGGCCTGCCATGGGGTATCCGGCCCGAACGCGTGACCCGCGGAGGCCTGCCGCTTGGCGTACAGCGACACCAGCTCGCCGGCGATCTCCCTGACGGCTTTGCGAGCCTTCGTCTTGGTGTTGGTCCAGTCGCTGCCGCCGAGCCGGCTCAGCGCCGGCGCCTGCCCACCGACATATCGCGACAGCTGGTCCAGCGAATCCATTGGCACATAGAGCTTGTCGGTTTCGTTGTGGCCGCGTTTGCTCGACGCGTACTCCAGCACCAGATACTCGCGCAGGGCCCCACCGACGGTGCGCTCCGTCATCTCCACGAATCGTCCGATGCCGTGCTGGTCGTGAACAACCAAGTCGCCTGCGGTCAAAGCCAGCGGGTCGACGGTGTTGCGGCGTTTAGCGGCCAGGCGTTTGCCGTCGGTGGCAGTCACCCGGTTACCGGTCAGATCGGTCTCGGTGATGATCACCAGCGACGCGCCCGGAAAAACAACGCCGTTGTGCAGCGGCCCTTTCAGCACCCCGACCACGCCGGCCTTGGGTTCCGCTCCGGGCTCCAACATCGTTGCCGGCGTGTCGGATTCGGCCAACTGCTCGACCACGCGGTGCGCGGTCCCGGTCCCGGGCGCAACGACGGCAGCGACCCCGCCAGTCGAGACGTGCGCACGTAGCATCGCGAAGATGTCGTCGATGTCGCGCTGATGGCCCCGAGCCGACGGCGCGGTCCGGATGTCCAGCTCGACGGCCGACTCGTCGGAAAGCTGGCTGAGCGTCCACCACGGGTGGCCGGACTGCCGGGTGGCGGTCCGCACCTCGTCGAGTTGGCGGAATCCCGATCCGCCGAGCTGCTCGACGTCGATCGGCGAATCGCCGCCCAACGCGGCCACCGACCAGGAGGCCTCGAGGAACTCGCGGCCGGTCTTGATCAGGTCAGCCGCGCGGGTGCGGACCTTTTCCGGGTCGCAGACCAGCACCGGCGTGCCGTCGGCCAGTTGATCGGTCAGCAGGCACAGGTCGTCGGGCCGCAGCACCGGCAGCAGCGCCTCCATGCCGTCGACCGGGATGCCCTCGGCGAGTTTGGCCAGCATGTCGGCAACACTGCCGGTGACACCGTGCTCGGGCGGCGGCTGCCGCCCGGCCAGCTCAGCCGCGCGGGCCCGCACCTCGTCGGTCAGCAACACCTCCCGGCAGGCGACCGCGACCAGGGTGTCGACGCTGATCTCGGGAATCGACCGCTGGTCGGCCACCGAGAACATCCGCATCTCGGTGACCTCGTCACCCCAGAACTCCACCCGCACCGGGTGCTCGGCGGTCGGGGCGAAAATGTCCAGGATGCCGCCGCGGACGGCGAACTCACCGCGCCGGCCCACCATGTCCACCCGGGTGTAGGCCGACTCGACCAGCCGCGCAATGACCCCTTCGAATCCACCGTCGGTCCCAGTGTCCTGGCCGACAGCCAGGTCGACGGGTTCCAGCAAGCCCAGCCGCGGGGCCATCGGCTGCAGCAGCGAGCGGACCGCGGTGACCACTACCCGCAACGGGGGACCCAGCCGGGCGTCGTCGGGGTGGGCCAGCCGCCGCAGCAGCATCAGTCGGCCGCCGACGGTGTCGACACCCGGTGAGAGCCGCTCGTGGGGCAGCGTCTCCCAGGACGGAAACACCGCGACGGAGTCGCCGAAGACACCGCGCAGCTCCGCGGACAGGTCGTCGGCCTCGCGGCCGGTGGCGGTGACCACCAGCAGCGGCCCCTGGCGGGCCAGCGCGCTGGTGACGAAAAGCCGCGAGCTGGCCGGGCCGACCAGCGCCAATTCGTCGGGTCGATCGGCAGCCAGCTCGATGAGTCGCTGCAGCGTCGGCGCGCGCAACGCCAACTCCACCAGCCCCGCGATCGGGGTAACTACGCATTCCGGCCCCGGTGCGGTCATGATG
>NZ_JBKQTQ010000345.1:0-5615 GCF_052143115.1 Mycobacterium sp.
CCGACGTCGAGGTGACGTTTGCCCGCGCCACCACCGAACCGCCCGGCGTCGGCGTGGTAGGCCAGCAATTTATCGATTCACTGCGCTCGCAGGTTGGGGGCAGATCCGTCGGGGTGTATGCGGTGAACTACCCCGCCTCAGAGGATTTCGTGCCATCCACCAATGCGGGCACTAGTGATGCAAGCGCTCACGTCGAGTCCATGATCGCGAATTGCCCCAACACCAAGATGGTGCTCGGGGGTTATTCCCAGGGCGCGATGGTGATCGTTCAGATCACCATCGCCCTATTCCCGATCGTGGGCTTTGTCCCCGAGACGCTGTCGGAGGACCAGGCCGCTCACGTTGCCGCGCTCGCCCTCTTCGGGAATCCGGCGGATAGATATCTAGGCGCACCGGTAAGCACGGCCAGCCCGTGGTACGGGGCCAAGGCCATTGACTTGTGCGCAGCCGGCGATGCGATCTGCGCCCCAGGCGGGGCTCTGGCGGCGCCGACGCACGACGAGGAATTCTCCGCGGCACACCTTTCCTATCCGAACTCCGGAATGCCTGCTCAGGCCGCGGCTTTCGTCGCAAGTCACCTGTAGCCGGGCTGTTCATGCGCGCAGTCGTCATCACCAAGCACGGCCCCCCATCGGTGTTACAGGTGCAAGACCGCCCCGACCCTCCGCCGCCTGCGGCCGGCCAGGTACGTGTCTCGGTGCGCGCGGCCGGAGTGAACTTCGCCGACCACCTTGCCCGCGTCGGGCTGTATCCCGATGCGCCGAAGGTGCCGAGCGTCGTCGGCTACGAGGTCGCCGGAACGATCGAGGCGGTCGGAGACGGCGTCGATCCGGAACGCGTTGGTGAGCGGGTGTTGGCCGGAACGCGATTCGGCGGTTACGCGGAAATCGTCAACGCCTCCGCGGATGACACTGTGGCGCTTCCGGATTCGATGACGTTCGAGCAGGGCGCCGCGGTCCCGGTCAACTATGCGACGGCATGGGCAGCGCTGCACGGGTACGGCTCGCTGCGCACCGGCGAGCGAGTGCTGGTGCACGCCGCGGCCGGGGGCGTCGGCATCGCGGCGGTCCAGTTGGCCAAGGCCGCAGGTGCGATCGTGGACGGCACCGCATCACCGGGCAAGCACAGCCAACTCGCTGCACTGGGCATCGACCGTGCCATCGACTACCGCCGCGACGGGTGGTGGAAAGGGCTGGAACCGTACGACATCGTGCTGGACGCGTTGGGTGGCACATCGTTGCGGCGGTCGTTCGATCTGCTACGTCCGGGCGGACGGCTTGTCGCCTACGGCCTCTCATCGTTGCAACAAGGCGAAAAGCGGTCGCTGCGGCAGGCGGCGCCACAGGCGCTGGCGATGGTGCGCGGGTTCAACCTGATCAACCAGCTCAACGAATCCAAGACCGTCATCGGCCTTAACATGCTGCGGCTGTGGGACGACCGCGGGACGCTCGAACCCTGGATAGAACCGCTGTCAGCGGCACTGTCCGACGGCACGGCAGCTCCGGTGGTTCATGCCGCCGTGCCGTTCGCCGACGCGCCGGAAGCTCACCGAATCCTTGCTGCCCGAGAGAACGTCGGCAAGGTTGTGCTGGTGCCCTGAGGTGATCGGTGGGGAAGCTCGATCACACCGACGTGGTCGACCGTCCGCGCGAAAAGGGTGCGCACCACGGCGAGATCGGTTTGCTCTCCTTGGGAAAGTGGGGACGCAGCGCGGCGGCAAGGACACGGTCGGTTGTCCGATCGGGCAAGATGCGCGTCAAGCGGGTGATCAGTGCCGCGTCGCGGCCGATGGTGTAGCGAGTGCGCGGTTTGCGCGCCGTCACCGCCTTGGCGATCACCTTGGCCGCGGCGTCAGCGGGTAGGCCCGAGTTGGTGTGCGACGCGGCCTGTGCGGTGATGGCGTGCACTAACCCGGCGTAGCGCTGGTTTTGCTCGGGCGTCATGGTCGACGCCAGCTCATGGGCGGTGCTGATCGCCCGGCCGGGCATTTCCGTACGCACGGCGCCCGGTTCGACCACGACCACTTGGACGCCGAACGGGGCGATTTCGCGTCGCAAGGAGTCACTGACCGCTTCGAGCGCGAATTTCGTGCCTGCGTAAGGACCGTAGGTGGCCATGGCGATCTTGCCGCCCACGGAGCTGATGTTGACCACGCGACCCTTGCTGCGGATCAGGGCCGGCAGGAGTGCCTGGGTCACGGCGATGTGGCCGAAGAAATTGACCTCGAACAGGCGTCGCCACTCATCGATCGCGAAAGCCTCGACCGGTACGTTGACACCGATTCCGGCGTTGTTTATCAGCGCCCGCACCGCCCGGCCCTGCGGGTCTCCGTGCACTCGAGTAGCCAGCGCCCGGACGTGGTCCGGGTTGGTGATGTCGATGATCAGCGGCTCGATGCCCGGCCCCCGGATTGCGTCGGCGTCCCGGTCGCGCCGGACACCCGCGAGGACGTGAAACCCACGCCGGGCCAGTTCGCGTGCCGTCGCCGCGCCAATGCCGGTAGACGCACCGGTGATCACGGCGATCTCTTGGATTTCGGGTGAAGGTCCCATCTCACCGAAGTTACCGTGGGCGCGGACGGTATCGAACCGCCGACCGCTGGTGTGTAAAACCGAGCCGGACTGTCCACCGCGTTTCACGCGGTGCTAGAGCGTCTTGGAACGCCCAGCTCAGCGGCTGGTTCGTGTCCACTCTGTCCACGGATTGTCGGGCTGTGTCTACCCGTCTTGGCACACTCTTGGCACAACGGGGGTTTTGGTCGTCAGGCTTTCGGTCGCGTTTGCGTGGCGGACTTGCCTTTTCGCTGCCAGGCCGCACGATCCACGTACCAGTGGAGCTAAGGGGATTCGAACTCCTGACCCCCACACTGCAGCGCGGAAGCGCGTGTGCGGCGCTGTGGTCTGGTGTCTACAGCCGATCGAAATGTCCACTTCAGTGCTTGATTCCGTACCGATGTGTCCAAGTGATTGACTGATTTAGGACACCGCTAGGACAGCCGAACAGCTGTTCGCACGCCACCCGCCGTCCGAAACGAGACGAACCGAATGGAGTTCGACGAGCAGTTCGCCAGCCCGGGCGCACACGTGGTGTTCGCCAGGGGCCGCCGTCCGTGTTCAGGGGTCCGATGATGGAGCTTCGCCTTGATCGGTGCCAATCGCTGAGTGCCTCGTGGCTGCTACGCCTTGTCCGCGAAGCGGGGATACGACGTTCCGCAGACCAGCCTGTCGACGGCGCCATTCATCATCGGTCGGCCTGACAGCTTCCACATCGCGGTGACGCCGCTGAACAACTCCCCATGGATCACCGCGGTCTCAAGTGACCAGGGCCGCCAGGACGAGATCGACGAATTGGTTCGGCGCGGCGGCGAGTTGACCTCCGGCGCTTTGGCGTCCGAGGCCGATTTCGGTGGCCACGTGTGGTACACCTGCACGCTCGTTGGTGAACAGCAGAATCTGGCAGATCCAATGTTCTTCTCACGCATGCAGGAAATGCTCAGCACGCAAATCAGGATCGTGGACGAGTGGCGGCGTCTCGGCACCGACGTGCTGCTTAACTTCCGTGAAGATGTGCCCGAGGGCGGCGTGCAGGACGAAAATATTCTGTTTCCCCCGAGGCCGATCGTTGATGTCTACGTCGCGGTTGCGGGACCGATCGACGGACCGTTCACCCGTCCCATCGCGCACCGCGCCATGGAGTTGGTGGCAGCGATCTGCACCTTCGCGCTGGGCCGCCCGGTCAACCTGCCGCCCACCGTTTGGCCTGCCCAAGACGAGATGCTCGCAGAACTGGAAACCCGTCGCGCGGACATGACCATTCTGACGTTGGCGCGACACGGCATGCCGCTCGACATGTTCCATCTGGTCGCCCTGGGCGACATGGACAGCTGGGCCCGCCTCCAGGGCGCACTGCTGAGCTACGACGCGGCCATCCGCCAGCAGCGCGAGCAGGTCGCCGTGATCCTCTACGTCGTCGCCGCCGAGTGCCTGACAAACCCATTCCAACCGTGGAAGACAGAGCGTCTGACGACGAGATTCATCAAGTTCTTCGACGAGTTAATGCCGGGTGAACTCGATTCGATGGTCCAGCATGGCAACTTCGAGCAGGCTTTCGGCATCGTTCGAGGATCCAAGTCCCCTAAAACGCTGCGGCGCTTGATGCTTGACAGCCTCTACGGATTCCGGTCTGAGCCCGTCCACGAAGGTCTCGCGATGGCATACGAGGGCTTCGCATTTTCCGGCGCGGCCGGCCAGCGGCGCATGTTCGCGTCGTGGTTTGCTCAGTGGGCGATCCTCCGCTACCTCGATTCGCCCCGGACCACCTTTATCGGCCACCCCGCCACCGCCACCGACGCAGGGGCCGAAGGACTAACACCCGGTTAAACATAGCCATGCGTCTCGCACTAAGAGCAGGTGCAGCCGAATGAAATGTCGCCTAGAGCAAATGTGTACGCTAGAGGGAAATAAAGTGTACAGTACAAAATACTCGCGTTTCCGCAGTTCACTGACAGAGATTTCGTACTGTACGCTTTAAATCGACGCAACGTACGAATTCAACGCAACATAGGAGAGGTCAAGGAGCGCTGTGGCCACAAGGGGCCGACCGGCACGATCGGAGGTCTACAACCGACTCGACACCCAGATATCCGAACTGTGGAACCGGCTTGGCGGCCTCCCGGGCCCGTTAGAAGCCGCAGGGATCTGGAAAGACATCTGGACAGCCGAAGCGCATCACTCGACAGCCATCGAAGGCAACACTCTGGTCATCAGCGAAGTCGAGAAGCTACTCGACGAGGGCCGCGCCGTCGGTGCCAAGCAACTCCGCGAATACATGGAGGTTAAGGGCTACGCCAACGCCGCTGACTGGGTCTACCGCGAAGGCATCCAGCCGACCAGCTACGACCCCGGGCGCCATATCACCTTGCAGGACGTCCGCCACGTCCATCAGCAAGTCATGGCTCTCGTATGGGACGTCGACCCACATCCCGACGCGACGCCAGCCGAAGGCCCAGGCTCATTCCGCCAACACGAAATCGAAGCATTCCCGGGCGGAATGAAGCCCGTGACCTGGCCACTCATCGACGCGGAAATGGCCTCATGGCTCGACCAAGCCAACGACGTCGAGGCCCGCTCCCCGAACTTCCCGGAACAGATCGCCAAGGTTCACCGCGACTTCGAGGCGATCCACCCGTTCCTCGACGGCAACGGACGCACCGGACGGCTCGTACTCAACCTCATCCTCGTGCGCCTGGGATACCCGCCAGCCATCATCTACAAAAACGACCGCCGCAAGTATTTGCGAGCGCTGCAGCGCGCCGACGCCGGCGACTACGGCACACTAGGCGAGTTCATCGCCCGAGCCATCCTCGACAATCTCTACAAATTCATCGTGCCGGCAATTGCCGGGCCGGCGCGCTTAGTCCCACTGGCCGCGCTCGCGACCGACGAGTTCAACGCCACGGCGCTGCGCGTGGCCGCCAACCGCGGTGCGCTGCAGGCCACAAAAGGCTCTGACGGACAGTGGCGCTCAAGCCGTCAATGGGTGGAGGAGTACGCCCAGAATCGCTACAAACGCCGAGGCTGACACGACAGCACCCAAGCGCGCCTGCCGGCGACAAC
>NZ_JBKQTQ010000346.1:0-13107 GCF_052143115.1 Mycobacterium sp.
AGCTCGCGCACCGGCTCGGGGATGTAGGTGTCGAGCGCTGCCGCCAGCTCGATGATCTTCTCCTTGGATTTCTCGTCGCCTTCGAGCGCCTTCAGCGCCGAGCCGGTGATGAAGGGAATGTCGTCACCGGGGAAGTCGTATTCACTGAGCAGCTCGCGCACCTCGACCTCGACCAGCTCCAACAGCTCCTCGTCGTCGACCATGTCGGCCTTGTTGAGGAACACGACGATGTAGGGGACGCCAACCTGACGGGCGAGCAGGATGTGCTCGCGCGTCTGGGGCATCGGACCGTCGGCCGCGGAGACGACCAGAATCGCCCCGTCCATCTGGGCCGCGCCCGTGATCATATTCTTGACGTAGTCGGCGTGTCCGGGGCAGTCCACATGCGCGTAGTGGCGCTTCTCGGTCTGGTACTCGACTTGGGAGAAGTTGATCGTGATGACGCGCTGACGCTCCTCGGGCGCGTTGTCGATCTGGTCGAACGCCTTCGACTCGTTCAGGTCCGGAAACTTATCGTGCAGGACCTTTGTGATAGCCGCGGTCAGTGTGGTCTTGCCGTGGTCAACGTGACCAATGGTCCCGATGTTGACGTGGGGCTTGGTCCTTTCAAACTTCGCCTTCGCCACTTTTGCGTCCTCCGACTTGTTGGTGCTTTGTTAAGCAGTGTTGGTGTTTTCAGTTGTGCCGCGCCCAAGGCATTCCAATGACCCGGCAAGGTTACTCCGTTGCTGGCCGTTACTGACCCTCGACTCCTTGCTCGTAAGCTTCGCTTACTCGCCGTCGTCTTCGGTCACTGACCCGTCGCCTTCGCGATGATCTCCTTCGACACGTTCGCCGGAACTTCGGCGTACGAGTCGAACACCATGGAGTAGTTCGCCCGGCCTTGAGTCTTGGACCGCAGGTCGCCGACGTAGCCGAACATCTCCGACAGCGGCACGTGCGCCCGAACGACGCGCGCACCGCTACGCTCCTCCATGGCCTGGATCTGGCCACGGCGGGAGTTCAGGTCGCCGATCACATCGCCCATGTAGTCCTCGGGCGTGGTGACCTCGACGGCCATGATCGGTTCCAGGATCACCGGCTGCGCTTGCGCGGCAGCCTTCTTCAGCACGTGCGAGCCGGCGATCTTGAATGCCATCTCAGACGAGTCGACCTCGTGGAACGAACCGTCGAGCAGGGTGACCTTCAGGTTGACCAGCGGGTAGCCGGCCAGCACGCCGTACTGCATGGCGTCCTGCGCGCCGGCGTCCACCGACGGGATGTACTCGCGGGGCACGCGGCCACCGGTGACCTTGTTCACGAACTCGTAGGTGGCGCCGTCTTCGCCGGTGAACGGCTCGAGTTTGATGATCACCTTGGCGAACTGGCCCGAGCCGCCGGTTTGCTTCTTGTGGGTGTATTCCACGTTGTCCACCAAGCGGCGGATCGTCTCCTTGTACGCGACCTGCGGCTTGCCGACATTGGCCTCGACCTTGAACTCGCGGCGCATGCGGTCCACCAGGATGTCCAGGTGGAGTTCGCCCATGCCGCCGATAACGGTCTGGCCGGTTTCGACGTCCTGGTGCACCTTGAAGGTCGGGTCCTCCTCGGCGAGCTTCTGGATGGAGAGGCTCAGCTTCTCCTGGTCGCTCTTGGTCCTGGGCTCGATGGCGACCTCGATCACCGGATCGGGGAAGGTCATCGACTCCAACACGATCTGATCGTTGGGGTCGCTCAGGGTGTCGCCGGTGGTGGTGTCCTTCAGCCCGATCACCGCGTAGATGTGGCCGGCTGAGGCGGTCTCCACCGGGTTCTCCTTGTTGGAGTGCATCTGGAACAGCTTGCCCAGCCGCTCCTTCTTGCCCTTGGTGGAGTTGATGACCTGGCTACCGGAGTCGACCTTGCCCGAGTAGACGCGGACGTAGGTCAGCTTGCCGAAGAACGGGTGTGTGGCGACCTTGAACGCCAGCGCCGAGAACGGCTCGTCGGTCGACGGGTTGCGAGTGATCAGCTCGTCTTCCTTGCCGGGCACGTGACCTTCGGCAGGCGGCACGTCCAGCGGCGAGGGCAGGTAGTCGATGACAGCGTCCAGCATCGGCTGCACGCCCTTGTTCTTGAAGGCGCTGCCGCACAGCACCGGGTAGGCCTCCGAGTTGATGGTCAGCTTGCGGATCGCGCCTTTGATCTCCTCGACGGTAAGTTCTTCGCCACCGAAATACTTCTCCAGCAGCGCCTCGTCGGTCTCGGCGACGGCCTCGAGCAGCTTGGTGCGGTACTCCTGGGCCTTCTCGGCAAGCTCGGCCGGAATCTCGATGGTGTCGTAGGTCTCGCCCAGCTTCGTCTCGCCGCGCCACACCTTCGCATTCATCTCGACCAGGTCGACGACACCTTCGAAGTCACCCTCGGAGCCAACCGGCAGTTGGATCGGAATGGCGTTGGCGCCCAGGCGCTCCTCCATGGTCCTCACGGAGAAGTAGAAGTCGGCCCCGACCTTGTCCATCTTGTTGACGAAGCAGATCCGCGGGACGTCGTATTTGTCGGCCTGCCGCCACACCTGCTCGGACTGCGGCTCGACACCCTCTTTGCCGTCGAAGACGGCTACGGCGCCGTCGAGCACGCGCAGGCTGCGCTCCACCTCAACGGTGAAGTCGACGTGCCCGGGGGTGTCGATGATGTTGATCTGGTTGTCTTTCCAGAAGCAGGTGGTAGCCGCGGAGGTAATGGTGATTCCGCGTTCCTGCTCCTGCTCCATCCAGTCCATGGTGGCGGCACCGTCGTGCACCTCACCGATCTTGTAGCTGATACCGGTGTAGTAGAGGATGCGCTCCGTCGTCGTCGTCTTTCCGGCGTCGATATGCGCCATGATGCCGATGTTGCGGACCTTGGTCAGGTCGGTCAGCACGTCCTTCTGTGCCACAGAAGTCTTCCCACTCTTTCGATTGCTTGTCAGTTCGCTGTCAGTTGGCGCCCGGCCTCATCGCCGGCGCTATCTACCAGCGATAATGCGCGAAGGCGCGGTTTGCCTCGGCCATCTTGTGGGTGTCCTCGCGTCGCTTGACGGCGGCCCCGAGGCCGTTGCTGGCATCCATGATCTCGTTTGCCAGGCGCTCGATCATGGTCTTCTCACGACGCTGCCGGGAGAAGCTGACGAGCCAGCGCAGCGCGAGCGTGGTGGACCGCTCGGGCCGCACCTCGACGGGCACCTGATACGTGGCACCACCGACGCGGCGGCTGCGCACCTCCAGGGCCGGCTTGACATTGTCCAGGGCCCGCTTCAGTGTGATCACCGGATCGGTGCCGGTCTTTTCGCGGGCTTGTTCGAGCGCTGCATATACAATGCGCTCGGCCAGGGATTTCTTCCCCTGCATCAAAACTTTGTTGACCAGCTGGGTGACCAGCTGCGATCCGTAGACCGGATCGTTAACCAGCGGGCGCTTGGGCGCCGGCCCCTTGCGCGGCATCAGCTCTTCTCCTTCTTGGCGCCGTAACGGCTACGAGCCTGCTTGCGGTTCTTCACACCCTGGGTGTCCAGCGAGCCGCGGATGATCTTGTACCGCACTCCCGGCAGGTCCTTCACCCGGCCGCCACGCACCAGGACCATTGAGTGCTCCTGGAGGTTGTGGCCCTCGCCGGGGATGTATGCCGTCACCTCAACCTGGCTGGTCAGTTTGACACGCGCGACCTTCCGAAGCGCCGAGTTCGGCTTCTTCGGAGTCGTGGTGTACACGCGAGTGCACACGCCACGGCGCTGCGGGCTGCCCTTGAGGGCCGCCGTCTTGACCTTGGCGATCTTGTCGCGGCGCCCCTTGCGGACCAGCTGCTGAATGGTTGGCATCTACCGGCTTCCTATGTTTGAAGTTCGATTGTCGGTGGTTTCAAGTCTCTGTAGTGCAGTTATGCCCTGCCACAGTCCCCCGCGGCCGGGTGTGTCGCATGCTCCCGCCGCAGAATTTCATCCGTTGCGTCATGGACATGCGAATTGGCCCGGCGTGCGCGCCTTAGGTCAAGCGCCTTAAGCCGCCAGGCACGAGCAACTACAATACCCGCCGCTGGTCGGGCAGGTCAAAGCGACGGCGTTGCCGTCCGGTGCCAGGTTAACGGGGCTATTGGGCGCTGCGTTCGCTGCGGCGCTCCATGCCGGCCGCGAGGCGCAGCACCATGTCCGAGAAGACCGTGTCGGTGTCGACGATGTCGTCCATCACACCGGTCATTTCCAGCAGCACGAAGCCGTGCATCGCCGACCAGAATTCCAGCGCCGCGTAAAAGGCCTGCTCGGTGCCGAGCCCATAGGACGACAACACCGCCATCACCGGTGCCGCCGCGCCCTTGGTGGCCGCAGTGAACTCCGGATCGTCGCCGCCGGACAGCGGCATCCGGGTGAACGCCGAATACCGGCCCGGGTGGTGATGGGCATAGCTGCGGTAAGCGCCGGCCATGACCAGCACGGCATCGTCGCCGACTCGTCCTTCGGCGACCCGGGCCAGCATGGTGATGATGTCGTCGATCACCCGCATCCGCACCGTGCGGCGCAGGTCTTCCAGGCTGTCGACGTGGTTGTACAACGACGGGCCCTTGGTCCCGAGTTGCGTCGCCAGGGCGTTGATCGTCAGCGCGTCCCAACCCTCCCGGTCCAGGAAGGTAAGCGCGGCGTTGACGATGATCTCGCGGCTCAGTCGGGCCGGCCGGGCCGCAGACTTCGCCCCGGTGCCCCGACCGGCCGACGACTCCGGCTCAGGTGCCATGGCGATCGCCCTTCGGGTTGCTAATCAGCGACGAACTCTAGTCTGCCGACGATGCGGCTGGTGCCGAGGTGGAAATACCGGCCGCTTGCGATCGGCCGGTATGTGGGGGAAGCGGGCCATGCCGCGCGGCAATCCACGTACGCTCTCCTCCAGCAGATCACGCGCCATGGCGAGAGGAGCCCGCGGTGAAATGGACACTGCCATGCCGAGCCTTGGCCGCCTGCGCGATCGCGATTCCATTCACCCTGACCGCCGGCGCGCCGACCGGGCACGCCAAAAACGGTGATACCCATGTCACCGGGGAGGGTGTCGAGCAGACGATCGACTGCAATGCCGCCACGCTGCTCGTCGACGGGACGCGGAACACCGTCAACGCGCTGGGGACCTACTGGGCGGTGACGGTGATGGGCTCGGGTCACACCGTCGTCGCCGACAACGTCGTCCACGACATCACCGTCTACGGCTCTAACGAGTCGGTCTTCTACAAAAGTGGCCAGCCATTCGTATGGGACCGTGGCCGCGAACTCGGCATGACCAATCGCCTCAGCCAGGTTGCGGGGTAAAGCATGCGCGCGCTCGTCCTGACGCTATCTACCCTCGTGTTGGTGGTCGGGATCGCCGGCTGCGGCAGCAAGAACAACAACGCGGTCCCTTCTACAAGCGGGTCCGCCTCCCCCACCGCGACGAGCCCGACGACCTCGACGACCAGTACGGGTGCGCAGTTCGACATCGGCAACACGATCAACTACGGATCGCTCGGTACCACAACCACTCTCGATTGCGGCGACGGGAAGTCCCTCAACGTAGGCGGCAACAACAACACACTGACCGTCAAAGGCACCTGCGGGACGGTGAGTATCGGCGGTGCCGACAACAAGATCACCATCGACAAGATCGACAAGAGACTCAACGTCGTGGGGATCAACAACACGATCACTTACAAAGACGGCAACCCCAAGGTCGAGAACCTCGGGAACGGCAACACGATCAACAAGGTCAGCTAGTCCGCGGACACGCTTCGACGAGAGTGCGGGGCCTGTGCTTCAACCAGTCACGGCGTCCGGGTCGCCATGCCGCAGGTCAGTTTTCACCCGCGCCAGGGGATTTCGTTCTTTTTTGGGGGTGCTTTCTTCGCAGCAGCCTTCGCAGGCGCGGACGCCGCTGACTTTTCGAGCGCCGCGACACGCTTGACCAGATCGGCGACCGCGCTGGTTAGATGCGCATCGTCCGACGGCGGGGCCGGTATCGGCGACGGCGCTGGTCCGACAATGCCGGCGGATTTGTTGACCGCAGACTCAAACACATCCCATGGGAAGTTGTTACCGACGTCGGTGTGGGTGTTCCCGTCCTTCAGGTGGTCTGTGCAGTAGCGGTGATCCGACATGCCCGGAGGGTCCGACAGATAGGGCGGCTTGATGACTTTGATTGGGATACCGCGCTTTTGGCAGTCCTGCACGGCCAAGTAGGCGGGGACGTCGATCGCCTTAGCGGCGTTGTCGAGCCACTGCTGGCGCGTCCATGCGATCCAGGAGCCGGCGAAGCAAAGGTTGATCGATCGCTTGTTGGACTCCTTCTTAACACTCCAGGACGCGTAGTCGGTGTCAACCACCTCGCAGACGGTGACTCCGCCGTCGTTCGGGTCGTCCGAGATTGTGTAGTGATAGCTCACCTCACTGGCCGGCATGTTCAGGTAATCCGCCAGCTGGTCGGCGGTGGAGTTGCCCTCCTCGGTGTGAAGCAGCCAAAGGTCAATTTTGGTGCCGCAGCGGCTGTAGCAGTTGGGCGACCATTTCGGGTGCTCGTTGAAATCAGGGCGTGCAATGTGGCGTGTGTGTCTTGCCAATCGTGTGTAGATACGCAGGGCTTCGGCGAAGCGCTGCGTATAGGTCAGGGTATGGGGATTGCTGGACCCGCTGGGCGTACCAACTAGGTGGGTGGGCGGTGGAGCTGTAGTCGAGCCGGGCCAGCGCGTGATAGAACAAAGCCGCCGACCGTTCAGCATCCATTCGGTCCGCGACGGTTCGCCCCGACGCGGCGCTCTGGTTAAACAAGCCGACGCGCTTCTCGTTCGGTCGGATTCCGATCACATCATGCGGGTACTTCAGCGACTCGGGGTCATCGGAGTTGGCCAATCCTGGTTTCCCGACAGCTCTCTTCTTCACGTTTCCTTTCTTCATGTTGCCGGTCGTGCTCATGTCGTTCCGTCTGCTCTCTCATCGTTTTCGGTGGGTCGCGGCCCCAGTGGGCCGCTCTAATAGGCAGTAGGAGCCGGACCCCGGCCATCGGACGCTTTCCATAAGTATTGCGTCGATCCGCCGCCGCCGATCCCACCGTCGAGCTTGTCACCGCGGGCTTCCTACCAGGCCTCGAATCGTCCAAATCGCACCTAATCGGCGGAAGGACAGGACGGCAACCGGCCGACGTCGCCGCAGCCGTCGGTCACGCCGCCAGAAGCGCGCCGGGCAATCTCCGCTATACCGCGGCAGCGCCGTGCCGGCCGGCGCCGGCAGCGAAACGTCCCGCACCTTCCGTCGCTTCGGCGGCCACGCGGGAAATGCTGGCGAATTCGCAGTCAAGAGCGTCTGATTCGGTCATCCCCCACTGATGCAGCGCTGAGAGTCGATCCGATCGCATGCACTGCTGAGGCAATGCGGCCAGCTCGGCGGCGAGCTGCTCGGCGGCCTCGCGGGCCTGTCCTTTGGGCACAACACGATTGGCCAGTCCCATTGCCAGCGCTTCGGTGGCGTCGACCGCGCGGCCGGTGAGAATCATGTCCATGGCCCGGCCCTGCCCGATCAGCCGGGGCAGCCTGATGGTGCCGCCGTCGATTAGTGGCACACCCCACCGGCGGCAGAACACCCCGAACACTGCGTCCTCCTCGGCCACCCGCAGGTCGCACCACAACGCGAGCTCCAGGCCGCCGGCGACGGCGTAGCCACTGACCGCGGCGATTACCGGCTTTGACAGCGCCATCCGCGTCGGACCCATCGGGCCGGGACCCGTCCGGTGTACCGCGTTGGCCTCCGATGTGCCGAACGCCTTCAAATCAGCTCCGGCGCAGAAGGTTCCGTTATCACCCCATAACACCGCCACCGAAGCGGTGTCGTCGCGATCGAACTCCTCGAACGCCGCAAACAACGCAGCAGCCGTCGGGCCGTTGACGGCGTTGCGGGCCTCCGGCCGGTTCAGGATCACCGTGGTCACCGCACCATTGCGTTCTACGCGTACCGGATCGCTCATGTCGCCTCCACTAATCGGATACCGTCGCGCCGCTCGGTCAGTTCGGCGGCGAAGTTGTTGTAGGCAGCGCGCAGCCGCGCGCCCGGCCAGTCTGCGGGCAACAATTCGGACGGCAGCACCGGGTCGATCAAGAGGTGGCGCACGATCGCAGCGGCGACCATGAACCGAGCGGGAACATCGGTTGCCTCCGACATCTCGGCGAGCAGCCGGTGACCGGTGCGGGCCCACGACGCCAGGTCCCATAGCTGCCCGGCTAACTCGGCGGGCGCGTCATCGCGGGCCTGCACTATCCGCACCCGGGCACGCATTTCGGCGTCCAGGTCGACCTCGAGGTTGTCCGGCCGCATCCACACCCCCTCGCGCAGCTCCCTGAAACGCTTGTCGTGCAGCGTAGTTCGCAACGCGGCCCGGGTCCGGGGATCGGTACCGACGCTGGTGACAATCACAGTGGTCCAGTATCCGCGCCAGGGTCGCAGCCTTGGCCGCATGGCATCGTCCTGCCTGCGCTGCCGGGCCAGCAGCCGCTCGGCGAGTCGGTAGCCGTCGGCGGACCGGATCAAGTCGCCGGCGCTGACCATTCGGGTCAACGCGACCCGCAACGTGGGTTCCCTGATGCCGAAGTCGCTGGTGAGCCTTATCAATTCACCCGCGCTGGCCCACGCCGGATGGGCGCCGAGCAGCACGCTGAGCACCACCGACCGGGCGGTCATGCGGGTCAGCGATTTTGACATCGTGTTGACCCGTCAGACCTGGGAGGCTCGGCGACCGTAGTCGCCGAACGGTTCATCGCGGTGACGCACCGCATCGCGGAAGCCGTGCTCGACGGCGTCGGCGACGAACGCGTGCCCCTCGGGTGTGTGCCGGGCGACACCGTCGAAGATCGTGCTGACCATCCGGCTGGTGGCCACGCCCTGTTGCAGCAGCGCCGAGTTGAGCGCGAGTTTGACCATGATCAGCTGATTGACCGGCACCGCGGCGATCCGCTCGATCAGGCGTTCGGTGCGCTCGTCGAGGTGTTCGGGGTCGGGCGCGTCGACTGCCAGGCCCCACTCGGCGGCTTGTGCCCCGGTGATGCAATCCCCGGTCAGCAGAAGACGTTTGGCGCGCTGGTCGCCCAGCCGGTGCGCCCAGAGCCCCGCGGCTGGCACCCCCCAGACCCGGGTTGGCGGATAGCCGATTTTGGCGTCCGACGCGGCGATCACCTGGTCGGCGTGCAGGGCGATGTCGGTACCGCCCGCCACACAGTAGCCGTGGATCTTGACCACCGTGGGCTTGTCCGCGTGCATCAGGCTGGAAAAGCCACGTACGAAGCGGCTCATCATCTGGTAGTCGATCATCGGATCCCACGGCTGATTCGGTAAGTGGTTGACCGCCTGCGTCTTACCGTCCAGCACTGTTGCCTGGTAGGCGCCGGTGCCACCGGCTGAGCCGGTGCGGTCGGCGTAGGCGCTCAGGTCGAAACCCGCGCAGAAGCCCTCACCCGTGCCGGAGACCAGGATGACATGCACATCCGGGTCCAGATCGGCCCGTTCGACCAGAGCCGACAGTTCCAGCGGGGTGTCGGCAACGATTGCGTTGCCCTTCTCGGGGCGGTTGAAGGTAATACGCGCAACCCGATCGGTGACCTCGTAGGTCATTGTCTTCAGGTTGTCGAAGTCGACCGGTCTGATCGCATGAGTCATGAGCGCCGCTTTCCCCCGCACCGTTCTGCATCGTCGCCGGCGCGCGTCATCCCTTGATCATTGCCCGCTCGAGGATCGGAGCGAGATCCAGCCCGGAGGGCATGGTTCCGAAAGCTCCGCCCCACTCCCGGCCGAGGCGAGTCGCCGAGAACGCCTCGGCCACAGCGGGATGTCCGTGGCGCACCAGCAGCGAGCCCTGCAGCGCCAAGCAGATGTCCTCGGCGACCTTGCGGGCCCGGTACTGAATGGTGTCCAGATCGCCGAGCTGCGTTCGCAGGCGCTCGATGTGGCCGTCCAAACGCGGATCCTGCCCCGCGCTCTTGGCCAGCTCGTCAAACAGCACGTCAACACACTCCGGACGAGTTGCCACTGCGCGCAATGTATCCAGCGCGCTGACATTGCCGGATCCCTCCCAGATCCCCATCAGCGGTGCCTCACGGTACAGCCGCGGCATGCCGGAATCCTCGACATAGCCGTTGCCACCCAGGCATTCCAGCGCCTCGACGGCGTGCGGCGCGGACCGCTTGCACACCCAGTACTTGCTGGCCGCCAGTCCGATCCGGCGCAGCAACGCTTCTGTCTGGTCTCCGCGAATGGCGTTGTCGGTGGCGCCAGCCATGCGCATCGCCACCATGGTGGCGGCCTCAGCCTCAACTGCGAGGTCCGCCAACACATTACGCATCAGCGGCTGGTCGATCAGGTACTCGCCGAATGCCTTGCGGTGCTGCGCGTGGTGGACGGCGTGGGTCAGCCCGGTGCGCATGCTGGTTGCGCTGCCCAGCGTGCAGTCCAGGCGGGTCAGGTTGACCATCTCGATGATGGTCGGGACGCCGCGGCCCTCCTCGCCAACCAGCCACGCGGTGGCGCCGTCGTACTCGACCTCGCTGGACGCGTTGGCGTGGTTGCCGAGCTTGTCCTTGAGCCGCTGCAGCAGCATCCGGTTGCGGGTGCCGTCGGGCAGCACTCGGGGCAAAAAGAAGCAGGACAGCCCGCCGGGCGCCTGCGCGAGCACCAGGAACATGTCGCACATCGGCGCCGAGGTGAACCACTTGTGACCGGTCAGGCTGTAGCTGCCGTCGGCGTTGCGGGTGGCCTGCGTAGTGCCGGCACGGACATCGGAGCCGCCCTGCTTTTCAGTCATCGACATGCCCGCGGTCATCCCGAGCTTTGTCGTCGGCACCTTGAGCTCGGCGTCGTAGTGCCGGCTGGTCAGCAGCGGCTCATAGACGGCAGCGAGCTCCGGGTTGAAGCGCAGCGCCGGAATGACGGCGTAGGTCATCGAAATCGGGCACATGTGGCCGGGTTCGGCGGTCCACACGCTGGTCTTGGCCGCCCGGACCACATGCGAGCCGGGCCGGTCGTCGGCCCACGGCGCGGCGTGCAGACCGTGCTCGATCGCGGTACGCATCAGCTCGTGGTAGGCCGGGTCGTACTCGACCTCGTCGATGCGATGGCCGTAGCGGTCGTGGATACGCAGGATCGGTTGGTTGCGGTCGGCCAACTCGCCCCAGCGTTGCGCCTGCTTGGAACCGGAAATCGCACCGACCGTCGTCACCTCGTCCAGGCCCCACTGCCCGCCTTCGCGGATCAGAGCCTCGATAAGCACCGGGGAGGATGCCGGGTTGTGCTCCTCCAGCGGCGGGACCTGGTTGGTGACGAGATGAGTATCTGACATGCCCATCATGTTACATTTTTTCTACAACCGCACAAGACCTGTAATGCTCAACGGGGATGAGCGGCGAAGAACTGCCACAGCTTCTGGGTGGCGAAGTCGGGCCAATGGTGGCCGCCGCCGTCGATGGTGATCAGCACCACGCTGCGGTTGTCGGCACATCCGGCGGTCGAGGTGGTGACCGACCCGCTGGTCGTGACGGACGGCGCTTGACATTGATCGACCTTGCGCCAGAACGCATTCAGGTCCGGTATCGGCGGGCCGTTGATGTGGACGAAGCCACGGCCGGGCCCGCCACCGTAGGGAATCAGCGGATCTGCCGTGCCGTGAATCGCCATGACCGACGCCGGATGCGGTGACCTGCACGGGTCGAACTGTGTCCCCGAAACCGGGCCGATCGCCGCGAAGAGGGTCGTGTCGCACGCCAGGGTGTAGGACATCATGCCGCCGTTGCTCATGCCGGCGGCGTAGACCTGGGAGGCGTCGATGCTGACGTTGCGGCCGATGTCGGCAACGGCCGCGGTGATGAAGCCGACGTCGTCGATGCCTTCCTTGGCGGGCCGGCCGCAGCAGCCGCCACCGTTGACGTTCCAGGCCCGGTTCAGGCCATCCGGATAGGCGACGACGAACTTGGACGAGTCCGCTAATCCGTCCCAGCCGTAGGACCTTTCGGCCTGTGCGGCGCTGCCGAAGCCGCCGTGCAGCATTACAACCAGTGGGGCCGACGCGGGCAATCCCGCCGGCTTGTAGAGCCGGTAGGTGCGGTCATGTCCGCCGACGCTGATCGTGTGCACGCTGGTGCCTTCGGCGAAGGCTGACGATTTTGCCGTTTCCCGGGCAACGCAGCCGGCGATGACCAGTGCTACGCCGAGAAGTGCCACGACCCGCGCGACCATGGCCGTCCGTTTCGCTCAGCTCAGCCGCCCACGCAAAAACGCGATGTCGTCCTTGCGGCCTTCGTCGGCCGTTTCGCAGATCACCGGCGCATCCGCGGCTTTGACCACCGCCACCAGCAACTCGGGATCGATCTGCCCGGTGCCGAAGTTGGCGTGCCGGTCGCGACCCGAGCCCGCCGTGTCCTTGGAGTCGTTGCAGTGCACCAGGTCGATGCGGCCGGTGATGCCCTTGATCCGGTCGGCGGCGTCGATTAGCGCCTCGCCCGCCGCCCAGGCGTGGCAGGTGTCGAGGCAAAAGCCGATCCCTTTGTCGCCGATGTGATCCCAGAGCCGTCCAATGGTGTCGAAATGGCGGGCCATTGCGTGATCGCCGCCGGCGGTGTTCTCCAGATACACCGGAACTTCGGTCTGCAATTGCTCGAGCGCCTTGCGCCAGCGCTGGAAACCTTCGTCGAGCTCGCTGTCCTCGGCGACGTGCCCACCGTGCACGATCACCGCGGCAGCACCGATCTCGGCCGCCGCGTCGCAGGTGTCCTGCAGGATCTTGCGCGACGGGATGCGGATGCGGTTGTTGGCCGAAGCCGCGTTGATGAGGTACGGCGCGTGGACGTACAGGGGCAGGGTGGACGCCTTCAGCGTCTCGGCGTCGTCACGCGGCTTGGGCTTCTTCCAACTCTGCGGATTGCCGAGGAAGAACTGCACCACGTCGGCGCCGTCCGCTTGCGCGGCGGCCAGGGGATCCTCTGAGTGGACATGCGAACCTATCAGCACCCGGCCAGTCTAGTGCGGCGAGCTGGGGGCACCTCCCGCTTGCGGGGGAACACAGAATCGCACTACGGGACCCACGATCGTGCGATCTTGCGTCTGCTCGCCATAGAAAAAAGCCCCGGGAGAAC
>NZ_JBKQTQ010000347.1:0-13381 GCF_052143115.1 Mycobacterium sp.
TGCGGCTCGGCGATGGCCACGCAGGCCTGCGGGACGTTCTCCCCGGCGAACTCCTTGAGGTAAGTGGCCTGCTGGTTGGCGCTGCCCCAGTGGGTGAGCGCGGCGGCGACTCCCGCCGGCGCCAGGATCGGCAGTGCCAGCCCCATGTCGCCGTAGGCCAGCGCCTCGGCGACCAGCACGTTGGTGACGCTGGATCGCTCCGCGGCAATGCCGTCGAAATCCTCGGGAACGTTGACCGCGGTGATCCCCAACTCCGCGGCCTTGGCGACCAGATCCGGGGGATAGGTCGTTGCTTCGTCGGCGTCGTGCGCCGCCGGACGCAAAATCTCCTCGGCGAACTGCTCGACGGTCTCGACGATGAGTTTCTGGTCCTCGTCCGGGGTCAGATCGAAGTAGTCCTTGCCGCTGGTCTTCAGCCGGGTCGGCCCGCCGCGCAGACCTTGGACCCGCTTGAACTGACGGCTGGTGGCCCCGGCGGTGGAGAACACCGTCTTGACGCCGTAGCGCAGCGTCCGGTTGAGCGGATCACGCAGGTGGTATTTGTCCAGGAATTCCTGGCCCACGATGGGGGTCAGCAGGCCCAGCGCAACGTCGATGCCCGTCCGCTTGTGCTTGTACTCGCCGACGGCGGTTTTGCGACCAGCGCGTTTCTTGCGCGGTTTCGAGCCGTTTGTCGGGGCGACAGTATTTGTCATGTCAGCAGCCTCGGTTGTTGGGGCAGTGCGGATAACTGCATCTTACTCCAGAGTAAGGTAGCGAGGTCTGTTAAGTACTTCACACCGGCTACCCGGCGGCAAGCCTGCCCAATACCTGGTCGTGCAGAACGCCGTTGGTCGCCACTGCGCTGCCGCCATGCGGCCCGGCGGTGCCGTCGAGGCTGGTGAACGTCCCGCCGGCCTCGCGCACCAGGATGTCCAGCGGCGCCAGGTCCCACACCGACACCTCCGGCTCGGCGGCGATGTCGACGGCCCCCTCGGCTACGAGGCAGTAGGACAGGAAATCGCCGTAGGCGCGCACCCGCCACACCGCATCCGTCAAATCGAGGAAACGTTCCCGCAGACCGAGCTGAGCCCATCCGGACAGGCTGGAGAACGACAAGCTGGCCGAATTCAGCTGCGCCACTGAGGAAACCGAGAGCCGACGAGCCGGGGCTTCGCCGACCGTCGCGAACGCGCCGGCGCCGCTGGCGGCCCACCATCGGCGCTGCAGCGCCGGCGCGCTGACCACCCCGACCCGGGGCACGCCGTCGTCCAGCAACGCGATCAGGCTGGCCCACACCGGCACGCCCCGGACGAAATTCTTGGTGCCGTCGATCGGGTCGATGATCCACTGGCGGCCGGCCAAAGTGGTTGACCCGCCGAACTCTTCACCGAGGATGCTGTCGCCGGGCCGGACCCGCCCGAGCGTCTCACGCAAACCGGTTTCGACGGTGCGGTCCGCGTCGCTCACCGGTGTCAGGTCGGGTTTGGTGTCGACCTGCAGGTCCAGCACCCCGAAGCGGGCGACGGTCACCGCGTCGGCCTGGTCGGCGAGCGTCAACGCCACCGCGAGATCGTCCCGGTTCATCTGTGCAGTCCTACCATGGCCTGGTGTGGGAAATCGGCATGCTGCTGTTGCTGGTCACGATTCTGACGGTGTTTCTGGCGCCGCGGTTCATCCGTGGCGGACCACGCTCGGACGCGCTCAGCGGCACGCTGCTGATCACCGGAGTCAGCCCGCGGCCGGAGGCCACCGGCGAGCAGTACGTCACGATCACCGGTGTCATCGACGGGCCAACCGTCAACGACTACACCGTCTATCAACGGATGGCCGTCAATGTCGACAACTGGCCGGCCGTGGGCGATTTAAAGCCAGTGGTGTACTCACAGCGAAATCCCGACAAATGGGCTTTCGCGCCGCCCGAAACGCCCGCCGGCTGAGCCTGAAAGCGCTGTGACGGCAACAGTTTTCGCTCGCTCCCGATTCAGCGGCCCGACGCCGCCCGCAGATGCTGGTTGCGGGCGTCCAGGGCTTCTTGGGTTGCGGGAACCTGTCGATCGCCCCCGGGCGCAGCGGTAGCTTGGGCGCGCACGGCCAGCGGTCGCTGCTCATGTTCGTATTGCTCGAACGCCTGCCGGTGATCCGCGGGGTGGTCGCGAAGCGCCTGCGCCAGCAGCCATGTGCCGGTCAGGGCCAGTTTCGTCCCGCGCCCGGAAAGAGGGGAGGCGCAATGCGCGGCGTCGCCGACCAGCACGATGCGCCCGCTGTGCCATGAGGGCATGTGAATCTGGCTGACCGAATCGAAGTACAGCTCGGGGTCATTGCGTGCGGCGCCGAGTAGCTCTGGGATTTTCCACTCGTCATGTCCGGCGAACGCGTCGTCCAGAATCTGCTTCTGCGCCGCCAGGTCGTGGTAATCGTCCTGCCGCTGGTTCGGTCGCCCTGATGGTCAGCCGTGGCTGATGTGCAGTAGCTTGGCCAGGCTCGGCAGCTTGACGCGCGGGCGGCCGTGCGGCTCCCCGGCCGATCGCTCATGCTCGTCGATCAGCTTCCAGTGCGCGGAGGTGACTAGCTTCGGCTGACGGGAGGCCAGCCAGTCGGCCAGCTTGTCGGCATGGTCGTCGGGGAAGTCCGCCAGCTCTGTTGCGCCGGTCAAATCGGCGATCAGGGTGTCGACCGTCTCCTGGGAGTCCTTTTTGTTGGTGCCGATCACGCCGGACGGCCCGCGCTTGATCCAGCCGACGACGTACTCGTTGCGACGGCCCTCCACCCGGCCGCCAGTGTGGGGGATGGTCGCGCTCTTCTCGTCGAATGGCAGACCCGGAGTGGGCAGACCGCGATACCCCACGGACCGCACGACCAGCTGAACCGGCAGTTCCTCGCGGTCGCCGGTGTCCTTGGCCGACACCCGTCCATGCTCGTCACTGACCAGTTCGTTGCGGCCCAGCACGATGCTCTCAACGCTTTCCTCGCCCTTGATCTCGATCGGCGAGGTCAAGAATCGGAACACCATCCGTTGGTGTCCCGGACGCGGCTCGCGGCCGGCGTAGTCGCGCAATGCCTTGATGTTCTGCTTCGTTATCTTGCCCGCGGCCTCGAGGTCCTCGTCGGTGATGCCTTCCAGCTGCGCGGGGTCGACGATCACGTCGACGCCTTCTAGGTCTGCCAGTTCACGCAGCTCGAGTGTGGTGAACGCGGATTGCAACGCGCCACGACGACCGATGATCACCACTTCCTCCACCCCACAGGGTCGCAGCGATTCCAGGGCGTGGTCGGCGATGTCGGTTTCTGCCAGCACATCGGGGTCGGTGACGAGGATGCGTGCGACGTCGAGTGCGACATTGCCGTTCCCGACGACAACGGCTCGGGCGCCCGACAGGTCAGGTGTCGCGTGCTCAAAGTGTGGGTGGGCGTTGTACCAGCCCACGAAGTCGACCGCAGCGACGCTGCCGCGCAGTTCTTCGCCGGGAATGTTCAACGACCGATCGGATTGGGTCCCAATGGCATAGATCACCGCGTCGTAGCGTTCGGCGAGTTCAGCGGCCTCGACGTGCTCGCCGACCACGACGTTGCCGAAGAAACGGAAGCGCGGGTCCTCAGCGGTTTTCTCGAACTGCTTACTGATCGACTTGATCTTGGGGTGGTCGGGTGCGACGCCGGAACGCACCAGGCCCCACGGTGTCGGCAGCATTTCCAGCATGTCGACTCCGACGTCGACGTCCTCAGCGGAATCAGCGGCCTTCAGCAGCGATGCTGCCGCGAAGAATCCGGATGGACCAGAGCCGACGATCGCGACGTGGTAGGGACGCATAATCCCCGATGCTAATTCGTCCGTCCCGCCGAGCCGCGGCTGGTCGCGCGCCGAACGACGATTGCCCGGCTCCTCCTCGGGCCGCCATGCGGCCCGCATCGTCGCCGCGCGTAACTGCGCCGGTAACGTGATCAGCTGTGGACCCCGACCGCCAGGCCGACATCGCCGCACTTGACTCCACCCTGACCACGGTGGAGCGGGTGCTCGATGTCGACGGTCTGCGCAGCCGTATCGACAAGCTGGAGCACGAGGCGGCCGATCCCAACCTGTGGGATGACCAGGCCCGAGCGCAGCGGGTGACCAGCGAGCTTTCACACACCCAGGGCGAGTTGCGGCGCGTCGAAGACCTGCGCCGTCGCCTCGACGATCTGCCGGTGCTCTACGAACTGGCGGCCGAAGAGAGCGGCGACGCCGCGGCCGAGGCGCAGGCCGAGGCGGACGCGGAGCTCAAGGCGCTGAGTGCCGATATCGAGGCTATGGAGGTCCGCACCCTGCTCTCGGGTGAGTACGACGAGCGGGAGGCGCTGGTCACCATCCGTTCCGGTGCGGGCGGCGTGGATGCCGCGGACTGGGCCGAGATGCTGATGCGGATGTATATCCGGTGGGCTGAGCAGCACAAGTATCCCGTCGAGGTATTCGACACGTCGTATGCCGAAGAGGCCGGGATCAAAAGCGCGACCTTCGCCGTGCATGCTCCATTCGGCTACGGCACGTTGTCGGTCGAACAGGGCACCCATCGGCTGGTGCGGATCAGCCCGTTCGACAACCAGAGCCGACGGCAGACGTCGTTCGCCGAAGTCGAAGTGTTGCCGGTGGTGGAGACCACCGACCACATCGATATCCCCGAGGGCGATATACGCGTCGACGTGTACCGCTCCAGCGGCCCCGGCGGGCAGTCGGTGAACACCACCGACTCCGCGGTTCGCCTCACCCACATCCCGACCGGTATCGTCGTGACGTGTCAGAACGAGAAGTCGCAGCTCCAGAACAAGGTGGCCGCGATGCGAGTTCTTCAGGCAAAGTTGTTGGAACGCAAGCGCTTAGAAGAACGCGCGGAACTCGACGCATTGAAGGGGGACGGCGGCAGCTCCTGGGGTAACCAGATGCGCTCTTACGTATTGCATCCGTATCAGATGGTCAAGGACCTGCGTACGGACTACGAGGTGGGCAATCCGGCTGCTGTTCTCGACGGAGACATCGATGGATTCCTGGAAGCAGGAATCCGGTGGCGCAACCGAAAAGATGACGACTGATAAAAACTTTCTCTCGATAGCGGCGGCCCAACCCTGGCGGGATGTCTGGCACGGTAATCTCGGCGACTGGTTGTTGACCAGCGGTCTTCACATCATCCTGTTGCTGATCGCGGCAGTGCTCGCGGCGCGATTCGTCAACTGGGCCGCGCAGAAGGTGACCGAGCGGCTCGACGAGGGGTTCGTCGAGAGCGACGCGCTGGTGCGTTCGGAAGCCACCAAGCACCGCCAGACCGTTGCGTCACTGATCTCGTGGGTGTCGGTGGTGCTGATCGCCATCGTTGTCGCCGTGCAGCTGGCCGACATCCTCAACGTCTCGGTGCGCGGTTTTGTGGCGCCGGCGGCGGTGGTCGGGGCTGCGCTGGGTTTTGGCGCCCAACAGATGGTAAGAGACCTGCTGGCCGGGTTCTTCATCATCCTCGAGAAGCAATATGGCTTTGGCGATCTGGTCACGCTTACTGTGGTCTCGGCGACTGACGCCACCGGCACCGTCGAAAATGTGACGCTGCGAGTCACTCGGCTGCGCGCCTCCGATGGCGAGTTGTTAACGATCCCCAACGGTCAGATCGTCAAAACGGTGAACCTGTCCAAAGATTGGGCACGCGCCGTCGTCGACATCCCGGTGCAAGCCAGCGCTGACCTGGGCATGATCAACGACACGCTGCGCCAGGCGTGCGAGCATGCGCTCGACGACAAGCTGTTGGGCGAGTTGCTGCTGGATGCGCCCACCGTGATGGGAGTGGAAAGGATCGAGGTCGACGTCGTTACCTTGCGCTTGGTGGCGCGCACGCTGCCCGGTAAGCAATTCGAGGCCGGCCGGCGACTGCGGGCCCTGGTGGTCCGTGCTCTTACCCGCGCCGGCGTTGACACGCCGAGTGAGACACCGGTGACGGTGGGAGCCATCGCCACGGGTGCCGAGGACGAAACGCAGGGTCCCAGCCATTGACGAATTTCATGCGGAACCCGCTGCGAAGACACAATGACCTGGATCGCCGCTGGCCGGGCTATTTGTTCGGTGGGCACATGCGTACGTCCACGCTGGTGCTGATCATTGCTTTTGCAGCGTTGTGGTGGGTCTACAGCGACCACGAGCACTCGAAATCTTCATCGACAACCACTCAGGTGCCTGCGACCGAGGTGGTGCCACCGGGCTACGTGCCCGACCCGAACTACACCTGGGTGCCGCGCAGTCGGGTTGAGGAACCGCCAACCACCGTGACCGTGACCCCTACGCCGACAACCACGCCGCCTCCGACACCGACGACAACCACACCGCCGCCGCCCTTCAACCTGCCGACGATTGTGTTGCCGCCGCCGTTTGGTCCGCCCGCCACGACGACGTCGCCACCGCCCGGCCAGGCGCCGACACCCCCGGCCGCGCCGCCTCTGCCCGGCTTGCCCTGATGGCCGGCTCCCCGCTGCCCCGTGACGCGGCCGAACCGTCGCCGGGCCGCCTGGCGAACGTTAGCGAAACTCACCGTTACACTGGCGATCCGTGATGATCACCCTCGACCATGTCACTAAGCAGTACAAGTCGTCGGCGCGGCCAGCGCTGGACAACGTCAACGTGAAGATCGACAAGGGTGAGTTCGTCTTCCTGATCGGCCCATCCGGCTCCGGCAAGTCGACGTTCATGCGGCTGCTGCTGGGCGCCGAGACGCCCACCACCGGTGATGTCCGGGTCTCGAAGTTTCACGTCAACACGCTGCCCGGACGCCACATCCCGAAACTGCGTCAGGTACTCGGCTGCGTCTTCCAGGACTTCCGGCTGCTGCAACAGAAGACGGCCTTCGATAACGTCGCGTTCGCACTGGAGGTCATCGGCAAGCGCGCCGAGGTGATCAACCGGGTGGTGCCCGACGTGCTGGAGATGGTCGGCCTGTCCGGCAAGGCCAGCCGGCTGCCGCACGAGTTGTCCGGGGGCGAGCAGCAGCGGGTGGCCATCGCCCGGGCTTTCGTCAACCGGCCGCTGGTGTTGCTGGCCGACGAGCCCACCGGGAACCTCGACCCGGAGACCAGCAACGACATCATGGATCTGCTGGAGCGGATCAACCGCACCGGGACCACTGTGCTGATGGCCACGCACGACCATCACATCGTCGACTCGATGCGGCAGCGTGTGGTGGAGCTGTCACTGGGCAGGCTGGTACGAGACGAGCAGCGCGGCGTCTACGGGATGGATCGCTAAGTGCGCTTCAGCTTCCTGTTCAACGAGGTCCTGACCGGTCTTCGTCGCAATGTCACCATGACCGTCGCGATGATCCTGACCACCGCGATTTCGATCGGCCTGTTCGGTGGCGGCCTGCTGGTGGTCCGATTGGCCGACCACTCACGCAGCATCTATCTCGACCGGGTCGAGACTCAGGTCTTCCTCAACGACGACCTTTCGGCCAACGATGCGACCTGCCAGAGCCCGCCGTGCAAGGCGCTGCGCGAGAAGATCGAGGCGCGCAACGACGTCAAGTCGGTGAGGTTCCTCAATCGCCAGGAGGCCTACGACGACGCTATTCGCAAGCTCCCGCAGTTCAAGGATCTCGCGAGCAAGGATGCATTCCCGGCGTCGTTCATCGTCAAGCTGGAAAATCCCGAGCAGCACGCCGACTTTGACGCCGCGATGCAAGGCCAGCCCGGGGTCGACCATGTGCTCAACCAGAAGGATCTGATCGATCGGCTGTTTGCCGTGTTGGACGGTCTCAGCAATGCCGCCTTCGCCGTCGCCTTGGTGCAGGCCGTCGGGGCGATTCTGTTGATCGCCAACATGGTCCAGGTCGCGGCCTATACGCGTCGCACCGAGGTCGGCATCATGCGGTTGGTCGGCGCGACGCGCTGGTATACCCAGCTGCCCTTCCTGGTCGAGGCCATGGTGGCGGCGACCGCCGGCGTCATCATCGCCATCGTTGGCCTGATCGTGGTGCGAGCGATGTTCCTGGACAATGCGCTGAGCCAGTTCTATCAAGCGCATCTGATCGCCCCGGTCGACTACGCCGACATCCTCTATATCGCGCCGCTTCTGTTGTTGTTGGGCGTCGCGATGGCCGGCGTAACGGCGTACGCAACATTGCGCCTGTACGTGCGGCGGTAGCCGTGGCCAAAAAGGCGCCAGGACAGCATGTCGTCGCCACCAACCGCAAGGCGCGCCACGACTATTCAATCCTCGAGGTCTACGAGGCCGGGTTGGTTTTGCTCGGCACTGAGGTAAAAAGCCTCAGAGACGGTAAGGCGTCGCTGGTAGACGCCTACGCAACCGTCGACGACGGCGAAGTTTGGCTGCGCAACCTGCACATTCCGGAATATCACCACGGCACCTGGACCAACCACGAGCCGCGTCGTACCCGGAAACTGTTACTCCACAGGCGCCAAATCGACGCACTAATCGGCAAGATACGTGATGGTAACCTCGCGCTGATTCCGTTGAAACTCTACTTCTCCGAGGGAAAAGTCAAGGTGGAAATAGCGCTGGCGCGCGGCAAGCGCGCGCACGACAAGCGGCAGGACATGGCGCGTCGCGACGCTCAGCGGGAAGTAGTCCGTGAATTGAGCCGACGAGCCAAGGGCATGAACTGATCGGCGCCGCGTACGCTCAGCTGTCCGCAGTCAGCTACGGCGTCAGTGATTTTGTCGGGGGGGTTGCCTCTCGACGCGCGGCCGGGCTCCGCGTCATGTTGGTGACCTATCCGGTCGCCACGGTCTTGCTGGGCGTGACGGCCGCCACGGCCGGCGGCCCGGTCCACTCGGGCGCGCTGCTGTGGGGCTCGCTGTACGGGATCAGTCAGGCGATCGGCGTCTATTGGTTCTACGCGGCGGTGAGCGCCGGACCGATCTCGGTGGTCTCACCGCTTGCCGCGATACTCAACGCTGCCGTCCCTGTCGCCGTCGGCGTGGCGCTCGGCGAGCGACCGGGGGAGACCGCGTCGGTAGGCGTGGTGCTGGCAATGCTTGCGGTGATCCTGGTGAGCCGGGAGTCGCCCGCCGACGAGGATGTCCGGACCCACCGGTTCACCAGCAAAGTGGCCTGGTTGACGGTCGGCTCGGGGGTGGCGTTCGGGCTGGACTTCGTGCTGCTGCACCAGGCCCCGGTGGAGTGCCGGTTATGGCCGCTGTTCTTTGCCCGGGCGGCGGCCACCGTGCTGGTGTTCGCCGTTGCGGGAATGAGCAACAATCTCCAACTTCCGTCCAGGACGCCGCTGCGGCTGGCGGTCGCCGCGGCGTTGCTGGATACCTGCGCCAACATCACCATGCTGCTGGCGATTCAGAAATGGATGCTGTCGTTGGCCAGCATCTTGATTTCGCTGTATCCGGCGACGACGGTCATTCTGGCCATCATCGTGCTGCGCGAGCGGGTGACTCGCTGGCAGGCGCTCGGCATGGCCCTGGCGGCGGTGTCGGTGAGCATGATCGCCGCAACCTGACGTCCGTCTAGCATCAGGAGACATGAGCAGCCCCTCGCGCCCGGTCACCGAACTCGACAAGTCCGAGGTGTTGTCGGGTCTGTTCGCCACCTGGGACAACCTGGACCGGTTGCTGACCGGACTCTCCGAGCAGCGGTGGCAGACGCCGACGCCGCTGCCCGGCTGGTCGGTGCACAACGTGGTCGCCCACATCATCGGCACCGAGTCGGTGCTGCAGGGAGTCGGCACACCCGACGCCGATATCGACGTGTCGACACTGGCCCACGTGCGCAACGACGTCGGCGTGGCCAACGAGTGCTGGATCCGTCACCTGAGCGCAGAATCCGGCGCCGACCTTCACCAGCGGTTCCGCATGCTGACCGCCGATCGCCGTAAACGCTTGACTGACATGTCCGTCGACGACTGGAACGCGCCGACCCTGACCCCGGTTGGCCCCGACAGTTATGGGCGCTTTATGCGGGTGCGGGTCTTTGACTGCTGGATGCATGAGCACGACATCCGCGATGCCGTGGACGAACCGGCCTCCGACGCTGACCTCACCGGCCCGGCGGCGCGCCTGACGCTCGACGAGATGGTTACCAGCATGGGCTACGTGGTCGGCAGACTCGGTAAAGCGCCCGACGGGTCCCGGGTTGCCATCGAGCTGACCGGTCCGCTGGCCCGCACCATCCGCGTCGCTGTCGACGGTCGCGCCCAGCTAGTAGACGATTTCGGCGGACAACAACCGACGGCCACGATCCGGCTGGACGGCGCGCTGTTCACCCGGCTGGCCGGCGGCCGAGCGGAGCCCGGTGCCGGCGGCGTCCAGCTCAGCGGTGACCAGGAAGTCGCCAGCCGCATCGTCGAGCACCTGAACTACACGATCTGACCAGCTCACGGCGCCGAGCCGCCGGGATGGTTGTTATCAGGGTCGTCGTTAGAAACCGCGTATCATTAGGTGTCCTGCCGAAAGTCGGCGGGGATGCGAGGGGCTGAACGGTTTCGACTTCGCGCATCGAATCAAGGGAAGCGTGCCGGTGCAGGCAAGAGACCACCGTAAGCGTCGTTGCAACCATATAAGCGCCGATTCACATCAGCGCGACTACGCTCTCGCTGCCTAAGCGACAGCTAGTCCGTCAGACCGGGAACGCCCTCGACCCGGACCCTGGCGTCAGCTAGAGGGATCAACCGATGAGTTCGGTCGCGGGACTCATCGGGACACTCACAGCGACTGGGATCGTCATCTCGGCTAGTTCGTGTGACCGAGAGATCCGAGTAGAGGCATAGCGAACTGCGCACGGAGAAGCCTTGAGGGAATGCCGTAGGACCCGGGTTCGATTCCCGGCAGCTCCACCAGCGACGCAGACAGCGAACAATTGTCTGCAGCGCGAAGCCTTCGAGCCGGAAACAGCGTGGTGTAGCACTCGTGGTCCGTGCGTTCTTCTGAAAGACGAAGCCGCAGCCTCTCTCGCGTGATCGGTTCGCAGGGGTCAAAGTCCCTGAAGATAGCTCCTTTTGGCCCTAGTGGCCGGCGGCCGATTGCGATAGGACAAGACTGGCGTGGCTGGCGCAACTGTGGGGACGGCAATAGGCAATCAGCATGGGCGAGGTACCGGGAGCGGTTCAACATACCGACGTCGATAAGTGGGACGCCGGTCTCACAGAGGTGGTCGTCGGGCTGACCCGCCCGATTGTCAAGCGATACTTCCGAGCACAGGTGAGGGGCTTGGCAAACATCCCGGCCGGTCCATCTCTGGTGGTCTCGAATCATTCAGGCGGGCTCGTGACGCCCGACATGCCGGTCTTCGCAGTTGCCTATTACGACACCTTCGGCTACGAACGTCCGCTCTACACACTCGGTCACGACACATTGTTCGCCGGGCCAGCCGCTGAACTTCTCAGGCGCACCGGAGTTATCCGTGCGACGCATGACAACGCCGCGGCGGCGCTGGCGACCGGTGCTGTGGTCATGGTGTTCCCGGGCGGCGATTATGACGCTTATCGGCCTACCGTGCAGGAAGACTCCATCGACTTCGGTGGTCGCTCTGGATACGTCACCACGGCCATCGAGGCCGGGGTGCCAATCGTGCCGGCGGTGTCGATCGGCGCGCAGGAAAGCCAACTCTATTTGACCCGCGGGAGGTGGCTGGCGCGTGCGCTTCGGCTGACGAGGCTGGAGCGCCGACTGTTTCGCACCGACATCCTGCCGATTGCGTTCGGCTTCCCGTTCGGGTTCAGCGTCGTCGTGCCGGTCAACGTCCCGATACCGACCAAGATCGTCACCTTGGTCTTGCCACCGATCGACATTGTGGCCAAGTTCGGCGCTCGTCCCGCCGTCGCTGAGGTCGACGCGCATGTGCGATCCGTAATGCAGTCAGCTCTGACTCGGCTGGCACGCAGGCGCAGGCTACCGATCATCGGCTGACACGCGGCCAACGAATGATGTTTGTTGGGTCCTGTTGTGGCATCAACATCTTTGGGTGTGTCCACAGGTCTCGCGTCGTAATCTTGTCGCAGTTTACAGCTCTAATGCAGCGGGTTCGATTCCCGGCAGCGGGATTAAAATTGACGACAACAACATCATCTGGACGCGGTCAATGAATGTGGTAGCTCGCCGTCGACGCCGTCATTGCGGCGCGGGCTGCCGGTCAGTACCCAGCCCCTGAGCGGCGCTGTTGACCGCGGCGAATGCCCTTTTCTGAAGGGACCAAAGTCACCGGTATTACAGAGGTCGTGACGACGGCTGGCGGGAGTCGTACTTTAGGCACAAATGACCGAGTTTATGCGCAACAGCGACGCGTTCACGTGGGCGATGGAAAGCGATCCTCGATTGCGTTCCACGGTGGTCACGGTGATCATGCTCGACCGATCTCCGGATTGGGAAGAGGTACGCAATCGCTTCAGCCTCATCTCGCAAAAGGTGCCGATGACGCGACAGCGAGTCGTCCCGTCTCCGCCGCCCGCGCCGCCGCGGTGGGAGTACGCGCCAGACTTCGACCTCGACTTCCACATGCGCAGAGTGACCGCGACCGCGCCCGGCACTTTTGACAAGGTGCTGGAAATGGCCCGAGTCGCCGCGATGGAGGACTTCGACCGGGCACGCCCGCTCTGGGAGGCCACGTTCATCGACGGCCTCGAAACCGACGGCGCGGCAATGGTCCTCAAGTTCCACCACGCTCTGACTGACGGCGTCGGAGGCATCCAGATCGGGATGATCCTCTTCGACTTGTCCGAGGTCCCCGAGAAGCACGGACCAATGGCGGAATTGCCTGAAGTGCCCCCGCCGCCGTGGCTGCGCGGCTACCGCGACACCGCGCGATACGACGCCCAATTGGTGGGGAACGCTGTGATGGGCACACTGAAGAGTGCACCGAAGCTGATTTCCAACGGCATTCGGCGGCCGGTACTTACCGTTTCGTCGGCTGTGGAGATGGCCGCGTCGGTCTACCGAACCGTGCGCCCGGTGAACCGGACGGGTTCGCCGCTGATGACGAAGCGCAGCCTCATCCGGCGTCTCGGCGTGCTGGAGGTCCCGTTTCCGGAGCTTCGGGCTGCCGCCCACCGCTGCGGCGGTGCGTTGAACGATGCGTTCGTCGCGGGGGTGGCCGGCGGGCTGCGCCGCTACCACGAAAAGCACGGCGTCGCGGTCGGCGACCTTCATCTCACGATGCCGATAAGCCTGCGCGAAGAGGGCGACGAGATGGGCGGCAACCGGATCACCTTGATGCGGTTCGACGTGCCGGTCGGCGAACCCGATCCGGCCCAGCGAATCCGCCAGATCCACGAGAGAACCGGCAGGGTGCGCCACGAGAAGTCGCTGCCCTATACGCAATGGATCGCCGGTGCCCTCAACATGATGCCGCGGTGGTACATCGGCTCGATCCTGCGCCATGTTGACTTCCTGTGCAGCGACGTGCCGGGAATTCCGATGCCGGTCTTCCTCGGTGGCGCCC
>NZ_JBKQTQ010000348.1:0-6100 GCF_052143115.1 Mycobacterium sp.
ATTGGCCGACTCGGCCTTCCATGGCTGCGGTTCCATCAACAACTCCACCGACCCCGCCGACCAATCCACGTGCGGAGAAGGCGCATCCACATGCAATGTTGCCGGCAACGTCTCATGGCGCATCGCCAAAATCATCTTCATCACCCCGGCCACACCGGCCGCGGCCTGGGTGTGACCCATGTTCGACTTGATCGACCCCAACCACAGCGGCGCGCTGCGGTCCTGCCCATAGGTCGCCAACAACGCCTGGGCCTCGATCGGATCACCCAACGTGGTGCCCGTGCCGTGGCCCTCCACCGCGTCGACATCGGCGGGGCTCAACCCGGCGTTGGCCAGCGCCGACCGCACCACCCGCTGCTGCGAGGGCCCATTGGGCGCGGTCAATCCATTCGATGCCCCGTCCTGATTGACCGCCGAACCCCGCACCACCGCCAACACCGGATGCCCCAACCGCTGGGCGTCTGACAGCCGCTCCGCCACCAGCATGCCGCCGCCCTCGGAGAATCCCGTGCCGTCGGCCGCCCCGGCGAACGCTTTGCACCGGCCATCCGGCGACAAGCCGCGCCAGCGGCTGAACTCCACGAAGATGTCCGGGGTGGCGTTGACGGTGACACCGCCGGCCAGCGCCAAATCGCACTCCCCCGACCGCAACGACTGCACCGCCATGTGCAAGGTCACCAACGACGACGAGCACGCGGTATCCACCGACAGCGCAGGGCCCTCCAACCCCAGCACATAGGCCACCCGGCCCGATGCGACGCTGGACAGCTGGCCGGTCAACCGGAAGCCTTCCACCGGCTCGGCGGAGAACATGCCGTAGCCCTGGGTCATGACACCGGCGAATACGCCAGTGGCGCTGCCCCGCAACGTGGTCGGGTCAACGCCCGCCCGCTCCAGCGCCTCCCACGACAACTCGAGGAACATGCGTTGTTGGGGGTCCATCGCCAGCGCCTCGGATGGCCCCACGCCAAAGAACGCGGGGTCGAAGTCTGCGACGCCGTCCACGAATCCACCGGTGCGCGTGTAGCAGGCGCCGGGCACATCGGGGTCGGGGTTGAATAGGTCGGCCAGATCCCAGCCCCGGTCGTTCGGGAATTCGGTGAGCACGTCACGGCCCTGGATAACCATGTCCCACAGGTCTTCTGGGGAAGTGACTCCGCCAGGAAACCGGCAGGCCATCCCGACGATGGCGATCGGCTCGTCGGTGGCGGCGCGGACTGCGGCCACCTGCTTGATCTCTTGTGGGACGCCGGCGAGTTCGCTGCGGATGTAGGTAGCGAGACCGTTGGGTGTCGGGTAGTCGAAGATGAGGGTGGGTGAAAGCGCCAGTCCGGTGGCGGCTTTGAGCCGGTTGCGCATCTCAACCGCGGTCAACGAGTCGAAGCCGAGCTCCTGGAACGCCTTGTCCGGGTCGATGGCTTCGGCCGTGGTGTTGCCCAGCACGGTCGCGATATGCGAGCGCACCAGATCTAGCAGCACCGCGTGCTGCTCGGCCTCCGGTAGCCCGTGTATGCGGTGTGCCAGTGCCGACTTCGACTTACTGGCGACCAGCGAGTCGTCGACTCGTCGGCGGGTCGGAGCGTTGATCAGGTCGACGAACATCGGCGGTACTACCGCCGCGTTGGCGCGCAGCGCGGTGGTGTCGATACGGGCGGGCAGCAGGAACGGTTCGTCGACCACCATCGCGGTGTCGAACAGCTGTAACGCCTCGGCCGACGACAGCGCCAACACACCGCTGCGGCCCAGTCGGGCCCTACCCGCGGCGTCGAGTCCGCCGGTCATGTCACTGGCTTGCTCCCAGAGGCCCCAGCCCAGCGAAATCGCCGGCAGACCGTGAGCACGGCGTTGCACTGCCAACCCGTCGAGGAACGAGTTAGCCGCGGCATAGTTGGCCTGCCCCGACGACCCCACCAACCCGGCCATCGACGAAAACATCACAAATGCCGACACATTCGCATCGCGGGTCAGCTCGTGCAGGTTCCACGCCGCATCCACTTTTGCCCGCAACACCGCATCCACCCGCTCCGGCGTCAACGACGTCACCACCGCGTCGTCAAGAACACCGGCGGTGTGGATCACTGCCGAAAGCGGATGCTGGACCGGAATATCCGAAATCACTTTTGCCAACGCCTGCCGGTCAGCGGCATCACACGCCACCACCGACACCTCGACACCCGCCTCGCGCAGTTCGCTTGCCAGGTCAGCCGCGCCGGCAGCGTCAGGACCACGCCGGCTCGCCAACACCAGATTGCGCACGCCGTGATCGGTCACCAGATGACGGGCAAGCGCCGATCCCGCCATGCCCGTGCCGCCGGTGATCAACACGGTGCCCGCCGCCCATGCATCGGGCATCGTCAAGACAACCTTGCCGGTGTGGCGAGCCTGACTCAGATACCGCAGTGCCGCGGGTGCCCGGCGTACATCAAACGTCGTGACCGGGAGCGGCCGAAGGATTCCGGCGTCGAACAGTTCGGCGAGCTCGAGCATGTACTGATGCATGCGGACACGGCCCGGCTCGAAAAGGTCGAAGGCGCGGTAACGCACACCGGGGTGTTCTTCTGCGACGACACCGGGGTCGCGGATGTCGGTCTTGCCCATCTCCAAAAACACCCCACCGGGGGCGACCAAACGCAATGAGGCATCCACGAAGTCACCGGCCAGCGAATCCAGCATCACATCCACACCGCGACCACCGGTCACCGCCCGGAACTTGTCCTCAAACTCCAGACTGCGCGAATCGGCAATATGGTCCTCATCAAAGCCCATCGCCCGCAACGTGTCCCACTTGCCACGACTGGCAGTGGCGAACACCTCCAACCCCAAATACCGGGCCAACTGCACCGCAGCCATCCCCACCCCACCGGTCGCAGCATGCACCAACACCCGCTGCCCCGGCCGGACATCCGCCAGATGCACGAACGCGTAGTAGGCGGTGGTGAAAACGGCTGATATGGCTGCGGCTTCGGCGTAAGACCAGTCGGCAGGCATACGAAGCAATAGCCGAGCGTCGCCGGCGACTAGGGTGCCGCTGCCATCGGGGAAGAACCCATACACCGAGTCGCCGACCGCGAATTCGGTTACGCCACGCCCGACTTCAACGACGACGCCGGCGCCTTCGCCACCGATCAGCGCGTCGTGGGTGAACATGCCCAGGGTGATCATGATGTCGCGGAAGTTGGTGGCGATGGCGCGCATGGCCACTCGGACCTGGCCGGGCTCCAAGGGGGCATCGGCGTTGGGCACCGGCTCCAACCGGAGATTCTCGAAGGTGCCCGCACTGGAAAGCCCCAACCGCCATGGCCCGTCACCCGGCGGCACCAACACACCGTCAACCGCCCGACTGCCGTGCACCCGCGCCGTGTACACTGTTCGACCCCGCACCAGCGCGTGCGGCTCACCGACTGCTAGAACCGACGCTATCGTCGTATCATCAAGCGGCGCATCGGAATCCACCAGCACGATCCGGCCGGGATGCTCGGTCTGCGCCGAACGCACGAACCCCCACACCGCGGCACCTGCCAGATCGGTGACGTCCTCGCCGGCCAATCCCATTGCGCCCCGGGTTGACACCACCAAGACGCCCGAGTCTCGTTCGGCCAACCATGATTGCACCGAAGCCAACGCCTTATGCGTGCACTCGTAGGTGTCGACGACCGGATCCTGCAGAGCCGATACCGCCTCGAACACTTCGTACGACGGCGTCTCGGCGTGCGACGCGGGCGATGCGGGCGACCACACCAGCTCGAAGAGCCGATCCCCGGCTGAGCCGGACATCGCCGCCATCAACTGCTGTTGCGACACCGGACGAGCCGCCATCGAAGCCACCGACAACACCGGCAACCCCAACCCGTCGGCCAACTCCACCGACACCGACGACGGACCCGACGGCGCAATCCGCGCCCGCACCGCCGACGCCCCCGCCGCATGCAACGACACACCCTGCCAAGAGAACGGCAAGGCAACCTCGGCCGCGTCGTGGACCATCACCGCCGCGTGCAGCGCCGCGTCCAATAGCACCGGATGCACACCGAATCCGCCTACGCCCCCCGCCGCATCCGGCAGCGTAACCTCGGCGAAAAGCTCGTCGCCGCGACGCCACAGCGTGGTCAACCCTTGAAACGCCGGGCCATAGTCATACCCGCGCGCCGCCAACCGCTGGTAACCATCAGCCAGATCGACCGGAGCCGCGCCCTCGGGCGGCCATACCGACAAATCCGCGCCCGGCTCAATCGATTTCGGACCCAACTGCCCGGCGGCGTGGCAGATCCACCCCGAATCGGAATTGGCATCGGCGCGGGAGTACACGGACACGTCGCGCTGGCCGGATTCGTCGGCTGATCCCACGACTACCTGCACCGCAACCGAACCCGAAGCCGGCAGCATCAACGGCGACTGCAACGTCAGTTCGTCGACGGCCGAGCAGCCGACTTCGTCGCCGGCGCGGATCGCCAGCTCGACAAATCCCGCACCCGGGAACAACACCACGCCATCAACGGCGTGGTCGCCTAACCATCCCTGCGATGCCGGCGAGAGCCGACCAGTCAGCACCACCCCGCCCGTGTCCGGCAGCTCCACCACCGCACCCAGCAGCGCGTGTTCACTGGCGCCCAACCCCAGGCCCGCGGCGTCGAGAGCAGCGCCGTCACCGGAGAGCCAGAACCGCCGCCGCTCAAAGGCATACGTCGGCAACTCGACATACTCAGCCCCGGGCAGCACCGCACGCCAATCGACGCCCACGCCCGAGACGAAGGCCTGCGCGGCCGAGGTGAGGAACCGGCGGATGCCGCCGTCGTCTCGGCCAAGGGTGGGGATGACGATCGGTTCGGCGCCGCTGCCAGCGCAGTCGTTGAAGGTGTCCTCGATACCGGCAATCAGTCCGGGATGCGGGCTGCATTCGATGAAGGTGCGATAGCCCTGTTGGCATGCACCGCGCACGGCCTGGTCGAACTCCACGGTTTGGCGAATGTTGCGATACCAGTAGTCGGCGTCCAACCCTGCGGTGTCCAGCAGACCGCCGGTGAGCGTGGAAAAGAATGCGGTGCGCGACGCACGTGGCTCGAGGCCGGAAAGGACGTCGGCGAGCTGCTCCCGGATGCCCTCGACGTCAACGGAGTGTGAGGCGTAGTCGACGTCAATCTTGCGGGCACGGAGCTCAATTTCGGCGCATTGTTGCACCAGCTCGTCGAGTGCGGCGACGTCACCGGACACCACAACTGCGGATCGTCCATTGATCGCGGCGATGCTGATCATTTTCCCGAAGGGAGCCAACAACTCTCGGGCTCGCTCGGGACCGCACGCCAGGGATACCATGCCGCCGCGCCCGGCCAGCGCCAACAGCAGTTTGCTGCGCAGTGTCACCACCCGTGCGGCCTCGCGCAGGGAGAGCGCCCCCGCGACGTAGGCAGCGGCGATTTCGCCTTGGGAATGGCCGATCACGGCGTCCGGACGTACGCCGATCGATCGCCACAATTCGGCGAGCGAGACCATCACCGCGAACAGCACTGGTTGGACCACGTCGACGCGGTCCAGACCCGGCGCGCCCGGCGCGCCGCGCAGCACGTCGATCAGTGACCAATCGACGAATTCGGTGAATGCCTCTGCGCATGCGTTGATCTGCTCAGCGAAAACCGGTGCAGTGTCGAGTAATTCAACGCCCATGCCGAGCCATTGCGAGCCTTGGCCGGGGAAGACGAACACGGTCTTGCCCGCCGGGGCGCTGTGCCCGCAGACCACCGAACCACCCGGCAGCCCGTCAGCAAACTCAGCCAAACCACCGAGTAACTCCTGACGGTCAGCACCAAGTACCACCGCCCGATGCTCAAACGTCGACCGCCCCGCCAACGACCAGCCCACATCACCGGCGTCCAACTGCTCACGGGTAGCGATGAATTCACCCAACCGCGACGCCTGAGCCGAAAGCGCCGCCGCACTCTTCGCCGAAACCACCCACGGCACGATCGGCGGCACAACCGTCCGCTCGGTAGCCTCCTCGCCCACCGTCGGGGGCGCCTCGATAATCACATGCGCATTGGTGCCACTGATCCCAAACGACGACACCCCCGCACGACGACCCCGACCATTGGCCGACTCGGCCTTCCAT
>NZ_JBKQTQ010000349.1:0-6715 GCF_052143115.1 Mycobacterium sp.
CGGCGACCCAGACGATCCCCGCTCGCCCCTGTAGGACGCGCTGGGCCGCGTACCGGTTGTCAGCCCCCCGCCCCCTAACCTGAGCGGGGCGGTCGCCTTCCCTAGCAGGCCCGGCGCCTCCCCCGCAGGCTGGACGATACTAGAACGCGTGATCGGTAAGCGCCCGCAAGCTGACCGGATTCTCGCCGCCAAGATCTCGAGCGAGGCGAAACATCACGCGAAGTGGCGCGAGCTGACCGCGGATGAAAAGGCCACCGCGGTGGCTGCGCTGCGCGAGCTCGCCGGTGGCCGGGCTGACCTGCGGGCCGAGGTGTGCGGGGTCATGGAGGACGCGTCCGAGGGCGAGCTGCACGAGCCGCTGGCCCGCCAGGCGACGGAACTGTGCCGTAAGGCCGGTGCCGGCCCGGAGGCGATACCAAAGGTGGATCGCCGAGGGGCGCAAGCGGAGCGCGGATGCCGCCGTTCTCCGGCGGCCTGCACGACGGCGGAGTACCGCGCCGGTCCTGCGGGAGGTACACCGTGAGCGGGCGATGCGCGTCTGTTTCTTCGTGGAAGAGCCCGCAGGACCAGATCTACCCGGTGCAGGGGACCTGATGGCCAGTCGTGAGATTACCAAGGCCGGGCAGCAGCAGCTGGACAGGTACAAGCAACGACGGGATGAGTACCTCCGCAAGCTGGCCCACCTAGCGCCTCCGCTTTCGGAAGAGCAGAAGGCGAGACTCGCCGTTCTGCTCGCCCCCGCGGTGCAGGAGTACAGGCGCAGGAAGACGCCATGACGTCTGGGCGTCAGGACGTCGCTTAGGCCGGCGTCCGGAACGGAATTACGTGCGCGTATGGCGCAGACCTGCATGACCGGCTCCAGGTCCGGGAAGATCCGCATGGCCGTTGGGTGCTAGCGACGATCTTCGCCGGGTCGCCCGGTCATCCCGGTGTAGGGGAAACGTTCGTTCCCTACACCGGGATGACTAGCGGCCTGATCATGATCATTGCTAGCGACAACGGATGCGCGGACCAGTACTGAGCCCCAAGAACCCGGTCAGAAAACCCCGCTATTTCGCCCCTGGTGACGCGCTCCTGACCAAGAAGATCCCGGATTTCCCGCGGATCTGACCACCCCGGGGGTGACGAGGCTTAAAGCCGGAAAGGGGCAATGGGCTGGTGAGCCGCTGGTCGGTTGCCGAGGATGCGCTCGATGATGGCGGCGTTCTCGGCTGATCCGGCGCGGAAGTACTGCTGCGGTAGTTTGACGCAGTGTGATGTGATGGGACGGATATCAGCGCGAGCCGCGTCGGCGGGAATTCTTGCGGCGACGGGCAGTACTGTCGGTGAGCTGACGCGGCGTCGGGCGATTACCGACGACGACGGCCACAATGACATGCTGGGGCGACGCGTCCGAGTCCGCGCGATGCTCGGCGACCCAAGTGAGATCGAGTAGCGGTCGCGCGCCGTTGCTGTGGTCGGTGAGATCGAGAACGAGCAGCTGGCTGAACGGTTCGCTCGATCCGGAATACTGCGCTGTCTGCGGGACGTACTCTTCCAATGCTTCCGGGCTGCTGTTGTCCAGCTCGCGCTTGACCTCAGTGGCGAGACGAACGTCGAGAGCATAGGTGATCACGTCGACGCGGCCCGTTCCGACGCGCGGCTGCTCGAGTGTGACCCTGCCTGCGAGCGGCCACGAGGTGGCGAGCCAGACGTAAAACTCGTACTGTAGGTCGGCCTCGACGGGGACGCGATCGCCATCGCCCAGCATGCGGATGATGTCGGTGCCGTTGGGCAACAGTGGGCCGCCGCGGTCGTAGCGGTCGCGAAGGAATGTCAGCGTGCGGTTGAGCAGCAGTACGACGGCAGCGCGGGCGTCGGCACGGAACCGCGGGTTGGCGCTCAGCGCGTCGAGGATGTGGCTGCGCATTTCCGACAGGAGTGGGTCGGCGTTGACATCGACAGCTTCGCTGGAGACAAGAAGCGCATCGAGCTCAGCAAGCTGCTCGTCGTTCAAGGCGGTCTCAAGCGCGCGGCAGACTTCGCGTCCGAGGCGCTCGAGTCGGGGCGCGATGCGCGCGAGACGTTTGTCTGCATATTTGCCCTCCTCGGCGTCGTCGTCCTCGGCGTCGTCGTCGTCGCCGGGTTGCTGGACGTGACGTCGACGGATTGCTGCGGCGAGCTCGTCAGCCGCGGCCGGGAGAAGAGGCTGGCCGCGGGCACGGTCATTGTCGACGGCGCGGAGCAGCTGATCAGCGAGGACGGCATTCGCTGCAACAGCGTTCTCGACCGCCGGGCGGATGGTTGCTGTGAGACCAGGCGCGGGGGCCGTGGTGCGCTCGGCGGCGTAAACGCGCGCGATCTGGCCGATGGCCGCGACTGTATCTAGCCAGCTACGCTCGCGGAGCCTGTCAATGGCGTCACGGAGAGCGAGGACGAGAGCCAACCAGTCGGTCTCAGCGTCGCGGACAGGCTGCCGCCACGCAGGCAGGTGGGAGTTCAGGTGCCAAGCGTCCCGGCGGCCGAGGACTAGGCGGAGGCGAGCAGCCGCGGCTACCAGGGTGTCGTAGTCACCGGCGGCAAACGCGGTTACCGCGCGGCAGACGGAGCCATACGCCGCGGCGTCGTCGCGAGCCTCATCGAGCTCCTCGGCCGCGGCGAACTCGTCGGCCGCGTCGGCGAGCACGGCAGTAGCAGCTTCCGCGTTGGGGAGCCGCAATGCGGTACGTAGGGTGTCGCACGCCAGCTCGAACGTCGCATCGGCGGTCGCCGCATGGTGGGCGCGGAGCACACGCAGCGCATCGACGAGCGGCGCGGTCAAAGACGTGTCAGCGCCCCACGCATCGAGCGCGGCGCCGATGAGGCGAGGGATTGCCTCGGCGTACTCGTCGGGGGCGTCGTTAGGAATGGTGGTAAGCCTGTGCAGGACGAGGTAGGGGGTGCCGGAGCCGGCAAGGGCTACCCGCAGTGCCGCCTCTAGGCGAGTCGCGGCAAGATGTGGGTTCGTAGTGATGAGCGGGTCTGGATCGCGAAGCAACAGCCCGTGGATGCCCACTGCAGCAGCGCTCGCGACTGCCGGGTCGGCGAGGAGCTCATCGACGGTGTCAGCGAGCGCAAGGACGCTGCGCTGCGCGGCAAGCCCACGGCTGAACTCCTCGACTGCGGGCCCCCAACCGCCTCCGGGAGCGCGCCGGGTGGCGACAGTGAGGGCCGCAGCGGCTAGCGGCGCCGCTGGGGATGCCGCGAGTGTGACCATTTCGGCGGTGACATCCGTAGTGGCTCCGAGCGAGTTAAGGTCGGCTACTGCGCCGTCCCTGGCTGCGGCGAGCAGCGCGGTCTCGACCGGGCCGATCATACGGGCGCTCCTTCGCTCTGTCGGTGGGGAGCATCACCAGAGGGCATCGCCACCCGGCATTGGGCGCAGCACGGCCTCCTCTCCGAGTCTCCCTCTTGGAAGCGTCTGGTCTTGCGTAGTGGTCAGGATTTGCAGCCCGGGCGTGTCGGCGGCTATCTGGACCAGCGCGTCCACGACGGCATGCGCGTCAGCGTCCTGCACTTCTTCAGCGCGCAAACTGTCGATCATCAACAACCCCGGGTGCGTGGCGATACCGAGCCGAGTGCCTACACGCACCAGCGCGATGACGGTCGCAATACGCAGCCGGAGTCTCTCACCCGGGCTCTGGCGACTGAACGAGCCAGCGGCGACGCCCCCCTTCGTGATGTCCATTCGAGCGGCGCGGTTCAGCGTGACGGCGGTGACCGAGTGCATTCCGAAGCGGCGCGCCAGTTCGGCGATCTCCTGGCCGAGGGTCTCGAGCAGTCCGCGCGCTGCTGCCTGCAGCCGCTCATCGAGCTCAGCATGCAGCGCGTCAAGGACAGTCAGCGTCGGGTCGGGTTCTTCGGTGGTGCCGCTAGGCGCAACGGCCTGCGTGAGGACGGCGAGCGCGCCCTCGCTGCGGGCGACCACAGCCTCGAGCGCGGCTCGCTCGCCGACCTCCCGAGCGGCACGCGCCTCAGTGAGTTCACGCTCACGCGCCTGCAGGTCCGCGGTGAGCGCGCCGACGCGGCGCTCCTGATCCTCCAAGGCACGCAACGACTCCGCTTCGGCAGCACGCGACGCCTTAAGCGCCTCCTCACGTTCGGCTATGACGTCAGCGGTCGCGTCGTCGTCGTCAGTCAGGCGCGAGGCGCACACAGCGCATCGGTGATCCGAAGTCTCGCTGGCGCGGCGGTCGGCACCGACGGGTGTCTCGCACCGGGGGCAGTTGGTCGGATCGAGGCCGTGAAAGAGTCTTGCGACGACGGCAGTCTCGCGGGCGTTGTTGAGCGCGCGCTCGTCTTCGAGACGCGCAGCCTTCGATTGTCGATGCGCTGCCTCCAAAGCCCGCCAATTGGCGTCAGCGTCCGCTACTTGTATACCTAGCGCCGCAACACGGGCGGCGAGCTCGGCAATTGGGGCAGCGGGCCCCTTAGGCAGCGCGGCCAACGCGCGATGGGCCTGGTCGAGCTGCTCCTGGTGCTGCGCACGGAGTTCGGCGATGCGGGACCCAGCGGGATCGGCCGACGCGGTCCGTGTCCTTGCCTGCGCGCGAAGCGTCTCGCGAAGGGTGTTCACCCGGGTCAAGAGGGCTGCGCCTGGCAGATCGAGAAACACCATGAGCAGGCGACCAGCAAGTCCGCCCATCACGGTCTCACCGAGAAGTACTTTGTCGCCGCCGGTGGGAGGATAAAGCGCGCCGAAATATGACGGCCATGCATGCCGCTGCTGGCCGCCGTCGCGGATAGCGGCGTAGATGGGGTCGAGGTCGAGCCGGTCGAGCATGAAGGCGTCGACCGCTGCGGCATACTCCTCGGCGGAAGTCGCGGTCACCAGGGTGCGCCCAGGGATCAGCCCGGCACCGCCCCGTGACCCTTCTGAAGGAAGCTCCGCGATAGTCGCGTCGGTGATTTGCCCGTCGGAAATCTGGAGCCGGAATCGCAGCGGCACACCGTTCACATCTGCGTCGCACTCCACTGTGTCGAGCCACGTGGCGACATCGAGCTGAAGTTCGCGCGGCGTGCCGCGCAAGCAGAGGGTGATGATCTCGAGCAGGCTCGTCTTGCCGCGCAGGTTCGGCCCCACCGCCATGACGACGCCAGCGGGAAGCGTGAATGTGCGGTCGAAGGGACCAGCTTCCGGGACGCCGGTCTTCGTGCCGCGCAACCGGAGCCGCGTGACCCGCAGTGACCTGCGGGCAGTCGGTACCGTCGCGGTCGGGATGCCATGCGCGGCCAGCACCTCGAGAACGATGGCGCTGTCGACACCTGCGCGGGTGGCGACCGCGTCGACAAGGTTTCCGACGGGCTGGACCGTCACTGTGCCGCTCCGGTCATCGCAAGGAGTCGCGAACGGACACGGGAGGCGATCGACTGAATGCGCGTGTTGAGTGCCGCCTCTGCGTACTCCTGCTGGTCGTACTGGATGTCCTTTAGCTGGGTCCCGCCGTACCCCGATGTAAGCCGAACGAGAAGCGCCACCCGGTTGACGTAGTACGACAGCTCGGGCACGTCGGCCACCATGTCACGTGCCACCGACCGGCCGACCGCCGTCAGGTAGTAGTTGTGCTGCCGCGTGTGGCCAGGCGTCCCCTCGCGGCGGCGCAGCACAAGGCCGACACTGGAGAGCACCGAGAGCGCGCCGTCCAGCGGCTCGTACGCGCCGAATCGGTAGCGCAGCATCGGGAAGCGGCGTACTTCTGGCTCCTCCGACATTAATATCCGTTCCGCCTCCGCAAGAAGATCTGCGGCGCCGGTGTCCTCGTAGCGATCGAGGAGCTCGTTGGCAAGGTAGTCCGGATTGCGCAGCCAAAAGTCCATCTTTTGAAGCGCGACCTGCGTGCGCAGCACGGCGACGGCCCCAGGCGGCGCTTCCGGAGGAGGTGGGTCGGCCAACGGCTCAGCCGCTCCGTCGATCAGAAGCAGGAGACGCACCGCGTCCTGCATCCGACTCGTCGTTGGTCCGGCCTGCGCATCTCCAGCAGCGGTCACGCTTGCCTCCCGGCATCGCCGACTTGCGTACGGTCTGGGGAATCATACCGGCTGCTTGCGGGGAGTCACGGAAAACCCTGGCACGTGGATTCGCCCCGCCAAAGCTAGCGGCCAATGTGAGCCAGCGTTTCGATACCCGACAAGGGTGATAGCCGCGACGCGGAAGGATTCGGCTAAACGCCTGGCCGGACTTCTGCAGCTGGTATGCATTCCGGGGTCTAATCGCTAGCATCGTGCCTGGTCGTGGGCATGTAACAAGAGCCAGAACCCACCTGCGTGCAGGCACACGCTCGCTGGCGTGTCGCCGGGCTTGACGGCATCACCAGGGACTTTGACGCTGGGGCCAGCCTGCGGGACCTCCAGGACGCCATCGGGCATGCCTCGCCGCGAGCTCGGCCATCCCGGCACCTCCACTGGTTAGGTCTCACACCCGCTTCACGACGGGGCCCGCAGCCGACGTTACTACAAGTAAAGCGTTCGATTTCCTTCCACGTCCGCGTGGCGATCCGGACCGCGGGGCGGCGGCAGAGGCGGTGCTGTCCCCCGCGGTGTCGACAGTTAAGCGCGATTCAGCTGTGATGACGCACGTATGCGAGGGGACTCCGAAACGTTGCCGTCCGATTCACATGCCCGGTGCATGTGCAGGTAGGAGACCGTCCCGGCGATCAGTGCGAGCATCCCGACGCAGCAGATCGTGGTGCGCTTGATC